>NC_003062.2:1901250-2208125 GCF_000092025.1 Agrobacterium fabrum str. C58
GAGATCTTCGATGTTCTCAGGCGGCCATGCCGGCACTTCCATGCCGAGGTGCAGACCCATGGAAGCGAGAACTTCCTTGATTTCGTTCAGCGACTTGCGACCAAAGTTCGGCGTGCGGAGCATTTCGGCTTCGGTCTTCTGGATCAGGTCGCCGATATAAACGATGTTGTCGTTCTTCAGGCAGTTTGCCGAACGAACTGACAGTTCGAGCTCGTCGACCTTCTTGAGAAGCGCCGGGTTGAACGCGAGTTCAGTAACCGATTCTTCTTCTGCTTCCTTCTGCGGCTCGTCGAAGTTGACGAAGACGCCCAGCTGGTCCTGAAGAATGCGAGCGGCGAAGGCAACGGCGTCTTCGCCGGAAACCGAACCGTTGGTCTCGATCGTCATGATCAGCTTGTCATAGTCGAGAACCTGACCTTCACGGGTGTTTTCCACCTTGTAGGACACTTTCTTGACCGGAGAATAGAGGCTGTCCACCGGAATGAGGCCGATAGGGGCATCTTCCGCGCGGTTGCGCTCAGCCGGTACGTAACCCTTGCCGTTGTTGACGGTGAATTCCATGCGGATTTCAGCGCCTTCATCGAGCGTGCAGATCACGTGGTCGGGGTTCAGGATCTCGATGTCGCCAACCGTCTGGATGTCACCAGCGGTTACCGAACCCGGACCCTGCTTGCGCACGACCATGCGCTTGGAATCGTCACCATCCATCTTGATGGCGATTTCCTTGATGTTGAGCACGATATCCGTCACATCTTCCCGAACGCCGGGGATGGAGGAGAATTCGTGCAGGACACCGTCGATCTGCACGGCCGTTACAGCGGCACCACGCAGAGAAGACAACAGAACGCGGCGCAGCGCGTTGCCGAGGGTAAGACCGAAACCACGCTCCAGCGGCTCGGCAACCAGAGTTGCCTTGGTGCGGCTGGACGAGGTGAACTCGACCTTGTTCGGCTTGATAAGTTCCTGCCAGTTCTTCTGAATCATCTTTAAACCTTCCGTTCGCCGCCACCATCCAATCGTGACGGACCGAGCATGAAAACACCGAGAGGAACCTAATTCAGTGGTTCATCAGTGGGTTCTTGAGCGCAAGTCCGTCGATCGAAATCGACGCGCACACGCCAGATACACGAAAATTCCGCCAGACCGAAGGAAAGGCGGAATTTCCGAACCACGGTCGCGTCAGACGCGGCGCTTCTTGCGCGGACGGCAACCGTTGTGCGGGATCGGCGTCACGTCGCGAATGGAAGTGATCATGAAACCGGCAGCCTGCAGAGCGCGAAGTGCCGATTCACGACCGGAACCCGGACCGCAAACTTCGACTTCAAGCGACTTCATGCCGTGTTCCTGAGCCTTCTTCGCGCAATCTTCAGCAGCGATCTGGGCAGCGAACGGAGTCGACTTGCGCGAACCCTTGAAGCCCTTGGCACCAGCGGACGACCAGGCAATAGCATTGCCCTGTGCGTCGGTGATGGTGATCATCGTGTTGTTGAAGGTCGAATTGACGTGCGCGACGCCAGACGTGATATTTTTGCGTTCGCGACGACGGACGCGTGCGGCTTCCTTGGCCATTTTATACCTTTCATTGATCTCTTCACCGCCGTAACACCAGCGGCTACACCGGCAATCAGCTCGTAGCCGAGCTTTTCGCCAAACTCAGAAAGGCTGGCGCGGACTGCACCAGCCTCCCCTTTCCGGAGAACCGGAAAATTACTTCTTCTTCCCAGCGATAGCCTTCGCCGGACCCTTGCGGGTGCGGGCGTTGGTGTGCGTGCGCTGACCGCGGACCGGAAGGCCACGACGGTGACGCAGGCCACGGTAGCAACCTAGGTCCATCAGACGCTTGATGTTCATCGAGGTCTCACGACGCAGGTCACCTTCGACCTGGTAGTCGCGGTCGATGGCTTCGCGGATCTGAAGAACTTCAGCATCCGTCAGCTGATGAACGCGCTTTTCAGCCGGAATACCGACCTTGTCCATGATTTCCTGCGCGAATTTCGGACCAATCCCGTGAATGTAGGTCAGCGCAATAACAACGCGCTTTGCAGTCGGGATGTTGACGCCAGCGATACGTGCCACGTCTTTTCTCCTTGGTTCCAGTTGCCATCCGGCAAGTGGTGATTCCATTCGAGCGGCCAACAAGACCGCCAGTTCAAATTGATGTCCGTGACAAGTCAAAACGACCGAACCCGGATCTCCCTTCCCTGAGGGAAATCCGCGCCAGTCGCTTGGGATGTCGCGAGTTGGCGCGGTGTTTAACGGAATCAGCGCAAAAAAGCAACCGGCTCCGCCAAGATTCTTTTGCGATCCAGAGGATCAGCCGTCATGCGGAAGCGCGATATGGGCAAGAACGCAACAGCGCCTGCCCATCCGCTCCGTCGATCAGGCAGAGGCTTTCTCGAGAACGCGCTCAATGGCCTCAGTGACGGCATCGACATCAGCCATGCCATCAAGCGTCACCAGCTCGCCCTGTTCGCTGTAATAGGCAGACAGCGGCGCGGTCTTTTCGCGATATTCTGTCAGACGCTTGCGGAAAGCTTCCGGATTGTCATCCGAGCGAACCGTGCCGCCAGCGGCAATGGTTTCAGCTACGCGGTTTTCGATTCGGCGAATCAACGCCTCTTCATCCACCTTCAGTTCGATGACGGCATCCAGGACCTGATTCTTCTTGCGCATATTGTCCGCAAGCGCCTTGGCCTGCGGAACGGTGCGCGGATAGCCGTCGAGAATAAAGCCCTTGGCACAGTCCGGTGCTTCGATGCGTTCGGAAACGATCTGATTGACGATATCGTCGGAAACGAGCCCGCCGGCGTCCATGACGGCTTTGGCGCGCTTGCCGATTTCGGTGCCCGCGCTGACCGCAGCGCGAAGCATGTCACCGGTGGAAAGCTGCGGGATCCCGTACTTGTCAGTCAGCCGCTTGGCCTGGGTTCCCTTGCCCGCACCCGGCGGACCCAAAAATATCAGTCTCATCGTCCCCTCTTTCCTCCACGCAACTTCGACTTCTTGATCAGACCTTCATATTGCTGGGCGATCAGGTGACCCTGAATCTGCGCAACCGTATCCAGAGTTACACTGACAACGATCAAAAGCGAAGTACCACCAAGGGCTAACGGAATGCCCGTACGTGCGATAAGTGTCTCAGGAAGGATACACACGAAGACCAGATAAATCGCGCCGACCACGGTAATGCGGGTCAGGACGTAATCGATGTACTCCGCGGTGCGCTCGCCCGGACGGATACCCGGAATGAAGCCACCATGCTTCTTGAGATTATCGGCCGTATCCTTCGGATTGAACACGATTGCCGTGTAGAAGAACGCGAAGAACGCGATCAGCAGGCCGTAGAGCGCCATGAACAACGGCTGGCCATGCTGCAGCGACGCGATGATCGAGGTCGCCCAGGTCGGCAGGTTGGTGTTACCGGCAAAACCTGCAGCCGTTGCCGGCAGGAGCAGCAGCGACGATGCGAAGATCGCGGGAATGACGCCGGCCGTGTTGAGCTTCAGCGGCAGGTGCGAGGTATCGCCCTGGAACATCCGGTTGCCGACCTGTCGCTTCGGATATTGTATGAGGAGACGGCGCTGGGCGCGCTCCACGAAGACGATGAGGGCAATGACGCCGATCGCCACAATGACAACCATCAGGATGAGCGGGGTCGACAGCGCGCCGGTGCGGCCAAGTTCCAGCGTGCCAGCCAGAGCCTTGGGCAGGCCTGCGGCGATGCCCGCGAAGATGATCAGCGAAATACCGTTGCCGATACCGCGCGAGGTGATCTGCTCGCCGAGCCACATCAGGAACATCGTACCGCCGAGCAGCGTGATGACGGTGGAAACGCGGAAGAACATGCCCGGATCGACCACGAGACCGTTGCCGCTTTCAAGGCCGACCGCAATGCCATAGGCCTGCAGCGTGCCGAGCAGCACCGTGCCGTAGCGGGTGTACTGGTTGATGATCTTGCGGCCGGCTTCGCCTTCCTTCTTCAACGCTTCGAGCGAGGGCACGACCGAGGTCATGAGCTGCACGATGATCGAAGCGGAGATGTAAGGCATGATGCCGAGGGCGAAGATCGCCATGCGCTCGACGGCGCCACCCGCAAACATGTTGAAAAGACCGAGAATACCGTTGGCCTGGCCACGGAAGGCCTGCGCATAGGCTTCTGGGTTCAGACCCGGAAGCGGAATGTGGGTGCCGAGACGGTAGACGAGAAGTGCGGCAAGAGTAAACCAGAGACGCTTTTTCAGATCCTCCGCCTTAGCGAAGGTCGAAAAATTCAGGTTCGAAGCCAGTTGTTCCGCTGCTGAAGCCATAAATTTCTCCGAATGACCCTTGCCGGCCAGCGAAACCGGCCAATGCGGAAAGGTCTAAAAATACCGGTTCAAAAACGGGCTTCGGACGAACACGGCTTTGCGCCGCCATCATGCCTCACCCTGTTTTTTTATGTCCTATCCCCTCCCCTAGGGAAGTTCAAGAACTGTGAGGCTCTCCCTGCGGCACTTTATGCCGCATGTGGCGCGCATAACAGCTGCACCGCGAAGAGTTTGCCACGATGCCACCATAAATCGATTTAAATCGACAGCACCATAGGCCAGGGAGCGCAAACGCCCGGGGCGACTATGCCCCGGGCGTCTGAAGTCTATATATTACTCGGAAGCTTCAACTGCAACTGCGAGAAGCTTGATAGAGCTGCCAGCCTTCTCAATCTTTTCGAGTGCAGGCTTGGAAGCGCCGGCAACTTCAAAAGCAACCTTGCTCGTCAGTTCGCCGTCAGCGAGAATGCGTACGCCGTCCTTGACGCGACGGATGACGCCGGCAGCCTTGAGAGCAGCAGCATCGATCGTTGCGGAAGCATCAAGCTTCTTGGCGTCGATGGCGGTCTGAATGCGGCCGAGCGACACAACAGCAAATTCGGAACCGAAAATGTTGTTAAAGCCACGCTTCGGCAGGCGACGGTAGATAGGCATCTGGCCGCCTTCAAAACCGTTGATGGCGACGCCCGAACGAGCCTTCTGACCCTTCACACCGCGACCACCGGTCTTGCCCTTGCCGGAACCGATACCGCGACCTACGCGGATACGGTCCTTGGAGGAGCCTTCGTTGTCTCTGATTTCATTGAGTTTCATGATAGGTTACTCCGTCTCACTTCTCGTCAACGACGCGAACGAGATGCTGGACCGCACGGATCATGCCGCGAACCGCCGGAGTATCTTCCAGGGTGCGCTGACGATGCATCTTGTTGAGACCCAGACCGACCAGCGTCTGACGCTGGATTGCCGGGCGGCGAATAGGGCTGCCGATCTGTTCGACCGTGACAGTCTTCTTGGCTTCAGTAGTTTTCTTGGCCATGATCCAGCTCCTTATTCTTCAGAAGCGTTGCCGGAAGCGGCACGGCGAGCCTGAAGGGTCGCATACTTCAGGCCACGCTGTGCAGCGATGTCCTTCGGATGAACCTGATGCTTCAGAGCGTCGAACGTGGCGCGAACCATGTTGTACGGGTTCGACGAACCGGTCGACTTCGCAACAACGTCATGAACGCCGAGCGTTTCGAAAACGGCGCGCATCGGACCACCGGCGATGATACCGGTACCGGCCTTGGCCGAACGCAGCAGAACCTTGCCTGCGCCGTGACGGCCATTGACGTCGTGATGCAGAGTGCGGCCATCGCGCAGCGGAACGAAGATCAGATCGCGCTTTGCGCTTTCCGTTGCCTTGCGGATAGCTTCCGGAACTTCACGAGCCTTGCCGTGACCGAAGCCAACGCGGCCCTTCTGGTCGCCAACGACGACGAGAGCGGCGAAGCCGAAGCGACGGCCACCCTTAACAACCTTTGCAACGCGGTTGATCGCGACCAGCTTGTCGACGAATTCGCTATCGCGCTCTTCACGGTTCTGGCGATCGTCGCGAGAACCTCTTTTTTCCTGTGCCATTGTCCTTGTCCTTTTTCTTTTACGGGTGGAACGGCAAACGAAAAGACCAGCGGCCTCGATGACGAGATCCGCATGGTCCGGTGAAATTCCGCCCGGATCATTGTCCGGGCGGAAAAAGATCAGAAGTTCAGACCGCCTTCGCGGGCAGCTTCAGCCACGGCCTTGATACGGCCATGATAGATGAACGCGCCACGGTCGAAAACGACATCCTTGACGCCAGCCTTGACGCCACGCTCGGCAACCAGCTTGCCTACGACAGCTGCTGCTGCAACGTCGGCGCCGGTCTTGAGCGAGCTGCGCAGATCGGCTTCGAGCGTGGAGGCAGACGCAAGCGTCTTGCCAGCAACGTCATCGATGATCTGGGCGTAGATGTTCTTCGACGAGCGATGAACCGACAGGCGCGGACGGCCGTTGGCAACCGCCTTGATCTGGCGGCGCACACGGCTCGCGCGACGTGCAAGTGCTTCTTTCCTGCTAGCCATTTCGCGTGATCCTTACTTCTTCTTGCCTTCTTTGCGGACAATACGCTCTTCAGCGTACTTCACGCCCTTACCCTTGTAGGGCTCGGGACCGCGGTATTCGCGGATTTCCGCGGCTACCTGGCCTACCTGCTGCTTGTTGATGCCGGAAACGATGATTTCCGTCGGCTTCGGCACGGCAATGGTGATGCCGACCGGAGGCTCGTAAACAACGTCATGGCTGAAACCGAGAGCCAGCTGCAGGTTCTTGCCCTGCAGGGCGGCACGGTAACCAACGCCGTTGATTTCGAGCTTGCGCTCATAGCCGTCCTTAACACCCTTGAAGATGTTCTCGATCATCGTGCGGGACATGCCCCACTTCGAACGAGCTTCCTTGGTGCCATTAGCCGGCGTTACGGAAACGCCGTTATCTTCGAGCTTCAGCTGAATGTCGTCATTGGCGACGAAAAACAGTTCACCCTTCGGGCCCTTAGCAGTAACCTTCTGGCCGTCGACATTGGCCGTCACACCTGCTGGAACCGGAACGGGCTTTTTACCGATACGAGACATTATTCAATCCTGTCTGTTCGTTATGGAGATCCTTGCTCGGGTCTTAGAAGACCGAGCAAAGAACCTCGCCACCAACGTTCTGTTCGCGAGCCTGGTGATCGGCCATCACACCCTTCGGAGTCGAAAGGATGGTGATGCCGAGGCCGTTCGCGACCTGCGGAATGGACTTTACCGAGACATAAACCCGGCGGCCCGGCTTGGACACGCGGCCGATCTCACGGATCACCGACGCGCCTTCGTAGTACTTCAGCTCGATCGTGAATTCGGCCTTGCCGTTTTCGAAATCGACCTTGGAATAACCGCGGATGTAGCCTTCAGACTGCAGCACGTCGAGAACGCGTGCGCGCAGGCTGGAAGCAGGCGTGCTTACCGACGACTTGCGGCGAGCAGCACCATTGCGGATGCGGGTGAGCATATCACCCAAAGGATCAGTCATGGTCATGTGCCCGTCTCCTTACCAGCTCGACTTGACAATGCCCGGCACCTTGCCGGAATTGCCCAGCTCACGAAGCGCGATACGCGACATCTTGAGCTTGCGATAGAACGCGCGCGGACGGCCCGTTACTTCGCAGCGGTTGCGGATACGCGTCTTCGAGCCGTCACGCGGCAGCGAAGCGAGCTTCAGAGTGGCCTTGAACCGGTCTTCGATCGGAAGGGACTGGTTCATCACGATCGCCTTGAGTGCAGCACGCTTGGTAGCCTGCTGGGCGACCGACTTGCGGCGGCGCTTGTTCTTTTCAACTGCGCTTGTTTTCGCCATATCGGAGTTCCTTTTCTACGCTCGTCGTTACGGTTAGTGACGGAACGGGAAGTTGAACTCTGTAAGCAGAGCCCGAGCTTCGTCGTCCGACGTCGCCGTCGTGCAAACGATGATGTCCATGCCCCACATCTGATCAACCTTATCGTAGTTGATCTCAGGGAACACAATGTGTTCCTTGATGCCCATGGCGAAGTTGCCACGGCCGTCAAAGCTCTTGGGGTTCAGGCCCCGGAAGTCGCGAACGCGCGGCAGCGCGATGTTGATCAGACGATCAAGAAATTCGTACATGCGCTCGCCACGAAGGGTAACCTTCGCGCCGATTGGCATGTGTTCACGAACCTTGAAGCCGGCGATCGAATTGCGAGCCTTGGTGATGACAGGCTTCTGGCCGGCAATTGCCGCCAGATCGCCAGCAGCAATCGTTGGCTTCTTCGAATCCGCGGTTGCTTCGCCAACGCCCATATTGATGACGATCTTGTCCAGCTTCGGGATCATCATGACGTTCGCGTAGGAGAACTTCTCCTGCATGGCGCCGCGGATACGGGAAACGTATTCCGTCTTGAGACGCGGCTCGTACTTATCAGCCATCGATCACTTCTCCCGAACGCTTGGCCACGCGGACCTTCTTGCCATCCACAACAGAGAAGCCAACGCGGGTCGGCTTGCCATCCTTGTCGACGATGGCGATGTTGGAGATGTGCAAGGATGCTTCCTTGTTGATGATGCCGGCTTCCTGGGCCTGGGTCTGGCGCTGGTGACGCTTCACCATGTTTACGCCACGCACAACGGCACGGTCTTCTTTCGGCATCACCTGGATTACTTCGCCGGTACGGCCCTTGTCCTTACCGGTCAATACGACAACATTGTCGCCTTTACGAATTTTCTGCATCGCATACGCTCCTTACAGTACTTCCGGAGCCAGCGAGATGATCTTCATGTGGTTCTTGGCGCGAAGTTCGCGCGGAACCGGTCCGAAGATACGGGTGCCGATGGGCTCTTTCTTGTTGTCGATAAGAACGGCTGCGTTGTTATCGAAACGGATGACGCTGCCGTCAGCGCGGCGGATGTCCTTGGCGGTGCGCACGACAACCGCCTTCATCACATCGCCCTTCTTGACGCGGCCGCGCGGAATAGCTTCCTTGATGGAAACGACAATAATGTCGCCAACAGAAGCATATTTGCGCTTCGAGCCGCCCAGCACCTTGATGCACATGACACGACGTGCGCCGGAATTATCCGCCACGTCGAGGTTTGTTTGCATCTGAATCATGTCAGGTCGCCTTCTTGTTGTTACTGGAACGGTTGGGCAAACTCTCTCGAGAGAGCCCCCTGCCCCAGCTTATGAATATATCTTTTTTTGCGCGGAAATGTCGTGACAGGGTGGTTTCCTAAAAGGACCTTCCGTGCGCATAAAGCAAAAGACGCTCGGGTCACGAGCGTCCTTGCGCTGCTTCATACAGGATTCCGCGCCAAGTACAAGAGACCTGGCGCGATTCTGATGAAATTAAGCCTGGGCGGCAACGACCGTCCAGCGCTTGTCCTTGGAAATCGGTGCGCATTCCTCGATGGAAACGACGTCGCCGACCTTATACTGATTGTTCTCGTCGTGTGCCTTGTACTTCTTCGAACGACGAACGGTCTTTTGCATGAGCGGGTGAGCGAATCGACGCTCAACCCGGACCACGACAGTCTTCTCGTTCTTGTCGGACACTACGACGCCCTGCAGAATGCGTTTCGGCATATTATTTTTCCTTAGGCCTTGGCTTCTGCCGCCTTCTGGCGGGCAATGGTTTTAACGCGGGCGATGTCCTTGCGGACTTCGTTGATGCGCGAGGACTTCTCCAGCTGGCCAGTCGCCTTCTGGAAGCGCAGGTTGAACTGCTCCTTCTTCAGATCGGCGAGCTTGTCCTTGAGCTGGTCGGCGCTGAGGCCGCGAACTTCATCGGCTTTCATGTGCCTTGCTCCTTACTCTGCGATGCGCTGTACGAAGCGCGTCTTGACCGAGAGCTTGGCAGCGCCGAGACGAAGCGCCTCACGGGCGATCTCCTCGGTAACACCGTCGATCTCGAACATCATACGACCGGGCTTGACCTTGCATGCCCAGTATTCGACCGAACCCTTGCCCTTACCCATACGAACTTCGGTCGGCTTTGCCGTCACCGGAACGTCAGGGAATACGCGGATCCACACACGACCTGCGCGCTTCATGTAACGCGTGATCGCGCGGCGGGCCGCTTCGATCTCGCGTGCATTCACGCGGTTCGGTTCCTGCGACTTCAAGCCGAATTCACCGAATGCCAGGTCAAAGCCGCCCTTGGCGACGCCCTTGATGCGTCCCTTGAACTGCTTACGGTACTTAGTACGCTTTGGCTGCAACATTTTCTTACTTCTCCGAGCTTATCTTTCGCCAGCGTCAATCAAGCGTTTTCGCGACGACGATCGGGACGATCGCCACGCTCACGGCTTGCAGGGCCCTGTGCGTCGCCTTCGAGACCGCGACGCTCAGAAGCCATCGGATCGTGCTCAAGGATTTCGCCCTTGAAGATCCAGACCTTGATGCCGCAGATGCCGAATGCGGTTTCAGCTTCGGCCGTGCCGTAGTCGATGTCCGCACGCAGCGTGTGCAGCGGAACGCGACCTTCGCGGTACCATTCGGTACGAGCGATTTCAGCACCACCAAGACGACCGCCGCAGGTGATCTTGATGCCTTCGGCGCCAAGACGCATTGCGGACTGAACAGCGCGCTTCATCGCACGGCGGAAAGCAACGCGGCGCTCGAGCTGCTGGGCGATCGACTGAGCTACCAGAGTAGCGTCGATTTCCGGCTTGCGCACTTCAACGATGTTGAGGTGCGTTTCGGAGTTGGTCATCTCGGAAAGCTTCTTGCGAAGCTTCTCGATGTCTGCACCCTTCTTGCCGATGATCAGACCCGGACGAGCCGAGTGGATCGTGACGCGGCACTTCTTGTGCGGACGCTCAATGACGACCTTGGCGATGCCAGCCTGCTTGAGTTCCTTGATCAGGTAAGCCCGGATCTTCAGGTCTTCATGCAGAAGCTTGCCGTATTCAGCGGTGTCAGCGTACCAGCGGCTATCCCAGGTACGGTTGATGCCGAGGCGGAAGCCGATTGGATTGATTTTCTGACCCATTATGCGGCCTCCCCTTTTTCCTCAACTTCACGAACAACGATCGTGAGGTGAGCGAACGGCTTTTCAATGCGGGAAGCACGACCACGGCCACGAGCGTGGAAACGCTTCATGGTGATGGACTTGCCAACATAGGCCTCGGCGACGACGAGAGCGTCGACGTCGAGATCATGGTTGTTTTCCGCATTGGCAATTGCAGATTCGAGCGTCTTCTTGACGGTGCCTGCAATGCGCTTGCGGGAGAATTCGAGCTCGGCGAGAGCGCGATCAACCTTCTTGCCACGGATAAGAGCGGCAACCAGGTTCAGTTTCTGGGGGCTGACGCGGAGCGTACGGGCAATGGCCTGAGCCTCATTGTCCTTCAGCCGGCGTTCGGTCTTAGCCTTCGCCATGATTACTTCCTCTTTGCCTTCTTGTCCGCGCCGTGACCGTAATAGGTACGGGTCGGAGAGAATTCACCGAACTTGTGTCCGACCATGTCTTCGTTGACCGAGACGGGCACATGCTTGCTGCCGTTGTAGACGCCAAACGTCAGACCAACGAACTGCGGCAGGATCGTGGAGCGACGGCTCCAGATCTTGATTACTTCGTTACGTCCGCTCTCGCGCACCTTCTCAGCCTTGGTGAGAAGATAGCCGTCAACAAACGGACCTTTCCATACTGAACGAGCCATTAGTGACTACCTCTCTTACTTCTTACGCTGATGGCGCGAGCGCATGATGAACTTGTCGGTCGACTTGTTCGAACGGGTGCGCTTGCCCTTCGTGGGCTTGCCCCACGGAGTAACCGGGTGGCGACCACCCGACGTGCGACCTTCACCACCACCGTGCGGGTGGTCGACCGGGTTCATGACGACGCCGCGAACGTGCGGACGCTTGCCGCGCCAACGGGAACGACCGGCCTTGCCGTCGTTGATGTTGCCGTGGTCCGAGTTAGAAACAGCGCCGATCGATGCAAGGCACGAGCCGTGTACCAGACGCTGTTCGCCCGAGTTGAGACGCAGGATGGCCATACCGGCATCGCGGCCGACGAGCTGGACATACGTACCGGCGGAGCGGGCAATCTGACCGCCTTTACCAGGCTTCATCTCGACGTTGTGGATGATCGAACCGACCGGAATGTACTGAAGCGGCATGGTGTTGCCGGGCTTCACGTCCACTGCCTTGTCGGAGGCGATCACCTTGTCACCAGCAGCGAGACGCTGTGGCGCGAGAATGTAAGCCTGTTCGCCGTCGGTATACGTAACCAGCGCGATGAACGCGGTGCGGTTGGGGTCGTATTCCAGACGTTCAACGGTACCTTCAACGTCAAACTTGCGACGCTTGAAGTCTACCAGACGATAGGTCCGCTTGTGACCGCCACCCTGGAAACGGACGGTGATCCGGCCCTGGTTGTTGCGGCCACCCTTGGAGCTGAGGCCCTGGGTGAGAGCCTTTACCGGCTTGCCCTTGTAGAGCGAAGCGCGGTCCACGATAACCAGCTGACGCTGGCTCGGCGTGGTCGGATTGAAACTTTTCAATGCCATATTCTTGTTCCCTTTTGGGTCTTTGCCCGCTTGGGCCTAACCTTTAGAGTCCGGTGGACACGTCGATGGATTGACCTTCGGCGAGCGTAACGACGGCTTTCTTGACGTCCTTAAGCTTACCGGCGAACCCACGGAAACGACGGGTCTTACCCTTGCGGATAAGCGTGTTCACAGCCGTGACTTTGACACCGAAGAGAGCTTCCACAGCAGCCTTGATTTCAGGCTTGGAAGCAGTCTTGGCGACGTTGAATACGACCTGGTTCTGTTCGGATACCAGCGTCGACTTTTCCGTGATCGAAGGAGATACGATCACATCGTAGTGGCGAAGATCCGTCATTTGAACCGCTCCTCCAGAGCCTCTACAGCAGCCTTGGAAAGCACGAGCTTGCCACGACGCAGGATGTCGTAAACATTGATGCCCTGTACCGGCAGAACGTCCACATTCGGGATGTTCTGGGCTGCGAGCTTGAAGTTGCCATCAAGTTCAGCGCCACCGATAACGAGAGCGTTGGTCAGGCCAAGCGAAGCGAAGCTGCCCAGCAGAGCCTTGGTCTTTGCTTCGGATGCAACGAGCTGATCGACGATGATCAGTTCTTCAGCCTTCAGCTTTGCAGACAAAGCGTGACGCAGAGCGAGCGCACGAACCTTCTTGGGAAGGTCATGGGCGTGGCTGCGAACGACCGGGCCGTGGGCCTTGCCGCCGCCGCGGAACTGCGGTGCGCGAGCCGAATGGTGACGAGCGCGGCCCGTACCCTTCTGCTTGTACATCTTCGCACCGGTGCGGGAAACTTCCGACCGGTTCTTGGTTTTGTGGGTTCCCTGCTGCTTCTTTGCAAGCTGCCAGCGAACCATACGGGCCAGGATGTCCTGGCGGGGGTCGAGGCCGAAGATCTCATCCGACAGAGAAACCTTGCCGGCGTCTTTTCCCTCGAGGGTTTTGACGTTCAATTCCATGATAAGGCTCCCTTACTTCGCAGCCGACTTGACGGCGTCGCGGACGATGATCCAGGAACCCTTCGAACCGGGAACTGCACCCTTTACCAGGATGAGGCCACGGTCTTCATCAGTCGAAACGACTTCGAGGTTCTGGGTCGTAACGCGCGTCTGGCCCATATGACCAGCCATGCGCTTGCCCTTCCAGACGCGGCCCGGATCCTGGTTGTTACCGGTCGAACCGTGTGCACGGTGCGATACGGAGTTACCGTGCGAAGCGCGGCCACCACCGAAGTTGTGACGCTTCATAGCACCGGCAAAACCTTTACCGATTGTGGTTCCAGTGACGTCGACCAGCTGGCCGGACTGAAAATGATTTGCGGTCAGTGTTGCACCGATGTCGATCAGGTTCTCGGGGGAAACCCGGAACTCGACGAGCTTGGCTTTCGGTTCGACATTGGCAGCGGCAAAATGGCCGCGAAGCGCCTTCGTCGTGTTCTTGACCTTGGACTGGCCGGCACCGAGCTGAACTGCGGTGTAGCCATTCTTGTCTTCCGTGCGCTGGGCAACGACTTGTACGTTATCCAGTCGCAATACTGTTACAGGGATATGTTCACCTGCGTCGTTATAGACGCGTGTCATACCCACTTTCTGTGCAATCACACCTGAACGCATTGGTTCATCCTCTTGCGAGCCTTGAAGGGAAAACCCTCTCTGGCCTTTGTTAAGGAGTGCCCTTCGACATCTCACGATGTTTCCGGTCTCCGGTTTGGAAGACGTTGGATTGCTCCACGTACCTTCCTTGTTATTTCAGCCCTCACCTTGGATGGATCGGGCCGGGTCTTAGAGCTTGATTTCCACGTCAACGCCAGCAGCGAGGTCGAGCTTCATAAGAGCATCGACAGTCTGCGGGGTGGGGTCAACGATATCGAGAAGACGCTTGTGCGTCCGCATTTCGAACTGTTCACGGCTTTTCTTGTCAACGTGAGGAGAGCGGTTGACAGTAAACTTTTCGATGCGAGTGGGGAGAGGAACCGGGCCGCGAACGCTGGCGCCGGTGCGCTTTGCGGTCGACACGATCTCACGGGTAGAGGCATCGAGGATCCGGTGATCGAACGCCTTGAGGCGGATACGGATATTCTGGCCGGTCATTCGTCTTGTCCTTGTTCTTTGTTATTCGTTTCCGCACGCGGAAACACATGAACTTCTATTGATCGTGGCGCCGCAGATTTTCAAAAATCGAGAGGAATGCCCCTGCACCCCAATCATTTCAGTAGTCTGTATTGCTAAAACACCGCGCTCCGCAATTGCTTGCGAATCCAGCGGGTGAGTGTGAGTGCGCGTTTACGCGCTTTCACCGAATTTTTCAAGCACTAAAAATGCAACGCCGCCAGGCTTTTTATTAAAAGTCCGGCGACGGTGTTCTTGACACCGCCGCCGGGCTGAATTTTGAAAGTCCAAATTACTCGACGATCGAAGCAACGATGCCGGCGCCGACGGTACGGCCGCCTTCGCGGATAGCGAAGCGCAGCTTTTCTTCCATCGCGATCGGAACGATCAGCTCGACTTCAACAGTGACGTTGTCGCCAGGCATAACCATTTCCGTGCCTTCAGGAAGCGAAACGATACCGGTAACGTCAGTCGTACGGAAGTAGAACTGCGGACGGTAGTTCGTGAAGAACGGCGTATGACGGCCGCCTTCTTCCTTCGTCAGGATGTAGGCTTCTGCCATGAACTTCTTGTGCGGCTTGACCGAACCCGGCTTGCACAGGATCTGACCACGCTCGACGCCGTCACGGGTAACGCCGCGAACGAGTGCACCGATGTTGTCGCCGGCCTGGCCCTGGTCGAGCAGCTTGCGGAACATTTCAACGCCGGTAACAGTCGTCTTCGAGGTCGGACGGATGCCGACGATTTCGACTTCTTCACCAACCTTGACGATACCGCGCTCAACGCGACCCGTCACAACCGTACCACGACCCGAGATCGAGAACACGTCTTCGATCGGCATCAGGAACGGCTGGTCGATCGGACGCTCAGGCGTCGGGATGTAGGCGTCGACAGCAGCCATCAGCTCGCGGATCGCGTCTTCACCGATCTTCTTGTCAGAATCTTCAAGAGCAGCAAGTGCCGAACCCTTGATGATCGGGATATCGTCGCCCGGGAAGTCGTAGGACGACAGAAGTTCGCGAACTTCAAGCTCGACGAGCTCGAGAAGCTCGGCGTCGTCAACCTGGTCGACCTTGTTGAGGAACACGACGATGGCCGGAACGCCAACCTGACGGGCAAGCAGGATGTGCTCGCGGGTCTGTGGCATCGGGCCGTCGGCAGCCGAGCAAACCAGGATCGCGCCGTCCATCTGGGCAGCACCGGTGATCATGTTCTTCACATAGTCGGCGTGGCCGGGGCAGTCAACGTGGGCGTAGTGACGCGCAGGCGTCTCATACTCAACGTGCGCCGTCGAAATCGTGATACCACGGGCCTTTTCCTCAGGAGCGGCGTCGATTTGGTCATACGCCTTGAACTCGCCGAAATACTTCGTGATCGCAGCAGTCAACGACGTCTTGCCGTGGTCGACGTGACCGATCGTGCCAATGTTGACGTGCGGCTTATTGCGCTCAAACTTGCTCTTTGCCATTAGTGGCTCTCCATTCTTGTCCCTTGACGGGAATAATCTTCAAATCTCTGGTGGGGCGTACCCCGATCACTTCTGACCGGAGTACTTTGCCTGGATTTCCTGCGCCACGTTCGACGGAACCGGCGAATAGTGATCGAACGTCATCGAGTACTGTGCGCGGCCCTGCGACATGGAGCGCAGGTTGTCGACGTACTTGAACATGTTCGCGAGCGGAACGTGTGCGCTGATCACGATGGTGATGCCACGCGATTCCTGACCCTGGATCTGACCGCGACGCGAGTTCAGATCGCCGATCACGTCACCGACGTAATCTTCAGGGGTGACGACTTCGACCTTCATCATCGGCTCAAGAAGCTGTGCACCAGCCTTCTTTGCTGCTTCACGGAAGCAGGCACGCGATGCGATTTCGAACGCGAGAACCGAGGAGTCGACGTCGTGGTATGCGCCGTCGATCAGGGTTGCCTTGACGCCCAGCATCGGGAAGCCAGCGAGCGGACCGGAAGACAGAACGCTTTCGATACCCTTCTGAACGCCCGGGATGTATTCCTTCGGAACAGCACCACCGACGATCTTGGATTCGAACTTGAAGTCTTCGCCTTCAGGGTTCGGTTCGAAGATGATCTTCACGCGAGCGAACTGACCGGTACCACCGGACTGCTTCTTGTGCGTGTAGTCTTCTTCGTGCTGACGCGTGATGGTTTCGCGGTAGGCAACCTGCGGAGCACCGACGGTTGCTTCAACCTTGAACTCGCGACGCATACGGTCAACGAGAATGTCGAGGTGAAGTTCGCCCATGCCTGCGATGATCGTCTGACCGGACTCTTCGTCGGTCTTGACGCGGAACGAAGGATCTTCGGCAGCCAGACGGTTGAGCGCGAGGCCCATCTTTTCCTGGTCGCCCTTGGTCTTCGGCTCGATCGCGATCTGGATGACCGGCTCGGGGAATTCCATGCGCTCGAGGATAACCGGCTTCAGCGGATCACAGAGCGTATCGCCAGTGGTGGTTTCCTTGAGGCCAGCCAGAGCAACGATGTCGCCGGCAAAGGCTTCTTCGATGTCTTCACGGCTGTTGGAATGCATCTGCAGCATACGGCCGACGCGCTCGCGCTTGTCCTTGACCGTGTTGATGACAGACGTACCCTTTTCGAGCTTGCCCGAGTAGATACGAGCAAAGGTCAGCGAACCAACGAAGGGGTCGTTCATGATCTTGAACGCGAGCATGGAAAGCGGCTCGCTGTCGTCGGCATGACGTTCGATTTCGGCTTCGGTCTTGAAGTCGATGCCCTTGATCGCCGGGATGTCCAGCGGAGAAGGCAGGTAGTCGACAACAGCGTCGAGAAGCGGCTGAACGCCCTTGTTCTTGAACGCGGTACCGCAGAACATCGGGTGGAACTTCACGTCGATGGTGCCGCGGCGAACGAGCGCACGGATCTTGTCGTTGTCAGGCATGATGCCGTTCAGGTAGTCTTCCATCGCTTCTTCGTCGATCTCGACAACGGTCTCGATCAGCTTTTCGCGATATTCGTCAGCCTTGGCCTTCAGGTCATCGGGGATTTCGACGACGTCCCACTGAGCGCCGAGCGATTCGTCGCGCCAGATGAGTGCGTTCATCTCGATCAGGTCGATAACGCCCTTGAACTCTGTCTCAGCGCCGATCGGCAGCTGCATGACAACGGCCGTTGCGCCGAGACGGGTCTTGATCATTTCTACCGAGCGGTAGAAGTCAGCACCGGTCTTGTCCATCTTGTTGCAGAAGATCATACGCGGAACGTTGTACTTCTCAGCCTGACGCCAGACGGTTTCCGTCTGCGGCTCTACACCGGCGTTGGCATCGAGAAGAGCAATGGCACCGTCGAGAACACGCAGCGAACGCTCGACTTCAATCGTGAAGTCAACGTGGCCGGGGGTGTCGATGATGTTGAAGCGGCGCATCTTGCCGTCGCGACCCTTCCAGAAGGTCGTGGTGGCTGCGGAGGTGATGGTGATACCACGCTCCTGCTCCTGCTCCATCCAGTCCATCGTGGCAGCGCCATCATGGACTTCGCCGATCTTGTGCGACTTACCGGTGTAATAAAGAATACGCTCGGTGGTCGTGGTCTTGCCGGCGTCGATATGCGCCATGATACCGAAATTGCGGTAGTCTTCGATTTTATATTCGCGAGCCATAATGGACTGCCTTTCGATATGCGACCGTTTAAGATTACCAGCGGTAATGCGAGAATGCGCGGTTAGCGTCGGCCATCTTGTGCGTGTCTTCACGCTTCTTGACAGCAGAACCGCGGTTGTTCGCAGCGTCCATGAGTTCGCCGGAAAGGCGATCGACCATGGTCGTTTCGTTACGCTTGCGAGCAGCAGTGATCAGCCAGCGGATGGCGAGAGCCTGACGGCGCTCGGGACGAACATCGACCGGAACCTGATACGTAGCACCACCAACGCGGCGCGAACGCACTTCAACGTGCGGAGCAACGTTGTCGAGGGCGGAGTGGAACACGCCGAGCGGCTCCTGCTTCGTCTTGCCCTGAACGACGTCGAACGCGCCGTAAACGATGCTTTCTGCGACCGACTTCTTGCCGTGAAGCATGATGGCATTCATGAACTTGGTGACGACCAGATCGCCGAACTTCGGGTCCGGGTTGATCTCACGCTTTTCTGCACTATGGCGACGGGACATATTCTTTGTCTCTCAATGTTATTGACGCTTTACCACGCGGAGAACCTCGCGCAGCGCCGGAATTTGTTAAACCCGAATTACTTCGGACGCTTCGCACCGTACTTGGAGCGGCGCTGCTTGCGGTTCTTGACGCCCTGGGTATCGAGAACACCACGGATGATGTGGTAACGCACGCCCGGCAAGTCCTTTACGCGGCCGCCGCGGATCATGACCACGGAGTGTTCCTGAAGGTTATGACCTTCGCCCGGAATGTAGCCGATGACTTCGAAGCCGTTGGTGAGGCGGATCTTGGCAACCTTACGCAGAGCCGAGTTCGGCTTCTTCGGGGTCGTCGTGTAAACGCGGGTGCAAACGCCACGCTTCTGCGGGTTTTCCTGAAGAGCAGGAACCTTGTTGCGCTTTACCTGTGCCTGGCGAGGCTTGCGGATCAGCTGGTTTACGGTAGGCATATAACCATCCCTTGCAAAAACTACTTTAGCCACCCTCACGGGTGGCGGCTATGCCGTTTCCGGCGACGATGCACGCATATATCCTCATGCGCAAAACGTGGCCCGATCCGTTTTCACGGATGGACCACCAAGAGCAGAGGACGCCGGATGAGGCGTCTTGCGTGCAACATTCGTGTCTTCTACGTGCAATGAAGCTTCATTTGAGATGATGTTCGGGAAAAACGTTTCCGAACGGCCAGCACAGATAGAGGCTCCGATGGCGGGCGTACTACTGTTTTAGCCAGCTTTCGTCAAGGGTGAATCCACATTTTGCGCAGCCACCCTTGGCCGCTAAGCCCACGTCCGGGCCATTTCCAACGCGCTTTAACATAAGTCAGCGCAGAAGGCAGCGATTTTGACCTCCGCGCTTTGGCTTTTCATAAAATCCGTCTATTGATTCCCTCAGGGCGGGCCGGATCGGTTTCGCCGCCCGCGGGACCGATTCCATCGGCCCGCAAGACAGCAACAAAAGATCAAGGAACCGCGCCATGAGCACCCTCCCCGACAACGATAATGGACGCGACGAGCCGATGGTCTTCATCGTCATCGGCAAGGCTTACGAGACCGACAATTCCGAGGGCATCGACATCCACGTCATCCTGCGGGCGCCGGATGACGATACCGCCGTGCGCGAGACGCTGAACGCGCTTTCCGAGGAAGGCTTCATCGAAGCCGATCTCGACCAGATCGGCATGCTGACCGAGATTCCGGACGAAGAACCGCACGCGTCCGCCTATCAGGGCGCGCTCGAAGGCGAAGTCGCCATCATCCGCTTCGCCTGAGGTACAGCCCCATGGCGGTCAGACGTGTCGTCGCCAATATCGCAACGCCCGAGCCCGCGCGGGCGCAGGCCTTCTACGGCGATATTCTCGGCATGCCCGTCGCCATGGATCACGGCTGGATCGTTACCCATGCCAGCCCGCTCGAAGCACACGCTCAGGTCAGTTTCGCACGCGAAGGTGGGTCCGGCACTGATGTGCCGGATCTCTCCATCGAGGTCGACAACTTCGATGAGGTCCATGCCAGGATCCTGAAAGCGGGGCTGCCGATCGAATACGGACCCGTGACTGAAGCGTGGGGGGTGCAACGGTTGTTTCTGCGCGACCCCTTCGGCAAGCTGATTAATATATTAAGTCACGCATAGATTATATACTTTGAATACAGTAGTATTATTGCTTTATCCATTGAACAATACCGCAGGATGAGCTTTAGATAATCCCGGCACAATATTCCGGTGACGGGTTGAATACTATATCGTCGGCAGACATTATCGATGACATTTACGAGGCGGCGCTTTTCCCTGATCGTTGGGCGAAGGTGATTGCCACCATCGGCCACCGGCTGGATTTCTGGGGTGGCGCCCTCACCTGGGGCAAGGGTGAGGAGGAATCCTGGCTTTATACGCCCAATTTTCAGGAGCTGATGCAGGCCTTCATGGAAGGCGGCTGGAACCGCCGCAATGAGCGCCTCACCCGGGCGATCCGTGAGGGACAATTTTCCTTCGTGCAGGATTTCGACGTTTTCACCCATGATGAATGGGCCGGATTGCCGATCGTGCGTGATTTCCTGATGCCGCGCGGATTGGGATATGGTGTAGCCACGCAGATCGCGCCGCCCGACCATCCGGAAATGACGGTGCTTTTTGAACGCAAACTGGAGAGCGGCGTCATCGGGCCGGAAACCATGGCGGCGCTCGCCGGGTTGAGGCCGCACATCGCCCGCAGCCTCGCGCTCGCAACCCGGCTGCAACGGCAGAAGGCCGATGCCATGACACTCGGCCTCAACGTCATCGGTGCACCGGCCGCGGTGCTACAGGCAAGTGGCCGCATTCTCTCCGCCAACGACCTGTTTCTGTCGCTTCAGAAATCCATTTCCACCCGCGCCCGTGACAGGATCGTCATATCCGACGAAAGAACAAACCGGCTGCTCTATAAGGCGCTCGCCTGGCACGCTGTCGGGTCTTTCCCCCTCCCCAGCGGTGAGGACGGAGCCTGCATCCTCCACGTCATACCCCTGCGCAGGAATGCGCTGGACCTGTCACCCAATGGCAGCGCCATCGTGCTGATATCGCAGCCCATGGGCACCATCGCCGACGCAGGCACGCTGCTGAAAGGCCTCTACGACCTCACTAAGGGCGAAGCCCGCGTCGCTCTGGAAATCATGAAGGGGCTTTCACTCCCCGCCGTGGCCAGGCAATTGCAAATCTCCCACGAAACGGTTCGCAGCAACGCCAAGTCGATCTATGCGAAAACCGGCAGCACCGGCCAGGCCGATCTCGTTCGACGGCTTTCCGTTCTGACGCGCTACAACATCCGCGAACAGGGTTGACCCGCAGTCCACCAAAAGGCACCGGCCGGTCCGCACAAACAAAAACGCCCGGATTGCTCCGGGCGTTTTTACTGAACCATGGCGGGGCTTCGTAAAGCCCCTGCCCTTGCCTGACCTTATTCGGCGGCTGGAACCTGGTCCGTCATGTCCTGCAGCATCTGGTTCGCAGAGCCTGCACCCGTACCCTTGCGGCGTTCCTCCAGAATGAGGTCGTCGCGCGAGGTGGCGATGCGGCGGATCTGCGTCATGGTGCCGCCGGTGCCGGCCGGGATGAGACGGCCGACGATGACGTTTTCCTTAAGGCCCTGCAGCGTGTCCGTCTTGCCGGCGATCGCAGCTTCCGTGAGAACCTTGGTGGTTTCCTGGAAGGATGCGGCCGAGATGAAGGACGGCGTCTGCAACGAAGCCTTGGTGATGCCGAGCAGAACCGGCTCGCCATAAGCAGGCTTCTTGCCCTCTTCGATGAGACGGTCGTTCATGTCTTCCATCTCGATACGGTCGACATTGTCGCCAACGATGTACTGGCTGTCACCAGCATCGGTGATCTCGACCTTCTGCAGCATCTGGCGAACGATCACCTCGATGTGCTTGTCGTTGATCACAACGCCCTGCAGTCGGTAGACTTCCTGGATTTCGTTCACGAGGTAGGAAGCCAGAGCCTCTACACCCTTGATCGCCAGAATGTCGTGCGGTGCCGGGTTGCCGTCGAGAATGTATTCGCCCTTCTCGATGTAGTCGCCTTCCTGAAGATGGAAGGGCTTGCCCTTCGGGATCAGGTATTCGACCGGCTCGACGCCGTCTTCCGCAGGCTCGATCATCACGCGACGCTTGTTCTTGTAGTCGCGGCCGAGGCGGATCGTACCATCAATCTCTGCGATGATGGCGTGGTCCTTCGGACGACGGGCTTCGAACAGTTCGGCAACGCGCGGCAGACCACCGGTGATGTCCTTCGTCTTGGCGCTTTCCAGCGGCGAACGTGCAAGCACGTCACCCTGGGAGACCTTCGAACCAGGTTCGACCGAGAGGATCGCATCCACGGACAGGTGGAAGCGAGCTTCGCCACCGCGGCTAAGCTTGGCAACCGCGCCGGAAGCATCCTTGATGATGATAGCGGGCTTGAGGTCCGAACCACGCGGCGTCGAACGCCAGTCGATAACCTGACGCTTGGTGATGCCGGTGGATTCGTCGGTGGCTTCCAGAACGGAGAGACCGTCGACGAGGTCCTCGAAGTGAACGGTACCTTCCACTTCCGTCATCATCGGACGGGTGTAGGGGTCCCACTCTGCAAGACGCTGACCGCGTTTAACCTTGTCGCCATCGTCCACGAAGATCTTCGAACCGTAAGCGACACGCTGCGAGGAACGTTCGACGCCGCGCTCATCAAGGATCGTAACGGACATGTTACGGCCCATGGCGATGAGAACGCCTTCGGAGTTCCGCAGGATGTTGCGGTTCTTGATCTGGATCGTACCTTCATACGATGCTTCCAGGAACGACTGGTCGACCACGTTAGCCGTACCGCCAAGGTGGAAGGTACGCATGGTGAGCTGCGTGCCCGGTTCACCGATCGACTGTGCGGCGATGACGCCAACGGCCTCGCCCATGTTGACAGGCGTACCGCGTGCAAGGTCACGACCATAGCAGACGCCGCAGACGCCGATCTGCACTTCGCAGGTCAGAGCCGAACGGATGCGGACGGACTGGATGCCAGCCTTCTCGATGATGGCAACGTCGGCTTCGTCGATCAGCGTGCCGGCCTTGACGATGTTCTCGCCAGTGACCGGGTTGTCGATGTCGTCGAGAGCCGTGCGGCCGAGGATACGGGCGCCAATCGAGGCCACGATCTGACCGGCATCGACGATGGCGGTCATGGTGAGGCCCTTGTCGGTGCCGCAATCCACGGAGTTGACGATGCAATCCTGCGCCACGTCGACGAGACGACGGGTCAGGTAACCCGAGTTTGCGGTCTTCAAGGCGGTGTCTGCAAGACCCTTACGGGCACCGTGGGTCGAGTTGAAGTACTCGTTAACGGTCAGGCCTTCCTTGAAGTTCGAGATGATCGGCGTCTCGATGATTTCGCCCGAGGGCTTGGCCATCAGGCCGCGCATGCCGCCCAGCTGACGCATCTGGTTCGGAGAACCACGAGCACCCGAGTGGGACATCATGTAGATAGAGTTCATCGGCTTCTGGCGGCCCGTTTCCGGATCGAACTCGACAGCCTTGATGCGCGCCATCATTTCTTCGGCGACCTTTTCGGTAGCCTTGCCCCACGCGTCGACAACCTTGTTGTACTTTTCGCCCTGGGTGATGAGACCATCATTATACTGCTGTTCGTATTCCTTCACGAGAGCTTCGGTGTCGCCGACGATCTTCACCTTGCTGTCCGGAATGACCATGTCGTCCTTGCCGAACGAAATGCCGGCGCGGCAGGCGTGGCTGAAGCCGAGCTGCATGATCCGGTCGCAGAAGATGACCGTGTCTTTCTGGCCGCAATGACGGTAGACCGTGTCGATCATCTTGGAGATGTTCTTCTTGGTCATTTCCTGGTTGCAGGTGTCGAAAGGCACGTTGACGTTCTTCGGCAGAAGTTCGCCGATGAGCATACGGCCAGGCGTCGTTTCATGGATCTTGGAAACCGGCTTGCCGTCGGCATCCACGGTCTTGAAGCGGCCACGGATCTTGGCATGCAGCGTCACGACCTTGTTTTCAAGCGCGTGATGCAATTCGCCGATATCCGAGAAAGCCATGCCTTCGCCGGGCTCGTTCTGGTTCATGATCGACAGGTAATACAGGCCGAGAACCATGTCCTGCGACGGAACGATGATCGGGTGGCCGTTTGCCGGATGCAGGATGTTGTTGGTCGACATCATCAGCACGCGCGCTTCCAGCTGGGCTTCCAGCGAAAGCGGAACGTGAACAGCCATCTGGTCACCGTCGAAGTCGGCGTTGAAGGCCGTGCAGACGAGCGGATGCAGCTGGATGGCCTTGCCTTCGACCAGCATGGGTTCGAAAGCCTGGATACCCAGACGGTGCAGCGTCGGTGCGCGGTTCAGAAGAACCGGATGTTCGCGGATGACCTCGTCGAGGATATCCCAGACCTCCGGCTTTTCCTTTTCAACCAGCTTCTTGGCCTGCTTGACGGTCGAGGAGTAACCCTTAGCGTCGAGACGGGCATAGATGAACGGCTTGAACAGTTCGAGCGCCATCTTCTTCGGCAGGCCGCACTGGTGCAGCTTCAGTTCCGGACCGGTCACGATAACCGAACGGCCGGAATAGTCGACGCGCTTGCCGAGAAGGTTCTGGCGGAAACGGCCCTGCTTGCCCTTGAGCATGTCGGAGAGCGACTTCAGCGGACGCTTGTTGGCACCCGTGATGACGCGGCCGCGACGGCCGTTGTCGAACAGCGCATCGACGGATTCCTGCAACATACGCTTTTCATTGCGGATGATGATGCCAGGCGCACGAAGCTCGATCAGGCGCTTCAGACGGTTGTTACGGTTGATGACGCGGCGATAGAGATCGTTGAGGTCGGACGTCGCAAAACGACCGCCATCCAGCGGAACCAGCGGACGCAGGTCCGGCGGAATGACCGGAACGACCTTCATGATCATCCATTCCGGACGATTGCCGCTCTCCATGAAGTTCTCGACGATCTTCAGGCGCTTCATGAACTTCTTCTGCTTGAGGTCAGAAGTCGTTTCAGCAAGCTCGGCGCGCAGGTCGCCGGCGATCTTTTCGAGGTTCATCGAAGCCAGCATCTCATAGATGGCTTCAGCGCCGATCATGGCGGTGAACTGGTCTTCGCCGAACTCGTCAACGGCGATCATGTACTCTTCTTCAGACAGAAGCTGGTTCTGCTTCAGCGAAGTGAGGCCAGGCTCGGTGACGATGTAGTTCTCGAAATAGAGAACGCGTTCGACATCCTTCAGCGTCATGTCGAGCAAGGTCGAGATACGCGAAGGAAGCGACTTCAGGAACCAGATATGGGCAACCGGCGCTGCGAGCTCAATGTGGCCCATGCGCTCACGGCGAACGCGCGACAGCGTCACTTCGACGCCGCACTTTTCGCAGATGATGCCCTTGTACTTCATGCGCTTGTACTTGCCGCACAGGCACTCATAGTCCTTGATCGGCCCAAAGATGCGCGCGCAGAAAAGACCGTCACGCTCAGGCTTGAACGTACGGTAGTTGATGGTTTCCGGCTTCTTGATCTCGCCGTAGGACCACGACAGGATTTTTTCCGGCGAAGCGATCGAAATCCGGATGGAATCGAAATGCTGCGCAGGCACCTGAGGATTGAAAAGATTCATGACCTCTTGGTTCATGCCTTGTCTCCTTGAGAGGCTAGCTGCTGCCCCTGTTTGCATCTGGACCGGCTTCTTCCCGGGTCACCGTCCAGAGCTTTAAATACGGATTTAACCGCACAATGCGGCGAAAGTGTCCCACGCCAGCCGGGCTGACGGGGAAACCGGCAGGCGCCCTGGAAGGCGCCCGCCTCTATCGTGTTTATTCCGCCGCGTCGGGCAGCTGGTCCTCGGACTGGTTCTCGATCTTCGAGTTCTCCAGTTCGACCGACAGACCGAGCGACCGCATTTCCTTGACGAGAACGTTGAAGCTCTCAGGGATACCGGCCTCGAAGGTGTCGTCGCCACGGACGATCGCTTCGTAGACCTTGGTGCGGCCGGCAACGTCGTCCGACTTGACGGTGAGCATTTCCTGCAGCGTGTAAGCCGCGCCGTATGCTTCCAGAGCCCAGACTTCCATTTCCCCGAAGCGCTGTCCGCCGAACTGCGCCTTGCCGCCCAGCGGCTGCTGGGTAACGAGCGAGTAAGGACCGATCGAGCGAGCGTGGATCTTGTCGTCGACAAGGTGGTTCAGCTTGATCATGTACATGTAGCCGACGGTGACCTTGCGGTCGAACGGCTCACCGGTACGACCGTCATAAAGGACGGACTGACCGGATTCATGCAGACCTGCCTTCTTCAGCATCGCGGCGACGTCAGGCTCATGCGCACCGTCGAAAACCGGGGTCGCGATGGAAACACCGCGCTTGGCTTCTTCGGCAAGCTTCACCAGCGAGTCGTCATCGAAACGCTGAACCTCATCATTAGCCTCGGACGCGTAGATTTCCGTCAGCTCGCTACGAAGCTCGCTGATGTCCATCGTCTTGCGATACTCTTCGAGCATCTCGCCGATCTTCTTGCCCATGCCTGCGCATGCCCATGCGAGGTGGGTTTCGAGGATCTGGCCGACGTTCATGCGCGAAGGCACGCCAAGCGGGTTCAAGCAGATGTCGACATGCGTGCCGTCTTCGAGGAACGGCATGTCCTCGACCGGAACGATACGCGAGACGACGCCCTTGTTACCGTGACGGCCGGCCATCTTGTCGCCCGGCTGGATCTTGCGCTTCACAGCGACGAAGACCTTGACCATCTTCATGACACCCGGAGGCATTTCATCGCCGCGCTGGACCTTTTCGACCTTGTCCATGAAGCGCTGTTCAAGGCGCGACTTGGATTCGTCGTACTGGCCGCGAAGTGCTTCCAGTTCGGACTGGGCCTTCTCGTCCTCGACCGCGAACATCCACCACTGCGAGCGGGGATATTCGGAGACGACGGCGTTGGAAAGCTCGACGCCCTTCTTGAAGCCCTTCGGACCAGCGATGGAAACGTGGCCACGCAGCATGTCGATCAGGCGGCCGTAGACGTTACGGTCGAGAATTGCCTGCTCGTCGTCGCGGTCCTTCGCCAGACGCTCGATCTCTTCGCGCTCGATAGCCATCGCGCGCTCGTCCTTCTCCACACCGTGACGGTTGAAGACGCGGACTTCCACGATCGTACCGAACGTGCCCGGAGGCATGCGCATGGACGTGTCGCGAACGTCGGAAGCCTTTTCACCGAAGATGGCGCGCAGAAGCTTTTCTTCCGGCGTCATCGGGCTTTCGCCCTTCGGCGTGATCTTGCCGACGAGGATGTCGCCCGGCTGAACTTCCGCACCGATGTAGACGATACCGGCTTCGTCGAGGTTCTTCAGCGCTTCTTCCGAAACGTTCGGAATGTCGCGCGTGATTTCTTCCGGACCAAGCTTCGTGTCACGCGCCATCACTTCGAATTCTTCGATGTGGATGGAGGTGAACACGTCGTCGGAAACGATACGCTCCGACATCAGAATCGAGTCTTCGTAGTTGTAGCCATTCCAGGGCATGAACGCGACGAGCGCGTTACGGCCGAGTGCCAGATCGCCGAGGTCGGTCGACGGACCGTCCGCGATGATGTCACCCTTGGAGATGGCGTCACCGACGGAAACCAGCGGACGCTGGTTGACGCAGGTGTTCTGGTTCGAACGCTGGAACTTCTGCAGACGGTAGATATCAACACCGGATTTGCCGGCATCGAGATCTTCCGTAGCCCGGATAACGATACGGGTCGCATCCACCTGATCGACAACACCGCCACGACGGGCTGCAATGGCAGCGCCGGAGTCACGGGCAACGATCGGCTCCATGCCGGTACCGACGAACGGTGCCTCGGCGCGCAGAAGCGGAACGGCCTGACGCTGCATGTTCGAGCCCATGAGAGCGCGGTTGGCGTCGTCGTTTTCCAGGAACGGAATGAGAGCCGCTGCGACCGAAACGAGCTGCTTCGGCGAAACGTCCATCAGGTTGATGTTGTCGCGCGGTGCGAGCATGACTTCGCCCGAATGACGGCAAACAACGAACTCTTCCGTGAAGGCGCCTTCGCCATCGAGTTCGGCATTGGCCTGTGCGACGTAGTACTTGGCCTCTTCCATGGCGGAGAGGTAGATCACGTCGGTTGTCACCTTGCCGTCGATGATCTTGCGGTACGGGCTTTCGATAAAGCCGTACTTGTTCACACGGGCAAAGGTTGCAAGCGAGTTGATCAGACCGATGTTCGGGCCTTCAGGCGTTTCGATCGGGCAAATACGGCCGTAATGGGTCGGGTGAACGTCGCGGACTTCGAAGCCGGCGCGCTCACGGGTCAGACCACCCGGTCCAAGAGCCGAAAGACGGCGCTTGTGGGTGATTTCCGAAAGCGGGTTCACCTGGTCCATGAACTGCGACAGCTGCGAGGAACCGAAGAATTCGCGAACGGCGGCGGCTGCCGGCTTCGCGTTGATCAGGTCCTGCGGCATCACGGTGTCGATTTCGATCGAGGACATACGTTCCTTGATCGCACGTTCCATGCGCAGAAGCCCCAGACGATACTGGTTTTCCATCAGCTCGCCGACAGAACGGACACGGCGGTTGCCGAGGTTGTCGATGTCGTCGATTTCGCCCTTGCCGTCACGCAGTTCGACCAGCATCTTCACGACCGCGAGGATGTCTTCCTTGCGCAGCGTGCGCACGGTGTCTTCCGCGTCGAGGTCGAGACGCATGTTCATCTTCACGCGGCCAACAGCCGAGAGATCGTAACGTTCGGCATCGAAGAACAGCGAGTTGAACATCGCCTCCGCCGAATCCATGGTCGGCGGCTCGCCGGGACGCATGACGCGGTAGATGTCGAACAGCGCTTCCTGGCGGTTCTGGTTCTTGTCCGCAGACAGCGTGTTGCGGATATAGGCGCCAACATTGACGTGGTCGATGTTGAGTACCGGAATCTCGTCAAAGCCGGACTGCAGAATGAGGCCGAGCGTCTTCTCGTCGATTTCGTCGCCGGCTTCGAGATAGATCTCACCCGTCGAGTAATTGACGATGTCTTCGGCCAGGTAGTTGCCGTAGAGATCTTCGTCGGTCGCCTTCAGCGCCTTCAGGCCCTTGTCGACGAGCTGGCGGATGAGGCGCGGGGTCAGCTTCTTGCCACCTTCGACAACGACTTCGCCGGTGTCGGCGTCGATCATGTCGGTGATGACCTTGGCATTCTTCAGCGCTTCAGGCTGGAACGGAATGCGCCAGCCATCGCCGGAGCGCTCATAGGTCGCCTTGGTGTAGAAGGTCGACAGGATTTCTTCGCCATCCATGCCGAGCGCCATCAGCAGCGAGGTCACGGGCAGCTTGCGGCGACGGTCGATACGCGCATAGACGATGTCCTTGGCGTCGAACTCGATGTCGAGCCAAGAACCGCGATACGGGATCACGCGGGCAGCAAAAAGCAGCTTGCCGGAAGAATGGCTTTTGCCCTTGTCGTGGTCGAAGAACACGCCCGGGGAACGGTGCATCTGCGAAACGATGACGCGCTCGGTGCCGTTGACGATGAACGTGCCGTTATTGGTCATGAGCGGCATGTCGCCCATGTAGACGGACTGTTCCTTGATGTCCTTGATGGACTTCGCGCCGGTATCTTCGTCGATATCGAACACGATGAGGCGCAGCGTCACCTTCAGCGGCGCTGCATAGGTCAGATCGCGCTGACGGCATTCCTCGACGTCGAACTTCGGCGCTTCGAATTCGTAAGACACGAATTCGAGCATGGAGGCGCCGGAAAAATCGGTGATCGGGAATACGGATTTGAATACGGCATTCAATCCCTCGTCGGGACGGCCACCCTTGGGCTCGTCAACCATGAGAAACTGGTCATACGAAGCCTTCTGAACCTCGATGAGGTTCGGCATTTCCGCTACTTCTGGAATTTTGCCGAAAAACTTGCGTACGCGCCTGCGACCGTTAAACGAAAGGGTCTGAGCCATCGTCGCTCCTTTAAAAATTGCATCCGGGCCTGCAACGGACGGGAACCGATGGCCAGTCGATCCCGTCAAGCAATGGGTGTCATCAATCTCGTTCCACATCCCGGATCGATCAGGCCGGATTGCCTAGATGAGCCGGTTCGGAACCATTCTCTTGAAGAACCCATTACCCAAAAGCCATTTTCACGCGGCTTTTGGGTAATGAGTTTTAAAAACGATAACGACGGAAAGGGGCGTTAAGCCCCTTCCCGCCAGCAATCGCAAGATTACTTAACGTCGACCTTGGCGCCAGCGTCTTCAAGCTTCTTCTTGAGGTCAGCAGCTTCAGCCTTGGAAACAGCTTCCTTGACAGCCTTCGGAGCGCCTTCAACGAGGTCCTTAGCTTCCTTCAGGCCGAGACCCGTGATAGCGCGGACTTCCTTGATGACGTTGATCTTGTTGGCGCCAGCGTCAACCAGAACGACGTCGAATTCGGTCTTTTCTTCTTCAACAGCAGCAGCAGCGCCAGCACCGCCAGCAGCAGCAACAGCTACCGGAGCAGCAGCGGAAACGCCCCACTTTTCTTCAAGAAGCTTCGACAGTTCTGCAGCTTCCAGAACGGTCAGGGTGGAGAGGTCTTCTACGATCTTTGCGAGATCAGCCATTTTGATAGTTCCTTTTGTTCAGTTCGAACCAGTTTGAATAATTACAGCGAAAAACCGCCTTAAGCGGCTTCGTCCTTCTTGGCGTAAGCCGAGAACACGCGTGCAAGCTGGCTTGCAGGTGCTGCGACAACCGTAGCGACGCGAGTTGCCGGGGCATTGAGAAGGCCCAGCAGCTTTGCGCGCAGCTCGTCCAGCGAAGGCAGGGTCGCAAGCGACTTGACTGCTTCGGCGTTGAGCGTGGTTGCGCCCATGGAACCGCCGAGAACAACGACTTTATCGTTGGTCTTTGCGAAGTCCATGACGACTTTCGGAGCGATCATCGGGTCGACGCTGTATGCAATCAGCGTCTGGCCCTTGAAGAGATTTGTCATCCCTTCCGACTCCGTGCCCTGAAGAGCGATCTTGGCCAGGCGGTTCTTCGCGACCTTGACGGTGCCTCCGGCAGCGCGCATCTTCGAACGGAAGTCGTTCATCTGCGCAACGGTGACACCAGCATAGTGGGCCACGACAACCGAACCGGAAGCCTTGAAGACTTCGTTCAGCTCCGTGACGAATTCGCGTTTTTCCGCTCTTTCCACTGTCTGTCTCCAGTAGACGGGACCACATTATGTGAACCCGTCGGGTTTGCCTTTGCCCCAAGGGACCTTTTTACAAAGATCCCGAGCGACGCTCGAGGATCCTGTCCCCCGCTCTGTCGCCGCAAACGGCTTCAGGCACAGGCACACCAGGTTCGAACCGGACAGTCAGGCATCCAAAGATGCCTCAAATCCAGCCTCACCCGTCTCATGCAGGTTGAATGATTAAGGCCAAATCCCGAAAGACAAGGCCACCCACAATCTCGGACAGGAGTTCCGGGTTTCCCCGGAAATTTCCGGCTCCCTGAGAGCCGGAAATTCTTTTAGTCACGCTCCCGATAAGGAAGCGCGAGAATTGATTAAGCCGTAACCGACGAAGGTTCGATCTTGACGCCCGGACCCATGGTCGAGGAAATCGCGACGCGCTTGACGTAGTTGCCCTTGGCACCGGTCGGCTTTGCCTTGATGACGGCGTCGGCGAAAGCCTTGATGTTTTCTTCAAGAGCCTTGGCGTCGAACGAAGCCTTGCCAATACCAGCGTGTACGATACCGGCCTTTTCGACGCGGAACTCGACAGCGCCGCCCTTGGAAGCCTTGACGGCGCCGGCAACGTCCATCGTCACCGTACCGACCTTCGGGTTCGGCATCATGCCACGCGGGCCGAGTACCTTGCCGAGACGGCCGACGAGCGGCATCATGTCCGGGGTCGCGATGCAACGATCGAAGTCGATCTTGCCGCCCTGAACGATTTCAACCAGCTCTTCCGCGCCAACAACGTCAGCGCCGGCAGCCGTGGCTTCATCAGCCTTGACGCCACGGGCGAAAACGGCGACGCGAACGTCACGGCCGGTGCCGTTCGGCAGGTTGACAACGCCACGAACCATCTGGTCCGCATGGCGCGGGTCAACGCCGAGGTTCATCGAAACTTCAACGGTTTCGTCGAACTTGGCGACAGCACGTTCCTTGACCATCGAAATGGCGTCGGTGAGAACGTAAAGCTTGTTGGGATCCACGCCTTCGCGGATCTTCTGAATGCGCTTTGCTACCTTGGCCATGATCAACCTACCACTTCCAGGCCCATGGCGCGGGCGGAGCCCTCAACCATTGCCATTGCGCCTTCGATGTCGGCTGCGTTCAGATCCTTCATCTTGGCTTCAGCGATCGTCTTGACCTGAGCCTTGGTGATGGAGCCGACCTTGGCGCCCTTGCCAGGCGTCTTGGAACCGGAGGTGATCTTCGCTTCCTTCTTCAGCCAATAGGTCATCGGCGGCTGCTTCATCGCGAAGGTGAAGGACTTGTCCTGGTAATAGGTGATGACGACCGGGATCGGCATACCCTTTTCCATTTCCTGCGTGGCGGCATTGAACGCCTTGCAGAATTCCATGATGTTAATGCCACGCTGACCAAGTGCCGGACCGATCGGCGGGGACGGATTGGCCGACCCAGCCTTTACCTGCAACTTGAGCTGGCCTGCAACTTTCTTAGCCATATCTCTCTGCCTTTCAATTCAAACCGGTTACCCGGCTTCTCTTCGAGCCGGATCGCTCCGGCGGCTGCGGTTGCGTGGTGCGGCGCCCTGCCCCGGCTTAAAGAGCCAGTTAGCCTTCCACGCGTTTGGGGCTTCGCCCCTCCAATCAGACCTTCTCGACCTGATTGTATTCCAGCTCGACCGGCGTAGCGCGGCCGAAAATCGAAACTTCCACCTTCAGGCGCGAACGCTCTTCATCGACATCCTGCACCACGCCGTTGAACGACGCGAACGGACCGTCGGAGACGCGAACCTGCTCGCCGATTTCGAACGATACCGAAGACTTCGGACGCTCGACACCTTCCTGAACCTGGCCGAGGATGCGGTCGGCTTCATAATCCGGGATCGGAACAGGCTTGCTGTCCGAACCGAGGAAACCGGTGACCTTCGGCGTGTTCTTGATGAGGTGATAGGCCTCATCCGTCAGGTTGGCGCGCACCAGCACGTAACCCGGAAAGAACTTGCGCTCGCTATCGACCTTGCGGCCGCGACGCACCTCGACCACCTTTTCGGTCGGCACGAGGATTTTCTCAAAAAGATGACTCAGGCCCTTCTGACGGGCCTTTTCCTCGATCGACTCAGCGACCTTCTTTTCGAAATTCGAATATGCGTGAACGATGTACCAGCGCGCTGCCATTTTATTCTCCGTTCGATCCTTCTACCGGGCCTTTGACCGTGCCGTTACCGGCCGACGTTCAACACCAGGCTAAGCAGCCAGCCAATGAGCTGGTCCGCAGCAAAGAAGAACAGAGCCGCAAAAATGACCATCACCAGCACCATAGCCGTCGAAATCATGGTCTCGCGGCGCGACGGCCAAGTGATCTTTGACGCTTCGGCGCGAACCTGCTGCAGAAACGTAAACGGATTAGTTTTGGATGCCATTGACTGCCCACGCAATTACGGCACGTAAAGCCGAACTAATCAGCCCCACGCACCGCGTGTCTGTTTTGACCTACATAAACACCGATTCCACTTTTAACAAGAGGAAATCGACATTCGGCGAAATTCGCCGGAAATCCGGCCCCATCTGCCATGCAGCGAAAACCGCGCTTGCGAATGGAAAGTGGCAGGGGCAGTAAGGCTCGAACTTACGACCTGCGGTTTTGGAGACCGCCGCTCTACCAACTGAGCTATACCCCTTAAACACCGGAACCGGCCGCGAAAATCGCTTGGCCAATTCGGTATGCGCTCCTTTAAGACGCCGGGAAAAGAATGGCAAGTGTGTTTTTTGTTTTTTCCACTCTGGTTCCCAAAAAGCCCTCACCTCTCAGGGTTTGACGTATTTGCGCCAGTCGTGCTCTTCCCTGAAACCCAGCACGTCGCGGATCTTGCGGTTCGAAATCAATCCCTCATGGTCTCCGATCTCGCGCCGGAAAACCACATTGGGGAAATAGGTCTGAGCAAGCACGCGTGTGGGAACAGTCGCCGTCGCCGTATCATTGACCGCGTTGAAGACCTGATAACCCAGGCCATTCTTTTCGATGCACAGATGGCAGATCTGGCCGAGGTCGCGTGCGTCGATGTACCCCCAGGCGTTGCGTTTGCGCGTCTCGGGACGGGCGAAAAAGCCCGGAAATTTCTCATATTCATGGGGTTCGATAACATTGCCGATCCGAAGCGCGTAAATGTCGTATCCGCTTCGTTCGGCAAACGCCCGTGCCGTCTTTTCATTCACCACCTTGGAGAGGCCGTAGGAATCCATCGGATCGACGTCATAATCCTCCTCAAGCGGGAAATGATGGAAATCCTTCTCACCCTCGGCAAAACAGACGCCGTAGGTGGTCTCGCTCGATGCAATCACGATCTTGCGGATGCCAAGCTTCACCGCTGCCTCGATGACGTTATAGGTGCCCATCGTATTGATGCGGAACGTCTCGTTGTCCGGCTTGATCAGGATGCGCGGAACCGCGGCAAAATGGATCACCGCATCGTAAGGCAACACACCCGTCCCGCTTTCAAGCTCCGAAAAATCGCGATGCATGGAAAGAGCGTTAAAGACCTGCCCGCTATCGGTGATATCGACGATGAGATTGGTAACACCCTGCTTGTCGAGCGGGACAAGATCGATGTTGTGGACCTCGTAACCCCTGTCGATGAGCCACGGGATCACATGCCTGCCAGCCTTGCCGGAACCGCCGGTAAATAGAATGCGCTTTTTCATGATACTCCTCATCATCTCCCCAGCAATGAAGTAGCAGCCCGGGCCGAAGAGCGAAAGCCACCCCTCTTCCAAGCCCCAATACAAAACAAAAAACCCCGCTGTTTCCAGCGGGGTTTCCTTCAAGCCTTTTCAGGCCTGAAAATTACTCGACGATCGAAGCAACGATGCCGGCGCCGACGGTACGGCCGCCTTCGCGGATAGCGAAGCGCAGCTTTTCTTCCATCGCGATCGGAACGATCAGCTCGACTTCAACAGTGACGTTGTCGCCAGGCATAACCATTTCCGTGCCTTCAGGAAGCGAAACGATACCGGTAACGTCAGTCGTACGGAAGTAGAACTGCGGACGGTAGTTCGTGAAGAACGGCGTATGACGACCGCCTTCTTCCTTCGTCAGGATGTAGGCTTCTGCCATGAACTTCTTGTGCGGCTTGACCGAACCCGGCTTGCACAGGATCTGACCACGCTCGACGCCGTCACGGGTAACGCCGCGAACGAGTGCACCGATGTTGTCGCCGGCCTGGCCCTGGTCGAGCAGCTTGCGGAACATTTCAACGCCGGTAACAGTCGTCTTCGAGGTCGGACGGATGCCGACGATTTCGACTTCTTCACCAACCTTGACGATACCGCGCTCAACGCGACCCGTCACAACCGTACCACGACCCGAGATCGAGAACACGTCTTCGATCGGCATCAGGAACGGCTGGTCGATCGGACGCTCGGGCGTCGGGATGTAGGCGTCGACAGCAGCCATCAGCTCGCGGATCGCGTCTTCACCGATCTTCTTGTCAGAATCTTCAAGAGCAGCAAGTGCCGAACCCTTGATGATCGGGATATCGTCGCCCGGGAAGTCGTAGGACGACAGAAGTTCGCGAACTTCAAGCTCGACGAGCTCGAGAAGCTCGGCGTCGTCAACCTGGTCGACCTTGTTGAGGAACACGACGATGGCCGGAACGCCAACCTGACGGGCAAGCAGGATGTGCTCGCGGGTCTGTGGCATCGGGCCGTCGGCAGCCGAGCAAACCAGGATCGCGCCGTCCATCTGGGCAGCACCGGTGATCATGTTCTTCACATAGTCGGCGTGGCCGGGGCAGTCAACGTGGGCGTAGTGACGCGCAGGCGTCTCATACTCAACGTGCGCCGTCGAAATCGTGATACCACGAGCCTTTTCTTCAGGAGCGGCGTCGATTTGGTCATACGCCTTGAACTCGCCGAAATACTTCGTGATCGCAGCAGTCAACGACGTCTTGCCGTGGTCGACGTGACCGATCGTGCCAATGTTGACGTGCGGCTTATTGCGCTCAAACTTGCTCTTTGCCATGTGAATTGCTTCCTGTGAACGTGAAGTCGATTTCCCGGCGAACCGGTTTGGTGTCGCCGTTTAAGGCTTTGTAAGCGAATGCGCAAGACTTAATTGTGAAAGCGTCCTGACGCGCGCTCCAAGCGTGCCCCGAGCCGCGTATATGGTATATGTTTTGCGACATTTAAACCCCTGGAGAGGGTGTGCCGGGGTAGGCCCGACGACCCCTCTCCCCAAGCATTGCCGATCACTAATTGAGATATTTGCATCACAACTTCTTTACCGGCACCAGCATGATGGCTTAAGGACATTCCATCGCCGGGGGAGACGGTCGATTGGAACGAAACGCAGGGCACGCCGGCCGAGCTCCGTATCGATCCTTCGCTTTTCCTCGTGTCCTTATTATCCGTTTCAGGACCATTCCATGGAAATCTTCACAGCCGCCGGCTTCACGGCATTCTTACAGGTCATTGCGATCGATCTCGTTCTGGCCGGCGACAACGCCATCGTCATCGGCCTTGCCGCCGCGGGCCTTCCCGCCCATCTTCGCCGCAAGGCCATTCTGGTCGGCATCATTGCCGCCACGGTTCTGCGCATCGGTTTTGCCGCAGTCACCGTGCAGCTCCTCGCCATCGGCGGCCTGCAATTGTTCGGCGGCCTGATGCTCGCCTGGGTGTGCTGGAAGATGTGGACGGAACTGCGCGAGGCGGCAGGCTCCATCGAAGACGAGGTGACGGACGAAGAGGCCGACCTGACCAAGGGCCACAAGACCTTCTTCCAGGCCGCGACCCAGATCGTCATCGCCGACGTGTCGATGTCGCTGGACAATGTGCTTGCCGTCGCCGGCGCCGCGCAGGAACATGTGACGGTGCTGATCATCGGCCTCATCGTTTCGATCGCGCTGATGGGTCTCGCCGCCAACTTCGTCGCCAAGCTGCTGCACCGTTATCGCTGGATTTCCTATCTCGGCCTCATCGTCATCATCTATGTGGCGCTCAACATGCTTTATCACGGCACGCTCGAGGTTCTGCCCTATATCCAGTCCTATCTCGGCTGAGACCGCCGGCAGCAATGCTTCCCGAAAAGGCCCGGAAACACCAGTTTCCGGGCCTTTTTCATGATGCGCGCCCGTCGGATCAGCACCTCCTGCCGCCGCACTCACAAAGGGCGGGAATCAATCGCAGCACTTGCTGCAACATCATGATCAAACAGGGAAATCGTGATTTTTCGCCGATGGATTCTGCCAATTGAGGTCAGCCACAGGCAAGCCTAGGGAGCTAGGCAATAAGTCATAATAATAAAAAGAAAGGTAGAGCTGCCAATGGCTTATGACTGGAGCGGCGGGCGTACCCGCCGCCTTCGCCGGATGAAGCTTGGCGTCGTCGCCAGCTCTCTCATCCTGCTGGCGCTTCTTGCGTCGCTCGTTCTTGGCTGAACGTGCCCCACTCCCACGCTGACCGGCGGCATGGCAAGGTTTTCAGAAACCGCCCTGCCGCCGCTCCTTCAAGGGGAATGTCTCCGGCGATCAGGACTTCTTGACGTCCACGCAGTGAACCGGCCTCTTCATGTCCGGATCGGCCATCAGATCATAGAGATCGGCTTCGTCACCCTTCGACCACCAAACATAAACGCCGCCCTGATATTTGGCGCCCGACCCGGAAATGACATTTGCGGCAACGGTGACACCATCCTTCAGCCCCAGCCGTACGAGGCTGACATCGCCGGCATTAAAATAGACAGCCTCCACCCGGTCGGCAGCACATTGGTAGGTGGTCTCCACCTTCTCGACCGCCGTGTCTTTCGGAAGCGGAATCACCAGATCTTCCGCCACAGCGCCGGTAGCAATCGATAAAGCAAAGGCGGCGGCACATGGTGCGGCAACTGTTATTTTCATGACGGCCCTTTCCTGATTGCACCGAACCATAGGGACACGGCGGCAAAGCCGAAATGAGGCGGCCACCCGTCACAGGTCAGATTTTTGCGGATACGCGGCGGAAGTATCGTCAGAGTTGGTTACAGCATCCGTATCGCAGCATTCTCACCGCGGCCCGCAAGCTGCGGCGCAATTATCGAAACAGCCAATAGACAACGCCGAGTATCACCGTCCACATCAGCAGCGATATGGCCAGCACGGTGAGATAATTTCGAAATCGTCTGGTCATCCGCCCACATTGCCGACCAGCCGCATCGGACAGCCGCTGTCGTTTAAATTGCTGGATGCGGATCGAGCCGCAGGATCAACTCTTTCTATCAAGAGACTGAATCCTAAGCCATTCGCAGATTTTACCCGCCCGAAAACGGGGTTGCCCATGCCGTGGTTTCCGGCCCACGAGAAACCCGCTCATCCGCGATCAGCTCCTGATTACGGATGAGCAAGATATCCTCATGTTCAAGCTATGCCGGCAAAACCTCATGCGCGAATAATCGCAGCCGATTCGGCACATGCGTTAGCCAAGGCCGTTTCGGAAACGCAGCGATGCCGGAGCAACGACCATTGGCCGCCGCTCCTGCCCGTCTCAGCTCTTGAGAGCGGTATTGCAGAGGCTCCAGTAGCCGCCGCCCTTCTGGATCCATTTCAGATCACCGAGCGTGCCGTCATTCTTGTTCTTGTGATAGGAGTCGACGCAGGTCTTCAGGCGGGCCTTTCCGGGCGTCTCGCTTGAATATTTCTTATCGACAGCACTCGGAAAAGCGACACCCTTTGGGGCCTTTATAGTCGCTTTTGCGGGTTCTTTTTCGGTGGTGGCCGCGACCTGCTTGTCATCGGCGGCATCTTCAGCGGCTGCGTCACTGCCACAGAACTTTGCGCGATAGTCGTTCCACTTGACATCCTTGGCGGACCCGTCGGCTTTCGCGGCCTGATATTTCACGCTGCACTCCTTCATGGTGAGTGCGGCTGCGGGGGAGACAAACGCCGCCGATGCCAGCAGCGCAAATGATGAGAGAATGACAACCCTGTTAAACATTGAAGACTCCCGGTTGCATGATTGCCGGCCGACTATCCGACCGGATTTTCGACTTGTCAACGAGCAGTGCGGTAAGGAAAAAAGTCCGATTGACGGCAAACGACATACGCTCACCTGGCGCGTCATATTTATCCAGACGACGCCCTCACGCCGTCGCCATCAGCGCCCTCTGTCAGCCACCCTTGACAACACGGGTTCTATCGTCTCGAGTGCGATAGGCGCTCGCCTCGAGAATCACGTATTCGTATGCGGTCAACCCTTCTTCGGAACGAATTTCCTAAGTTTTCGTTAGCATCTCGAACGAATAACGAGGATTTATCGATGTTGAGGATGCCGAAGACCATCTCCGCGCTCGCTCTTGGCGTCGCGATATCTACCGCCGCCACCGTGCCTGCCCATGCGCTGAGCCTTATACAACCGGCCTATCAGCAGCAGGAACAGGCAGACGGCACAAATGGCAGCGGTAACACCGCATCCGCCTTTGCTGCGGGTAAGGGTGAAGAAGCCACCGCCAACGGTTATGCCCTGTCACAGACCGAAATCAACCACGTTAAATGGTGTGCAGCGCGATACGCCTCATACCATCCGACAGATAATAGTTTTATGGCAGCGGCAGGGGCGCGGGAGCAGTGTCGCTCTCCCCATTGATCGATTTGCCAATAAACCGGCCGCGGCATGCGGTGCCGCAGCCGATAGGATAAATTTACCTTAAATTCTACTGATTTGAACCTTTGTCCGCGGAGGCCGTTGAAAAGCATGCCAATGGGACATGCAAACATGCTGTGGAATATTGAAAAACTTGAACAGGAGCGCATCGATCTGATCGAGGTCATCGCAGCCCTGCGTCACCTGGAACGTGTTGCCACAGAGGATCGCTCCTCGATCTTTGAGAAGATCACGGCGCATATGGTGCGTCTGAGTGAACTCGACGCGGAAAAGCAACGAATACACTCAGTTCTCGAGGTTGGTTGAAGCGGGTTGGAACCCGGCCCGTTCGCGAGCCGTCCGTTCCCTTCACGGTTCAGGTCGGCGCCAGAAGGTAGTGCCCTACACCCCAGACCTCGCCACCCTGATGCCCGAACAGTCCGGCTGTTGCGAGGAAGAAGAGTCGCCAGCGACGTTCCCACAGTCGCGCGTCGTTCCCATAAACGCGCTTCAAGATCGGCCGGATACGGTCGATCTCCCGGTCAAAATTCGCCAGCCAATCAAGAGCTGTCCGTCGGTAATGTAGACCGGACCATCGCCAATCCTGTTCCACGGTGAAAATCTCCCCAAAACGATGAGGCAGATCGAAAGCGGGCATGATGCCGCCGGTAAAGAAATGCTGCGCGATCCAGTCGGCCGGATTATTGTGGTCAAAGCGGTAGGATCGGTCACGGTGATTGAAGACGTGAAGGAAGAACCTGCCTTCCGGCTGCAGCCAGGAGCGGACGCGCTCAAACAGGCTCTGCCAGTTCGACATGTGCTCGAACATTTCCACCGAGACGACACGATCGAAACGATTGGCGGTCGTGAAATCATTCATGTCGACGGTCACCACCGAAAGGTTGGAAAAGCCCCGCTCCCGGGCGCAGCCGATGATGTAGTCGCGCTGCGATGCGGAATTCGAAACCGACGTGATCCGGGCGTTGGGAAAACAGCCTGCCATATAGAGCGAGAGCGAGCCCCACCCACAGCCGAGTTCGAGGATATCCATGCCATCGAGCAGCCCCGCATGGGCCACAGTCTCGGAGAGCGCCGTAGTCTCGGCTTCATCGAGCGTCGTCGTGTCATCGGGATAATAACAGCTGGAATATTTGCGCTGCGCTCCGAGAACCAGCGAAAAAAATTCCGCGGGGACCTCGTAATGTTGTCTGTTCGCCTCGTCGGTATGGCTGGCGATGGGAAACATCGCCATATCCTTCACAAAGGCCAATTCCGCATCAGCAGGGATAATTGCAAGCCGCCGTTTCGTTCGTGCGCAGAGCATATCTATACCAGCCAGCGTGACGCCGTCGTTGAGCGGTGCGCGTTCTGCGGCATTGATGGCGAAGGCAAGCATGTTCATGGCGTTTCCTCGTTCTTGCGCGGCCCCGGAAAGAAGGCGTTGACGCGGCGTTGCAGGGCGCGGAATTTCTCTCCGCGCGATTTCAGCATGTGCTCTTCAAGCGGCGGAATGCCGGAGACGTGGACGAGCAGCCAGTACATCATGACGGGTGCGGCGAGCGACGCCCAGGACAAGACCTGTTCCTGAATGGCAAGCAGCGGGAAACTGCACCAGAAAAGCCATTCGAAGAAATAATTGGGGTGGCGGGAATAACGCCAGAGGCCGGTTTCGCAGACACCCGTCTTCGCTTCCGGCGTTCTCCGGAATTTTGAAAGCTGGGCATCCGAGAGCGCTTCACCGGCCAGTGCGGTCAAAGCGACCACCGTGGCGAAAACATCGATGACACGCGGGAAAACCTGGCCGTTGCCGGTAGCTAGATAAACCGCGAGAACGAGAATGAAGGCGGCGATGGCCTGTATCTGGAGGAAGATGAAAAGTCTGAGAGAGGCGGCGCTCCCCCACTCCTCGATCAGCTTGGCATAACGGGGATCTTCTCCGCCGCCTCGCGTGCGCATGCCGATGTGACCGGCAAGCCGCAACGACCAGACCACGACTAGGAAAAATACGACCGCACGCCGCCAGCCATCTCCTTCCGCGAATAAAACAGCCAGAACGCCGCCAAGCCCGACACTCGCCGACCAGACGGTGTCGATCCAGCCGCTCGAACCGGTTGCTCTCTGCAACGCCCACGCGCCTGCCATAAGAAGCGATATGAGAATGGCAAGCGTCAGTATCACAGACAACATCACTACTTCGCTCACCGTTTGAACAGATGGAGACAGGTTTCGTGATGGCAAATACGACCGAACCGGCAAAAGAGTTTCAGGTTTCGGAAAAGATTCCAAAAAACACCGGACCCCTGAAACTTATCCGACCCCTGCCTCGTATCTGCGCTGTCCCACGACAAATTTCTGTAATGCGATAGCGAGGATAGATGACCGACACGGAAGCGAGACAAAAAGATAGCCGGCGCCGCATCGCAATTGTCGGAACGGGTATTTCCGGTCTGTCGGCAGCCTGGCTTTTGTCGAAACGGCACGATGTCACGGTATTCGAAGCGGCCGATCGCGTCGGGGGCCACAGCAACACGGTGCGATTCGATACGGATAATGGACCGGTTCATGTCGATACCGGGTTTATCGTCTATAATGAGTGGACCTACCCCAATCTCACCGCGCTTTTCAAAACGCTGGACGTACCGACCGCGGCCTCGAACATGTCTTTCGCCATCTCCTTGGACAATGGCGACTTTGAATATTCCGGCGGAACCGGGCTTGGCCTGCTGGCGCAGAAGAGAAATGTGCTCAGACCACGTTTCTGGGCGATGCTGGCGGATCTCCTCCGGTTTTACCGCAATGCCCCCCGCGACCTCCATTTGATGGGCAATATATCCCTCGACGAATATCTCACACACAACCGGTACGGATCGGCGTTCCGCGACGATCATCTTTACCCCATGGCGGCAGCCATATGGTCCACGCCTGCGATGGAGGTCGGCCGTTATCCCGCAGCGCATTTCATCAAATTCTGCCGCAATCACGGCCTGCTCTTGCTGCGCAATCGGCCGGTCTGGCGTACCGTTGTCGGTGGCTCACGCGAATATGTAAAACGCATTACGGCACCGTTTGCGGAACGAATTCGCCTCTCGACACCGGTGATGCGCATTCGCCGCCTGCCGCACGGCGTCGAACTCACCATGGCTGACGGAAAAACTGCCCGCTTCGATGACGTGGTGATCGCAACCCATGCAGATCAGGCGCTGGACATGCTCGTGGACGCTTCACCCGCGGAACAGCGCATCCTCGGAGCCTTTGGCTATACGAAAAACCGCGCCGTGCTTCACACGGACAGCAGTTTCATGCCACGTCGCCGCGCCGCCTGGTCAAGCTGGAACTATGTAGCCGATACGCACATTGAAGCGGGCCAGCCAAGCATCACCTACTGGATGAACAGGCTTCAGCCGTTGGGTGAAATCCCGGATACTTTCGTAACGCTGAACCCGGTCCGGGAACCGGATCAAGGAAAGATCATCGCCGAAGAAACCTATCACCATCCCGTTTTTGACGCCGGCACCGAACGGATGCGTCAGGAACTTTGGGCTCTGCAGGGCCTGCGAAACAGCTGGTTCTGCGGCGCTTATTTCGGATCGGGTTTTCACGAGGACGGGCTTCAGGCCGGCCTTGCGGTCGCCGAAGATTTAGGCGGGGTGACACGGCCCTGGAAGGTTGCCGACGATAGCAGCCGGATCATTCGCCTGAATTTGAAAACAATTGCGACGGACACGGAACTCATGGAGGCGACAGCATGACGCCTCCCCTCACGTCAGCGCTTTTTCCGGGCCATGTGACCCATGCACGCTTCAAGCCGAAAACCCACAAACTGGCCTACCGGATCTATTCGCTGCTTCTCGATCTCGATGAACTGGAGATGCTCGACCGGAACCTGCGTTTTTTCTCCGTGGACCGGTTCAACCTGTTTTCATTTCATCGCAGGGACCGTGGCGACGGCAGCGCGATTGGCTTGCGCCGACAGATAGAGACGGCGATGACGGCGGCGGGTATCGCCGTGGATGGAGGGCCTATTCGCCTTCTCACCATGCCGCGCCTGCTCGGCTGGGCTTTCAACCCTCTCAGCGTATTCTTCTGTTACGGACGCGACATGTCGTTGAAAGCCATCCTCTGGGAGGTGGATAACACTTTCGGGCAACGGCATTCCTATCTGATCCCGGTGGAAATCGGCAAAGAGACCGAGATCGTCCAGCGATGCGACAAGGCTTTTTATGTCTCGCCCTTCATGGACATGGACCTCCGTTATGTTTTTCGCGTCGTCCCGCCAGGTGACAGGCTTAAGATTGTCATCGAAACTTTCGACGATGACGGCATCGTCCTCACCGCCCGGCACCTTGGCCGGCGTGTCGAACTCACCGATGGCGCGCTTTTGAAAGCCTTCGCGACGATCCCCTTCCTGACGCTGAAAGTCGTTCTCGGCATTCACTGGGAAGCCCTTAAAATCTGGCTGAAGGGCGTGCGGCTCAAAAAACGTCCGCTACCGCCCGCCGAGCCTGTCTCTTTCGTTCATCCTTCATCGTCGCAAATCGAGGCCAGAATTCATGACCCCGTTTGAAAATCTCTCGGAACTACCTGCACAGAACACGCGCTTCAACGGTCGTGCTGGCATGGGCACATGGCTCGTCAACCGGCTGCTGAACAATATCGAGCGCGGACGCCTGCGTGTAACCCTTCCCGGCGGTGGAACCATCGAAAAATCGGGGCATCAGGAAGGTAGCGAGGCCATTCTCATGCTGCACAACTGGCGGGCCATCCGCAGGGTGCTCGTCAATGGCGATATCGGCTTCGCGGAAGGCTTCATCGAAAATGACTGGTCTACGCCTGATCTGACGGCACTCATCCGTTTCGCCGCTCAGAATCAAGATGCATTCGCAAGGTCGACGCGCGGCAGCCTGCCAATGCGTCTCATCAACCGCATGGCACATGCTCTGAACGCCAATACCAGACGCGGCAGCCGCCGTAATATCGAAGCACATTACGATCTCGGCAACGAGTTCTACCGGCAATGGCTGGATCCCTCGATGCTCTATTCCTCGGCGATTTTCGACGACACCACGCCCACCCTCGAAGCCGCGCAACGGAAGAAACTCGAGCGTATTGCCGAGAAGCTGCAGCTAACCGGAAATAACAGCGTACTCGAAATCGGCTGCGGCTGGGGTGCACTCGCCATCCACCTCGCCACGCAACAGAATGCCGATGTGACCGGCATCACCCTTTCCCCCTCCCAGTTGCGCTGGGCAGAAAATGCAGCAGAGAAAGAAAGTAAGGCTGGCCGGATCGATCTTCGGCTGCAGGATTACCGCGACGTGCAGGGTCAATTCGACAATATCGTCTCGGTGGAGATGTTTGAGGCCGTCGGCGAATCCTATTGGCCAAGCTATTTCGAAATGCTGAAACGCTGCCTTAAACCCGGCGGCCGTGCGGTGCTGCAAATCATCTCCATTGACGAAAGCCGCTTCGATACCTATCGGCGCAAGGCTGACTTCATTCAGAAATACGTCTTCCCGGGCGGTTTCCTGCCATCCGATTCAGCGCTTGAAAAATCCGTCGGACAAGCCGGCCTGAAACTCACGGAGACGGAGCTTTTCGGACAGTCCTATGCGCTCACACTGGCAGAATGGCGCCAGCGCTTCCATGCCCGGTGGCAAACGATTTCCCTGCTCGGCTTCGATGAGCGCTTTCGGCGGCTCTGGGATTATTACCTCTGCTACTGCGAAGCGGGTTTTGCCGAGGGAACCATAAATGTCGGCCTGTACACGATAGAACACGGATGAGGCGGGGCGAACAAGCGGAGAAAGACGATGAAAATCAGCAGATTGGCAATTGTATCCGCCCTCCTCCCGACGCTGGCGGGCCTCAGTGCGGCAGCAGGCGAAATCGACGGCAACTGGGCGCGCGGCGACGGCAAGGCGAAAGTGGTGATCGCGCCCTGCGGCGAAAAAATATGTGCCACGAACACATGGATCAAACCCGGCACCCCAAAAGAAAAGACCGGTGACCGCCTGATCATGGACATCAAGCAGAGCGAGGCGGGCAGCTATTCCGGCACCGCCTTCGACCCGCAACGGGACAAATCCTACAAGATAACAGTAACGGTCGCGGGCAATAACATGACCACGAAAGGCTGCATCGTCGCCGGCCTGCTATGCAAGGGCATAAGCTGGACCAGGATCGACTAGCGCTCGCCGCTTTCTCAATGCCTCGTAAAGGAAAACACTGATGAAGACCTATCTTGTCGCCTATTTCTTCACTCTCGTTGCCTTTCTGGTGATCGATTTCATCTGGCTGAGCACCATGGCGTCGCGACTTTATCGGCCGGCCATCGGCGATCTTCTGGCGGATAATTTCCGCCTTGCCCCGGCGATCGTCTTTTATCTGATCTACGCCGCAGGCCTCACTTTTCTCGCCGTGCGCCCGGCTCTGATTTCGGGCGAATGGACCACGGCTCTGCTTTATGGCGCTGCGGTCGGCTTCATGGCCTATGCCACCTATGACCTCACCAATCAGGCGACGTTGAAGAACTGGTCCACCACCCTGACTGTTGCCGATCTACTGTGGGGAACCTTCGTGTCCGCGGCAGCAGCCGTCATCGGTTATCTCGTCACGGTGCGCCTGGTCGGCCCGCTTGAAAACTCGGCGGGCCTGTCATGACACTTGTCATAAGCTGCGGCTTGCACTCGACGCTAAAAGGGCGCGTCTATAGCGAAGACCCCAAGCATCTCTTGTCTTCCTCCGAAAGACGACCCTATAAAGAAAGGATAGCAAGGAAGGTTCGAATGCAGGGCACAGAGATCGCAACGCTTATCAACCGCGTCGGCATGGGTGATCGTTCGGCATTCGTCTCGCTTTACCAGGCTACAAGTCCGAAGCTTTTTGCGATCTGCCTGAAAATCCTGCGGGACAGAACGGAGGCCGAAGAGGCGCTGCAGGAAATCTATATCAAGGTCTGGCAGCGCGCCCGAACATTTGCCGTGAGTGCCGGCAAACCGGCGACATGGCTTGCCACCATCGCCCGCAACCACGCGATAGACACCATCCGTGCGCGTAAGCCCGCAAGCGATGACATCGACGAGGCCTATGATCTTGTCGACGAGAGCATCCGTGATCCGGAGCAGCAGGTCGTTCTGGTGGATGAAGGCCGCAGGATTGATGACTGCATGCGGGAACTTGAGACTGTACATGCACAGGCAGTACGTCGTGCCTATGTCGAAGGTTTGAGCTATCTTGAACTCTCCGATGAATTGCGCGTACCGCTGAACACGGTCAGAACCTGGCTGCGGCGCAGTCTTCTCAAACTCAGAGAGTGCATGCAGCGATGACAACGGGCGACCAGAGCGGCGGAATGCACGCGCGCGATGAAATCCTCGCCGGCGAATATGTGCTGGGCGTTCTGTCGCTCGAAAAGCGTCGCGAGGTGGAAAGGCGCATTCAGGACGAGGAAGCCTTCGCGCAACTCGTGCGGCGCTGGGAAGCGGAATTCTCCGACTTCAACGCCGAATATCAGGAACAGACGCCGAGCCCGACCGTCCTCGCCCGCATCGAAGAGCGCCTGTTTGGCAGCAGGGCTGTCAATACCAATGGCAGTCTCTGGAACTCCGCGTCCTTCTGGCGCTGGATATCAGTGGCCACCAGCGCAACCGCCGTGGCTGCCGTCGTTTATGCTGCCTTCCCCGACCAATGGCAGGGCACCACGCCGCTTGTGGCCGAACTCGCGACAACCGACAGCCAGGTCAATCTTCTCGCTTCCTATGATTCGGAATCGGGAAGAATGCACATCGTGCCCGTAGCAACCGGCAAGACGGACGAAAAATCATTGGAATTGTGGCTGGTCATGGATGGCGGCAAGACACGCTCGCTTGGCGTTTTCCAGCCCGGCACGAACGGCGACCTCATCATTCCCGCCGACATGCGCGGCAACATAACGGATGGTACGACCTTCGCGATCAGCGTGGAACCCTTTGGAGGCTCGCCGACGGGTCAGGCAACCGGCCCGGTCATCGCTGTCGGCACCGCACGGCATTTGTGAGGTTTCAAACCGGTTTTAGTATCACTTGAGAGAAGCTTATGCGCTGCTCATCATTGGTGCTGGTAAAGGCGGGAAAATCAATCCTTACCGCTTCTCATGCCATATCATCGCAAAACGCGTTCCCTGCCTCAGCTCGGGATGCGTATGGGTCTGCTCGACACGGGCACCGATATTCTGCGCCATCGCCATGATCAACTTGGTACCAAGGCCGGTGCCGCGGGGCGCCGACTCCGGCTGCACACCCACGCCGTCATCCTCGACGACGAGGACAAACTGCCCGTTTTCTTCAGAGAGATTGACGCGAACCACGCCGGTCTGGTCGGGATAGGCATATTTCAGCGCGTTGGTCAGAAGCTCGGTAATGATGACACCAAGCGCAACGGCATGATCAGCCTTGAGATCGATTTCGCAAAGCGACGTCTCGACCGTGACGGAAGAAGAGCCGGGCACCGCCTGAAACAGGTCGCTGATAATGGAAGTCAGATAGGAACTCAGAGAGACCAATCCGACATTGGCGGTATTATAGAGGCTGCGATGCACGCCGGCGATGGCTGAAATCCTGCTTTGCGTTTCCAACAAAGCGGTTTCCGCTTCCTGCGATTTCACGGTGTTTATTTGCAGGCGGATCATGGCCGACACCAGCGAGAGGCTGTTGGCGACACGATGGTTCATCTCTTTCACCATCATTTCCGCGTGCTCTTTGGCCTTTACCAGCAAACGGTCGGCCTCTTCCTTCGTCTGGCGCAGGCGATGGTTTTCCAGTGCCTGCTCGATAGCCGTGAGCAGAAGCGGAAAGAAATCGTCCCCGACATTCTTGATGACGTAATCGGCAGCACCCGCCTTGAGTGCGTCTATGGCGATCTGGGCCTCGTTGGATCCCGTCACATAGAGAACCGGCGCCCTTGCCGGTATCGTCTGGATTGCGGCGAGAAATTCCATGCCCGTCGCAGTCTGGAAATAGTGGTCGAGAACGACCACATCGAACTGCCCGTTTTGAAAAAGCTCGAGGCCGGAAGCAACGGAGGTGGCGTGAACCACCTCCATACCGTGACGACCAAGAACGCGGCTGGAAAGCCGCGCCAGAGCCGGGTCGTCGTCGACATACAAAACGCGCAAAGCCATCATGCCTTCAAGGTATCTGAATTACGGAAAAGAACAGGCCGAGATTTTTGATGGCATTGGCAAAGCCCTCGTAATCGACCGGCTTGGTTATATAAACATTCGCGCCGAGATCATAGCATTTCTGAATTTCAGTCTCGTCATCGGTGGTTGTGAGAACAACCACGGGCAAACGGCGGGTATATTCATTGCTCTTGATCTGCTCGAGAATATTGAGGCCCGACATATCGGGGAGATTGAGATCGAGCAGGACGAGAAGATAACGGTCCTTGCTGACAAGCCCATCCCGACTTTCGCCTAATATAAAGTCCAGCGCCTTGGCGCCGAGCGTAAATGGCACGATCTCGTTGTTCACGCCGGCGCGCCGCACGTTTTTCTCGATCAGCCGGGCATGGCCTTCGTCATCTTCGATCATCACGATCGTTACTTCCTGACCGGTCGCTTTCATTTTTCGCTTTCCTTCGTCACGCGTCTGAGGTCACTCGGCATCAGCAGGACAAACGTGCTGCCCTCACCAAGTTTAGACTCGACTTTAATGTCACCTCCTAAATTTCTGATTAGCGAACGAACATGCGCGAGACCAATGCCCTCACCCGGCTGATCCTGACTACCCGCCCGGCGAAAGAGCTCGAAAACCCGTTCGAGATCCTGTTCGCCGATACCGCGCCCATTGTCTGCGACCTCTATGCAAATCGCACCCCGTCCGGCCGGATAGGCCCGGGCCGTCAGTCTCAGTGGACGACCAGGCATCTGGTATTTCACCGCGTTATCGAAGAGATTTCCGAGTATCTGATCGAGAGATATCCGGTCGGTCACGATCGTCAGCTTCGGCGTATCGACCTCGATCTCGCCGCCATTGGCGTTGATCTGGTGGCGCACCGTCTCGGACAGCGACGAAAGCAACGTTTCGATATCGACCTTTTCCGGCTGCAGCTTTCGCTGGCCGTCACGGGATATTTTCAGGATGGCGTTGATCAGCTGATCCATTTTGCGCGTGGACGAGCGGATAAAGCCGATGGCCTCAGGAATATCCTCTTCAACCGCCAGCCGCGCCTCACGGATGACATCCTCCGGCAGCGACTCGCCATCTGCGAGAACATAACGTGTCACCGGCTTCAGCGACGTATCGAATTCAGAGAGGAAGCCCATGATATTGACGAGCGGCGCGCGCAGGTCATGCGTCACGATATAGGCGAAGCGCTGGATTTCCTGATTGGCGCGGCGAAGATCCCGCGTTCTTTCCTCGACACGTTCTTCAAGATGACGATTGAGCTCACCAACATCCTCCCGCGACCTGTTCAGGGCACGGACATAGGTAAAGACGAGGAAGATCGAACCACCGACCACAATGAGGATCGCGAACGCACCGCCGACCGTTACCCAGCGCAGCGTATTGGCAGCCCCGAGTTGATCCGCAACGATGATCCGCAGCCGATCATCCGTATCCGATTGCAAGTCCGACAGAATAATCCTGATCTCGTTCATGAAGCGTTTGCCGTCATTATTGCGGACGACCTCAACCGCCTCCGTTATTCGGCCCGAACGCTGCAGATCGATGGTCTCGCGGGTCTCAGCCAGCTTCGCATCGATCGCCTGCCTCAGGCCCGAAAGAGACTGCTTGTATTGCTCCTCTTCCTTCAGAAGATCGAAAAGTCTTGACTGGCGTTGGGGCAAATCACGCAGGGCTTCTTCATAAGGCCCCAGATAATCGCGATTATTCGTGAGCAGATATCCCCTCTGGCCGGTCTCGATGTCCTGCATCGTCGTCAGCACATCCAAAACAGCGGCACGAAAACGGCGGAGTTCCGCTGTTTCCTGGGAATAGCGGTTATTCACCTGCACCAGCCACAACGACATGGAGACCATGCCAATCAAAATAGCGACACCCACGGCAAGCATCAAAAGGCTTCGTTGGGCAAACGGTGAAAAACCAGTCACAGAACTACATTCCCGGTAGGCACGAATTAATTGTGCAAACTAGAGTAGGACGACACCGGAGGCGACTGTTTTCTTTTTGTTTATGGAGGGAACCAGCAGGAGACTTAAGGGTTGTGCAAGGTTGACTGGACGTATCCGGACTGAGCCAAAATGACGAGAATGCGGTAACGATGAGCTATAATTTTCAGGGAAAACAAATTCTCGTCCTGGAGGACGATGCGCTTCTGGCGATGGATATGGAGGATTTTCTTTCCGATCTGGGGGTTAACGTCGTGGGGCCGGTTTCGCACATTGGTGCCGCCCTGGAGAAAATAAACGCCACCGATCTGGATGGCGCCGTCATCGATCTGAATTTGCGAGGCGAATTGTCCTTACCCGTCATTGAGGAGCTCAAGGCGGCAAACATACCCTTCGTGATCTGCAGCGGATATGCGGAGATACCTGGGGTCCGCGCGAAACTCGACGGGCTGACGGTCGTCTCCAAACCCTGCGATTTCGACAATCTGTCGCGTGTTCTGGCGAATGAGTTTTCACTGACCAACTAGGGCGGGGCCAATCTCGGCCTTGTGCTCCAACCGGCTTTTTTTCGTCTCGCGACTTAGTCCAGAGGAAAGATAACCCGATATTGCAGGCCGTCGGGATCATAGCGAATTTCGCTTTCCGCCTGCAATTCGTATTGCACACCCCTTGTTATCAGGGTTGTTCCAAACCCGGTATCCTGCGGCACGGAAACAGGGGGGCCGCCGCTCTCCTGCCACCGCAGGTCGATGCAGTCGTTGCCGTCTCCGTTCAGAATCTTTTTCCAGAAAACCTCGACCTTTCCGTTTGCACCGGAAAGAGAACCGTATTTCTGGGCGTTCGTTGCCAGCTCATGCAGGATCATTCCGAGCGCCAGCGCCGATTTTGGCGACACGTGCACGCCGTCCGGACCCTCGAGCTCGACCCGGCTCGCAAAGGTATTATGCGGCTCGATCGCGCGCTTCACGACATCCCTCAGATTTGTCTCGCCCCAGTTACTCTGAAAAAGCAGGGCGTGGCTCTCCGCAAGAGCACTCACGCGCGCCACCAGCCGTTCCTGGTAATCCTTGATGGAGGTGCTGCCTTTTGCCGTTCTGCGAATGATGGAAACGACCATTGCCATCGTATTCTTGACACGATGGCTAAGCTCGCGGACGAGCAGCTCCTTGTGCAGCTCCGCCCGTTTTCGCTCCTGTTTCTCCCGGGCTTCCGCCAGCGCGCGCTCAACAGCGGATGGCAATCTCACAAGTCGTTGCTTTAGGACGTAGTCCGTCGCGCCGCGCCGAAATGCATCGATCGCCGCATCCTCACCCAAAATACCGGACACGAAAATGAACGGTGTATCGGGTCTGGTCCGCATAACCAGATCGAGCGCTGACATTCCATCGAAATCGGGCAAGGAGAAATCCGCAAGAATGATATCGAACTGCTGTTTTTCCAGCGCCTCGATGAACGATGCCTTGCCGACCGCCCTCGTCACCGCAGGCGGCGGCGACAGTCGTGAAAGCTGGTCCTCGATCAGTTCCGCATCCACAGAGCTGTCTTCGAGGAGAAGAAGCCTGCTTGCCTCCATTCGCAGCACCGTCTCATCCGCCATTGCGATATGCACCCGGCGGCGGTTCGTTCAGGAGGGCCCAGAAGACGCCAAGATCCTGTATTGCCTTGAAGAACTGGTTAAATTCCACAGGCTTGACGACAAATGCGTTCACGCCGAGTTCGTAGCTTTTGACGAGATCCTGTTCTTCTCGGGACGACGTCAGCATGACGACGGGAATGTGCCGTAAGTGATCACTGCCCTTGACCGTCTGCAAAACCTCAAGCCCATCCACTTTCGGGAGTTTGAGATCGAGAAGGACCACGGCCGGATCACCACCTGGCCGGTTGTGATGGCTGCCGGTGACATTCAGATAGTCGAGTGCCTCGGTGCCGTCACGCGCCACGACCACCTCATTCGCCAGCTGGCATTTCTCAAGAGCGGTCAGCGTTAGTTCCAGATCGCGTGGATTATCTTCCACAAGCAGAATGGGTCTGAGTTCAGGCAATTTTTTCCTCTTCAACTTTCGTAACCGGCAATGTGAAGGAGAACGTGGCTCCCTCACCGACAGTTCCCTCGGCACCAACCAAACCGTGATGGCGTTCGACAATTCGTCGCACCAGCGCAAGTCCAATGCCAGTTCCCTCGAAATCCTCCACCCGCTGCAGCCTCTGAAACACGCCAAAAAGTTTGTTGTAATAGGCCATGTCAAAGCCGACACCATTGTCTTCGACCGAATAAGTGACGTCATCCTCGGTTTCAACCGCAGAAATGGTGATGATCGACACCGGCTCCCGGGACGAATATTTGATGGCGTTTTCAATGAGATTGTACCAGACCTGCCGCAGCAGGGTCGGATCCCCGAATATCACCGGCAACGCTCCGATGCGCCACTCGATCTGGCGATCGGAAACCGCGTGTGAAAGAGAGCGGCGAACTTCGCTCACCACCTTCTGCATATCCACCGGTTTCAGGGTGAGTTGCGTTCGGCCAAGCTGTGAAAAATTCAGGAGATCATCCACCAACCTGCCGGCACCCAGCGCCGCCTCTGATATCATCTGCAGATAATGCAGGGACTTCTCGTCCAGGGCATCGCTGCGCTCCCGCAACAACTGCGCAAACCCGACAATATGACGGAACGGCGCGCGCAGGTCATGCGAAACGGAATAGGAAAAAGCCTCCAGCTCCTTATTGGTGCGCTGCAACTCCCGTGTCAGATCCGCCATTTCCTCGGTCTTGCGCAGGACAATGCCGATGATCGCGCCGCGAAGCTCCCTCGCTGCCGCAAGTTCGGGCTCTGACCAGGGAAAGGAGGTGTTGCGCAATTGTTCCTTCCAGATTTCAAAGGACTTGCGCGGATGAATGCGCCCGCTCTCCTGCACCGTCTTGTGCGGATCGCCGCCCCAGCGCACCGTTTTTATGACTTCCGGCCGAAACCAGATGAGCCAGCTGCCGTGCAACTCCGAAACCCGCATCGCGATAATGCCGCTCGCAACGGAAGCATAAGCCGCGGCGGTGGGGTAGTTGCCGGCAAGATTGTCGGTCGCGAAGACATCGGCGATCTCCCGCTCGCCAAGCCACAGAATCAATTCTTCAACCTGCTCGCGTGAGGGCGTGTTGCCGACCAGCTCATAGTCGTCGCCCAGGACAAGTGCTGCGCCATCCGCGCCCACCTGTTTCAGCAGGTCTTCTCTTTCACCTTCGCCTCCCAGCAGGCCATCAACCCATTTTTCGGCGGCGGCCATGCCTTTCAAGAGCCGCGCCTGAATGTGGCCAAGCTCCACCCGGCGGGATGCATCCTGGGAACTCTGCTCCATCGCGATCCGCATCGACAGGAGCTGCGCTGCAAAATCACAGGCTTCACGTACGGCAAGGGATACCGAATGCGGTGTCGCGTGGTGGCAGGCAATCAAGCCCCAGAGAGCGCCATTGACGACGATGGACACCGACATCGAAGCGGCAGTGCCCATATTGCGCATATATTCGAGATGAACCGGCGATACGCTGCGAAGCTGTGAAAAGCTCATATCGAGCACCGCTCCCGTTTCCGCATTCACCTCCGGTCTGATCGGCACGGGCTTATAATCGACATCGGGAATCATCCGCAGGCGATTGATGGTATAGAGCTGCCGCGCCTGCGGCGGGATGTCGCCCGCCGGAAAGCGAAGGCCGAGATAAGACGGCAAAGCCCCGCTTCCCGCTTCCGCCACGACATGGCCGCTCCAGTCCAGTCCGAAATCATAGATCAGGGTACGGTCATGACCGCTGATCGAGGACACCAGTTGCGCCGTCCGAAAAAGCGCGTCCTCCAGCGACGGCGCGCTGTTCAGATATTTCGCCAGACTGGTGAGTTCGCCCATCAGCTTTTCAGCGGATTCGCCCACTCCTGCCTTTTCCACCTCAAGAATAACCAAGGTCCCGGATCGATGCGCCGAAACATCGAGTTTCTTTTCGGCCCAGGCATATCGGAAATTGCTCTCCTCGCCGGAATACCAGGCGGACAGTACGGAGATGAACGGCAAGTTTGCTTCGGTGGCAACGGCCCCGATTGGCAGGTCCACACCAATATAGTTGGCGAGATTATCGCTCGCCTGCACCACGGAAAATTCCCGCGCGGACAGAACCAGAAGGGCTCCATGTTCCTGAATAGCACCGGGAATGTGGATGGGCTCTGCGCCGCAACTATCCAGTTTCGGCGTATGTGAACTCATAACTTTCTCCAGCCGCTCTCTTTGCAAGAACGTTCGACCTGCTCAAAAGATGCGGCTAACCTATTTATTATTGCAGGGATGTAAACGCTCGTTTCGGCAAAAAGCCAAATGGCACCCGTCAAGGCGAGATTATGATTTCTGGTCTGAGCAAAGCCACAGCTGTTCAGTCTTTCCCCTCTGACGAGGCGGCGACAAGCGAACTGCGCGCAAAGGCAAAACACCAGAAAACCAGCGTTTGACGAACATGATTGATTTTTTTGAAAAGATCGCTGGAGCGGGTAGCGGGAATCGAACCCGCGTATTCAGCTTGGAAGGCTGCTGCTCTACCATTGAGCTATACCCGCGGTGGTGATTTCGATCCGTGCAGAATGGTGGAGGGAGTTGGATTTGAACCAACGTAGGCGTAGCCAACGGATTTACAGTCCGTCCCCTTTAACCACTCGGGCATCCCTCCAGCTTTCTGCTAGGATCGAGCGACCAAGCTCTACAGATTTCGCTGCGGCGAAGCGCCGTTGCGTCGTCTGTGGCGCGTATATGACGGCCTCGTTCGTTTCTGTCAACACGCCGTTTCACGAATTTTCGGGAAAAAATTCAATCCGCTTTGCAGCCCTGTGGATTATCGCGGGGGCTGGTGTGCGTCGCGTCGCAGAGATATAAGGCGCCATGAGCAAAGACGATCCAAACGACAAATCCACCCGCGATACGCACTACGCCACACTGCGCCGTGCCGTACGCGATGCCAAACGCGAGCGCGGCGAAATTCCGACCCCGCAGCAGCCGAAGCGCCGAAATCGTGGCGCGGACGACTGGAAGCCGCCGCAGCTTGCGCCGGATCAGGTCCATCTTTACGGCCTGCATACCGTGCGCGCGGCGCTTTCCAATCCCCAACGGCAGCTCATCAAGCTGTCGGTGACACTCAATGCCTTTGCGCGTCTGGATATCGGCGAGGCGGATGCACAGCCGTTCCCTGTCGAAATCGTCTCGCCGCAGGAGATCGACAAGGTGCTCGGCCCCGAGGCGATCCATCAGGGCGTGATGCTGGAGACCAGGCCGCTTCCGGTCAAGAAGCTCGACGCCTTGAAGAAAAGCCCGCTGATCCTCGTGCTCGATCAGGTGACCGATCCGCACAATGTCGGCGCCATCATGCGCTCGGCGGTCGCGTTCAACGCCGGCGCCGTCATCACCACCATCCGCCATAGCCCGACGGAGTCAGGCGTGCTGGCGAAATCCGCGTCCGGTGCACTGGAACTCATTCCCTATATCCAGATTACCAACCTCGCCGACACATTGGGCGAGCTGCACAAGCTCGGCTTCTTCTCGGTCGGTCTGGATTCGGAAGGCCCCGCTCCCATCGAGCAAACCTTCACCGGTGCAAAGATTGCCCTGGTGCTAGGCGCGGAAGGCAAGGGCCTGCGCCAGAAGACCCGCGAAACCGTTTCGGCGCTCGCCCGTCTCGACATGCCGGGCGAGATCAAATCGCTCAACGTATCGAATGCGGCGGCCATCGCCCTTTATGCAACGCAGCAATTTCTGGGCAAAGCGTCGTCCTGACGCTTGCCCTTCCTTGCGAAATAACAAAGCGCAACGCATGCTGCGTCTTTAACGTTCGCAAGGAGCAAATCCCGACATGACCGACCTGCCCATCAAACCGACCGGCGAGCTGACGCTCAGGACACTCGCCATGCCGGCCGACGCCAATCCGGCCGGTGATATTTTCGGTGGCTGGGTCATGTCCCAGATGGACTTGGCAAGCGGCATCCGCGCTGCGGAACGCTCACGCTGTCGCGTCGTCACGGCGGCGGTCAAGGAAATGGCCTTCGAACTGCCGGTGAAGATCGGCGACACGCTGTCGATCTATACAGATATCGCCCGTCTCGGCCGCACCTCGATCACGCTGACGGTCGAAGCCTGGGCGCAGCGGTCGCGTTACGACAAGCTGGAAAAGGTCACCGCCGGTACCTTCATCATGGTGGCGATGGACGAAAACGGGCAGCCTACGCCCATTCCTGCGGCGGAGTGAACACGATGGAGGCCGCCGTCAATGCCGCAGAAGCCTATTCGCATATCCGTGCGGTCATGGGCATGGTGGTCGGCCTCAGCCTTGCGCGCCTGCTGACCGGCCTTGCCGGTTTCGTGCAGCATCCGAAGAAGGAGCGCATCTATCTTCTGCATATCGGCTGGGTGGCGTTCTTGTTTCTGATGCTGGTGCATTTCTGGTGGTGGGAGCACCGGCTTTCCGCCACCGGTCATGTGCTGGATTTCGGCGCCTTCCTTTTCCTCATCCTATTCTGCTCGCTGTTCTATTTCCTCTGCGTGCTGCTGTTTCCCACTGACATGAAGGAATACAAGGGATACGAGGACTATTTCTTTTCCCGCAAAAGCTGGTTCTTTGCGTTTCTCGCCGCACTTTTCGTCACTGACGTCGGCGACACACTGCTGAAGGGACATGACTACCTCGCCTCGCTCGGGCCAGAATATCTCATCCGCACTGCTATTTACGTTGTCCTGTTCACAGCGGCCGCCTTCATCGACAATCGCCGCTTTCACCGGTTTCTCGTGATTTTCGCGCTGGTCTACCAGATCGCGTGGATTTTCCGCACCTACGACCTGCTGGCCTGAAGAACGACCCACCATGTATCGTCATTGTGTCGCGGTGACATTTCGCCGCGAATATGACATTGCGATTGCATGGGATTCATTCGCAGGATCATGCAGGACAGGAGTTCGGCGGGCGCCATCGCCACGCTGGCGATTCTGCTTTTCCTGTTGCAGGGTCTCGCCAATGGCCTGACCACCGGCAACATGGCAATGGCCGCGCTGGCGGCGGATGAAATCATCTGCTCCAGCCACATGCCTGATGGCAGCGCGGGCAAGCAGAATCCGGCCGGCAAGATCGCCGGCGACTGCTGCGGCACGCTCTGCCGACTGGCATCGGCCACGATCGCTACTCTTCCGGTCACACCCGTCGAACGCGCGGACCGGATCATTGCGATCGGCGAAGTCGCCTTTGTGAACTTCGACGCCGCATTGCCGCCTTCGCCACCCAATCTGGAATCGCGTCCACGCGCACCACCCACCTCTCCGCACGCTTGAGACCTCCCCGGCCCGCCGGAATCCAATCTTTTGCGGAGACATTCATGTCCGTCACGACCTCTTTCGAGGGCGAGCGCGCACCTGCGCAGTCGTCATCCATCAATCTTTACCGCGCCGTGTGGCGCTGGCATTTTTACGCCGGTCTGCTCGTCCTGCCCTTCATGATATCGCTCGCCGTCACCGGCGCGCTTTATCTCTTCCGGGATGAATTCGACAATCTCATCCATTCCGATCTGAAGCGGGTGGAGGTGGTGCAGAACGCACCGAAAGCGCTTCCTTCCGAAATCATCGCCGCGGCGCTGGCAGCCGTGCCCGGTACCGCCGTCAAATATACGACATCAGCCGATCCGGGTGCATCCACGGAAATCACCGTCGATACGGAGGACGGCAAGCGGGCGGTTTACGTCAATCCCTATACGGCTGAGGTTGCCGGTTCGCTGCCCGATCGCGGCACTATCATGTGGACGATCCGTTATCTCCACAGCCTGAAATATTTCGGCACCTATGCCCGTTATCTGATCGAGATCGCCGCGGGCTGGTCAATCCTTCTCGTTGCGACCGGCATCTATCTCTGGTGGCCGCGCAAGCAGACGGGCGGTGTCGTCACCGTGCGCGGCACGCCGAAGAAGCGCGTGTTCTGGCGCGATACCCATGCCGTCACCGGCATTTTCGTCGGCTTTTTCATCGTCTTCCTTGCGGTCACCGGCATGCCCTGGTCGGGCGTCTGGGGCGCGAAGGTCAATGAATGGGCAAATGGCAGCAATTTCGGATATCCGGCCGGCGTGCGTACGGATGTTCCCATGTCCGGCGAACATCTCGATCACATAGCCAAGAACAGCTGGTCGCTGGAACAGGCGAAGGTCCCGGAATCCACCGCATCCGCCACCGGGCAACCAATCGGAATAAATGCGGCCATAGCACGTTTCGACGGACTTGGTCTTGCTGCTGGTTATGCCGTCGCGCTGCCGACCAAACCCACCGGCGTCTATAGCGGCTCGGTCTATCCCGACGACCTTTCAAAGCAGCGTGTCGTCCATCTCGATCAATATAGCGGCGAGCCGCTGATCGACATGCGCTATGCCGATTACGGTCCGCTTGGAAAGGCGCTGGAATGGGGGATAAATGTCCATATGGGCCAGCAATTCGGCCTCGCCAACCAGATCGTACTGCTGGCAGCGTGTTTCGGCATCGTCCTGCTTGCCGTTTCCGCCGGCATCATGTGGTGGAAACGACGCCCCAGAGGTTCGCTCGGCGTGCCACCCTTGCCGCAGGATAAACGCGTCCTGCGCGGCCTGCTCGCCATGCTTGCCATCGGCGGCATCCTGTTCCCCCTGGTTGGCGCAAGCCTACTGATCATGCTTGTTCTGGATCAGATCGTACAGTCCCGCCAGAAGCAACGCGCAGCCTGAAAAAATACGGCCGGGAGAGTATATCCCGGCCGTGTGCTTCTGAATTCCTGACATTTTAGCAGAAGCCTGCCTTAGAACATCGTATTGTTGTTTGCAGCCTTTTCCGGCACCGGCTGGATGACGTCCCAATGTTCGGTGATCTTGCCGTCGGTCACCCTGAAGATATCGACGATGGCGGCTCCGCGAGCACCCTCTTTATCCGTGGAATGGATATGCAGGTAAACCAGATCGCCATCCGTAGCGCTGCGCACGATCCGGGATTTTGCCTGCGGGTTTTCCTTGAAGAAGCCGGTGAAATAATCGACGAACGGCTTCTTGCCGTCAGGCACCATCGGATTGTGCTGCTTGTAGCTGTCGACGATGACGGCTGCGCCCTTCGCCACCTCGTGCTTGTTGAAGACGGTGTCGTAAAAATCGATCACCAGCTTGCGGTTGGTTTCTTCCTGGGCCAGATCGCGCTTGGCGGTTTCCGCCAGAACGGGGGCGGCCAACAGCGCGGGCGCGAGGGCAAGAGCAGCAATGGCGAGACGGCGTGTCACGAAATTCATGGGGATACCTCTCAATAACCGACGGTGAAACGCTGGCGGGAATGTTGCGGCTTCTCGATTTCATCGGCAAGCGCGATGGCGTAATCCTCGAAAGAAATACGGCTGCCCTGCTCGTTGCTGAGAAGATTGTCCTTGCCGATCCGGAATTTCCCGGTTCTTTCGCCAGGCACGAATTCGGCTGAGGGCGACAAGAAGGTCCAGTCGAGCTGCTTTTCCTGTTTCAGCTTGTCGAGGAATTCCGCACCCTTCGTTGCTTCGGCCTTGTAGGCGGCGGGGAAATCCGGCAGGTCGACCACCCGCTGGCCAGGTGCGATTTCAAGGCTGCCGGCGCCGCCGACCACGAGATAACGCTGAACGCCGGAAGCGCGCACAGCCTCAATCAGCGTTGCAGGATCGCTAGCGGTAAAGTGTACCGAACTGATCACGGCATCGTGACCCTTCAGCAGCTCCGAAAGCGCCGCCTGATCGAAAACATCGCCCTTCTTTGCTACCACATTTGGCAGTGCGGCGATCTTTTCGGGGTTGCGGGCGATCGCCGTGACCTGGTGTCCGCGATCGGAAAGTTCCTTCAGGATACGGGATCCGGCATTGCCGGAAGCGCCGATGAGTGCGATTTTAGCCATGGCTTGTTTCCTCTGCTGTTATCGTCATTAGTCTAAATAATAGACCGTAAAGCAAAGCTATGGTATCGCGAGGCTGGCCGCAAGAAGTCAGCCGCCGGTGATCTGGTCACATGGCGATGACCTTGAAGGCGCTAAAATCGGGCAAGGGGTAAGGACAATGCCGGATATACAGACCAAGGAAATCTTCACTTTCGAGCAGCCCTGCCCCATCCGCGACGTGCTGGACCGCATCGGCGATCAATGGAGCCTGCTGGTTCTCGAAGCCCTTCAGGGCGGAGTTCTGCGCTTCAACGAGCTGAACCGCAGGATCGACGATATTTCCAAGCAGATGCTGTCGCGCACGCTGAAACGGCTGGAAGAGGACGGCTTCATTCGTCGCACGCTTTATGCCGAGGTGCCGCCTCGCGTGGAATATGAGCTGACCAATCTCGGTCGTTCTTTTCTGGTGCCGATGCAATTGCTGGTGCAATGGGCCGATGAGAACCATGTCCGCATCTGCAAGGCGCGCGTGAAATATTCGGAAAACGACAATCGCGGCTGAGGCACGTCTCCAGCCGCCCGCAACGCATCCATCCGAATTTCGTTCCGCCGCTTCGTTTCCTTTTTGTACTCATTTTTTCACCGCCTCCCCTTTTCTTTGCGCGTGACTCCCTCCATATTTCGCGCATGGCCAGATCACCGAAAAATCCCCCCTCCTCGCGTCAGGGCTTCGAGGAAGCCCCGCAATCGTCATTCGAAGGCGCGCCGCTGGGCGGCAGCGTTGCCGACTGGGTGAAGCAGCTCGAGGCAGAAGCCGAGGCGGGCTCGGTGGAAACCCAGCGCGAAATCGCCTCGAAAGCCGGCAAGCACCGCAAGAAGATCGAGATCGAGGCCCGCAAGGAAGCGGAAAAAGCGGCCAACAAGACGGCTAAAAACACTACGGCTTCCAAGACAGCGCGGGGCGTTTCCATAGGCGCGTCGAGCGATCCGAAAACCCGCGCCGCCGCCGGTCTCAATCCGGTAGCTGGCATGGACGTCTCTCTGGAGGAGGCGGCCAACCTCGCACCGGGTGCCGTCACCGCCACCGTCGAGGCGCTATCGGCACTGATCGAGAGCGGCAATCCGCTGTTCAAGGACGGCAAGATGTGGACGCCGCACCGGCCGGCCCGTCCGCCGAAATCCGAAGGCGGCGTTACCATCCGCATGGACTCGGAGTACCAGCCAGCCGGCGACCAGCCGACGGCGATTGCCGATCTCGTGGAAGGCATCAATTCCGGCGAGCGCAGCCAGGTGCTGCTCGGCGTCACCGGTTCGGGCAAGACCTTCACCATGGCCAAGGTGATCGAGGCGACGCAGCGCCCGGCCGTCATCCTTGCGCCGAATAAGACGCTGGCGGCGCAGCTTTATTCCGAATTCAAAAACTTCTTCCCCGACAATGCGGTGGAATATTTCGTCTCCTATTACGATTATTACCAGCCGGAAGCCTATGTGCCGCGCTCCGACACCTTCATCGAAAAGGAATCCTCGATCAACGAGCAGATCGACCGGATGCGCCACTCCGCCACCCGCTCGCTGCTGGAACGCGACGACTGCATCATCGTCGCCTCGGTCTCGTGCATCTATGGTATCGGCTCGGTAGAAACCTACACCGCCATGACCTTCCAGATGCAGGTGGGCGACCGGCTGGACCAGCGCCAGCTTCTCGCCGACCTCGTGGCCCAGCAATACAAACGCCGCGACATGGATTTCCAGCGCGGTTCGTTCCGCGTGCGCGGCGATACCATCGAAATCTTCCCCGCCCACCTTGAGGATGCCGCCTGGCGCATCTCGATGTTCGGCGACGAGATCGATTCGATAACCGAATTCGACCCGCTGACCGGCCAGAAGACCGGCGACCTGCAATCCGTCAAGATCTACGCCAATTCGCACTATGTCACGCCGCGCCCGACATTGAACGGTGCGATCAAGTCGATCAAGGAAGAGCTGAAAGTTCGTCTCGCCGAGCTGGAAAAGGCCGGACGCCTGCTGGAAGCTCAAAGGCTGGAGCAGCGCACCCGCTACGATATCGAGATGCTGGAGGCCACCGGCTCCTGCGCCGGCATTGAGAACTATTCGCGTTATCTCACCGGCCGCAATCCCGGCGAACCGCCGCCGACATTGTTCGAATATATCCCTGACAACGCCCTCCTCTTCATCGACGAAAGCCACGTTTCGGTCAGCCAGATCGGCGGCATGTATCGCGGCGACTTCAGGCGCAAGGCGACGCTGGCCGAATACGGCTTCCGCCTGCCTTCCTGCATGGACAACCGTCCGCTGCGCTTCGAGGAATGGGATGCGATGCGGCCGCTGACCGTCGCGGTTTCGGCCACCCCCGGATCGTGGGAAATGGAACAATCCGGCGGTGTCTTCGCCGAACAGGTCATCCGTCCGACCGGCCTCATCGATCCGCCGGTGGAGGTACGCTCCGCCCGCAGCCAGGTGGACGATGTTCTCGGCGAAATCCGCGAAACCGCCGCCAAGGGTTATCGCACGCTCTGCACCGTGCTGACCAAGCGCATGGCAGAGGACCTGACTGAATATCTGCATGAACAGGGCGTTCGCGTCCGTTATATGCACTCGGATATCGACACGCTGGAACGCATCGAGATCATCCGCGATCTGCGCCTTGGCGCCTTCGACGTGCTTGTCGGCATCAACCTTCTGCGCGAAGGCCTCGATATACCCGAATGCGGTTTCGTCGCCATCCTCGATGCCGACAAGGAAGGCTTCTTGCGTTCGGAAACTTCGCTGATCCAGACGATCGGCCGCGCCGCCCGTAATGTCGACGGCAAGGTCATCCTTTATGCCGACAATATCACCGGCTCGATGAAGCGGGCGATGGAGGAAACCTCCCGTCGCCGCGAGAAGCAGATGGCCTACAACGCCGAACACGGCATCACGCCGGAATCGGTCAAGGCGAAGATTTCCGATATTCTTGATTCTGTTTATGAGCGCGACCATGTAAGGGCCGATATTTCTGGCGTTTCCGGCAAGGGCTTCGCCGATGGCGGCCATCTGGTCGGCAACAATCTACAGGCTCATCTCAACGCGCTGGAAAAATCCATGCGCGACGCCGCCGCCGACCTCGACTTCGAAAAAGCCGCCCGCCTCCGCGACGAGATCAAACGCCTCAAGGCCGCCGAACTCGCCACCATGGACGACCCCATGGCCAAGGAAGAAGCTCGCGCTATTGAAGGCAGTGGAAAAAGCAGCAAACGCCGCAACGAGTCGGTCTCCCCCCTTGAGGGGGAGATGTCCGGCAGGACAGAGGGGGGTAACGCCCCGAACGAAAGCAGCAACTCCCTCTTCGCCAAACCCTCTCTGGACGAAATGGGCCCCGGCTCGGACGCCGGAAAGCCGCTGTTCCGCAGAAACTCGCTGGACGAAATGACGGTGGGAAGAACCGAAAAGCCCGTGCGCGGCGCGGTGCCCGACAAGCCCGGAACAGAAGCCGGCAAACGGTTCTCACCGCTACTGGAAGGCCAGCCCGAGCGTGCCGCCGATGATCCGAGACCGCTGGTCCGCGGCAAGATCGGTGCGGGTTCCTACGAGGATGCCGGGGAGCAGAAGCGCAAAAGCCGGACGAAGGGCAAGACCGGGCGGCCGGGGCGATAAGCCACTGGCTCCGGCCCCAACTCACCATCGCTGCGACCGTCGCTTGCATTTATAAAATGGCCAACAGGGAAACACGGCATGGTTCGAAAAAATCTGGCGGCCCTGTGCCTCTTCCTATCCTGCAACGCAGCGCTTGCCGGGCAGATCGAAGACACTACCTTCCACAGCCCAGCCCTGAACGCGCCGCTTCCCGTCAACATCTACCGCCCGGATGGCGCACCGCCCGAAAACGGCTGGCCGGTGCTTTATCTCCTGCACGGCCATGATGGAGACCAGAACAGCTGGCGCGATCTCGGCAATATCGAAAAGACGCTCGATACGCTCATCGCAGCCGGCGCCATCCGGCCGCTGGTTGTCGTCATGCCCGGTGTCAAGAACAGTTGGTACGTGGATTCCGCCGCTGTCGGCGGCCCCGGCGATTACGAAACCGCCTTGACCGGCGACCTGCGCCACCAGATCGAAAAAACCCTGCCGGTGCGCAAGGATCGTCAAGGCCGTGCCATCGCCGGCCTCTCCATGGGCGGTTTCGGCGCATTGCATCTGGCCTATGGCCATGAGGATCTCTATGGCGCCGTGGCCAGCCTGTCCGGTGCCATCTGGCAGAACGTTCCCGCCTCCGATCTCGACAGGACGCCCGCCGAACTCAAGCTCATCCAAGACAGCGCCTTTTTCCACCGGGTCGACCGCACCACCGTCACCAGCGGTATCGTGCTGCCTTCAACCGGCGATCATTTTTCCGGCGCTTTCGGCACGCCATTCGATGCCAGGCTCTTTAATGAAAAGAACGTCTTTACCCTCGTCGCCCAGCACGTTGCCGAAAGCGAGGATTTGCCTGCCACTTACCTGACCGTCGGCGACGATGACGGCTTCTTCCTCTGGCGCGGCGCCATCGCCTTGCATGAGACGTTGCAGGCCGACAAGCGCAAATCCGAGTTGCGGGTGACCGATGGTGATCATGTCTGGTCGGTATGGAAGGTGTCGATCATCGATGCGTTGAAGTTCATCGATGGGGAATGGGACAGGGCAGCGGACGCCGCCGGTGATTGAGGCGCGACCCGCCCTCTCAAACCCGACACACCGTCATTTTCCGATTCGCTTCTTTCCGCTCTTTCCCGCAAGGTTCAACGCCGCCGCAGCCCGTATCAGCACCGCCAGCGCCTCCTCATTCACGACATCCCCCTCGTGAAAATCAATCGCCCGCCGCGTATTGCCTTCCAGGCTGGAATTGAACAGGCCCACCGGGTCATCAAGCGAAGCGCCCTTCGCAAATGTCATCTTCACAGCGCTCTTATAGGTTTCACCCGTGCAGAGGATACCGGCATGCGACCAGACCGGCACGCCGCGCCATTTCACCTCTTCAATCACCTCGGGATCGGCTTTCAGGATCACCGCGCGGATGCGTGCGAGCATATCACCGCGCCAATCGTCCAGCTCCGCGATTTTACGGTCGATGACCTCAGATGCTGCGGTCTCCTCCGCATCTTTTTCCGTAACCGTTTTTGCCATGATGTCCTCCCGATTTCGCCGTGGCTCTGTCTCAACTTTCAATATAGACCAAATTTTCCTCCCCTCCCATGCGGAACCAAATCCGCCTCCCCCCGTTTTCTCCCCGAACGCAATGTTCAGCATACAAAGGGAAGAAACATCATGAAAATCAATGTCATCGCTCTCGCTGCCGCAGCAGCGCTTACCTCTTCCGTGGCCTTTGCCCAGACGGCAACCACGGCCCCTGCTGCCGGCGCGGATGCCACATTGTCCGGCCCCGGCATCACCATGGGCACCAAGGCCAGCGGCCCGCTGAAATTCGTCAACGTCCAGAAGACCGATCTCACCGCCTCCCAGCTTGACGGCATGGACATCTATAACGCCCAGAATGAAAACATCGGCGAGATCGAGGATGTGGTGATTGGCGACGGCAAGTCGGTGATCGGCCTCGTCGCCAGCGTTGGCGGCTTCCTCGGCATCGACAAGAGCTATGTGGTGCTCGACCCGGCATCCGTCGCGGTTCACAACGACAACGGCACCTGGAAGGCCTATGTCGACACCACCAAGGACGCTCTGCAGAACGCCCCCAAGCTCGACTACGACAAGCTGGACGACTGATTACCCCTGCGGTTGTTCACTTGTTTCCCCCGCGCCGAGGCGCGGGGGTTTTCGTATGATCATTCCGCGCAGCAACCGGCTATCCTCGCCCGGCAGACCCTTGCCTGATAGACCCTTGCCTGACAGACACTTGCCTAGGAGCCCGGCCCTCGCCTATCTTCGGCGCGCAAATCACCAAGGATCGATGCGTGCCCGCCCATAGTCTCTTTTCCCTTTCCGTCAGCGCCGCCCTGTTGCTGAGCGCCGTTCCGCTGCCAGCCCAGTCCGCTGGCTGGAAACCCGCCGAACAGATCAAAACCTATGCCATCAGCGGCAATACCGGCGGCGGGCTTTACCAGTCCATCGGTGAACGCGGCCCGACGGCAGGTGTGCAGGCAATTGCCCACACCACCTTCAAGCTGACATGGCGGCGGGACTATCGTCCGCAGCCGGATGGTGCCTGCGTGCTGGTCACGGCGAGGCCCAATCTCACCATCATCTACACCTGGCCAAAAGCGCCGTCCAATCTGCCGCCCGCCGTCGCCGCCAGCTGGAAGACCTTCATCTCCGGCGTGGAAACCCATGAGCGCGTCCATGGCGAGCATATTCTCGATATGGTGAAGAAGATCGAAGCCTTCAGCACCGGGCTGAGGGCGGAGAACGATCCCAAATGCCAGAAGGTGCGTGTGGTTCTGCAGCAGCGTCTGGGTGAGCTTTCCAATGAGCAGCGCCAGCGCGGCCGCGATTTCGACCGTGACGAGCTCTCGCCGGGCGGGCGGGTGCACCAGCTCATCCTCACGCTGGCAAACGGCCCCTGAGCGGCCGGACTTATTCCGCCGCTTCGCCTTTCAAGAGAGGTTCGGCTAGCGTCACGGTCTCCAGCTCGTAGGAATAACCCTCCAGCATCGTATAGGCCTGCTCGATCGCCTCGATCTGGGTTTCGGCGTTGCGAATAGCTTCGGCGATGGACTGGCTGCGGGCACGCAGCATGGAACTCAGCACATCAGTCTCCGGCTTGCGGCCCAGGCGGTCCATGTGTTTGCGCACGCGCGTGCGGTGCCGTTCCAGCTCGAGAATATGGAAACGGCTTTTCAGAATATCGTCCGTCAGCTTGCGGCGCATGGCCGCCACGGGATCGAAACTGCCGGGCTCGCGCTCATCCAGGATGAATTCATTGACCAGCGTTTCCAGCATCAGCAGGCCCTTGAGATCCTTGGCGTCGGCAAGCTGCGGATCGTAACCCGTATCGTCGAACACCCTGCGGCGCACCGGATCCTTCAGAAGCTCATAAGCCGTTTGCAGGCGCGCAAATTGCTCGCCATCACCGCCGCTGTCGGGATGCGCGGCCTTGGCCACCTTGCGGTAGGCCGTCTTGATCGCCGCCTCGTCGGCATCGCGCTCCACGCCAAGCAAAACATAGGGATCGATCACAAAAACACCTTCAAACGCAAACTGTTACCCGCATGCCCGATGCCGCGCTCCTGAGGCCTGCCGCCGGATCATAGGCCAATTCCGCCCCGTGCGGCACCCCGCTCCGGCTTTTAAACCGGCAAATCCCACACAAAGCCTCTGGGTGCACCGGACGGAAAAGCCCTTGATGCCCAAATTTGTCGGACAGAAGGCGACTATAATGATGGGCGGGACAAAATTGTGGAAAGCGATGGCAAAACATGCCACCCCATCCGGCACCCTGCTTGTCGCTGCCCTGTGAGAATACCTTTCAAAAGAGCATATAGGCGCATTTTCAGGGCCTTATGGTGGAAAGTCGCCAACGGGTGTAAGCTCGGCTTTTGGATCCGAAGGGAGGACGATCCGATGCCGCAAACGATTACCCAGACCGTCACGGACTACGTCCATGCCATGGCCTATGCGGATGAGGGCCTGATGCGGGACGTATTCGATCCTCGCGCCAGCATCGTCGGCACCTTCGAAGGTGAAATCGAATGGCTGTCGCTGGAAGATTTCGTCGACCAGATGCGCAAGAGCGAACGCGGGCTGCCCGACCACGATCCCGCCTTCGAAATCATGGGCATCGACAAGGAGGGTGACAGTGCCTCGGTAAAGCTCACAACCCGCTTCGACGGCATGGATTTTTACGAATATCTGTCCCTGCTGGAACGCGACGGCAGCTGGTCGATCGTGCACAAGCTTTATCACATAAAGCCATAGGATCATCAAAACAGAGATGAAAATGGGGAAGAGAAAAGGCTAAGCCTTTGAAAATACTGGTGCCCCCGACAAGGTTCGAACTCGTGACCCCCTGATTACAAATCAGGTGCTCTACCAACTGAGCTACAAGGGCAAGCCAGTGCCTTGCCAACTATCAGATTCTGACTTGGTGTAAAGCAAAAACTGTCTGCGGCTCATCAGTCGGCTTTCTTTTCCACACCGTAATCTCGCCGACGTATCCATCCGATCGCTATTAGAGCAAAAGGCCCATAAAATAAGCGAAGTGTTTACGCGGCGAAGCTAACATGGTGACAGACCATAACCATTCCAGCGAGAATAACGCACCCGATGCGCGCGAGCATACAGAAAATCCAGCTGACAGGCACAATCGTTATTGCCGTAAGCGCCATCCTGCTGGCTACACTTGCCGCGCTGCCCAGCGTTTCCAACTATCTTCGTTATCGAACGAACGCACAGCAACTGAACCGCTTTGAAACCGCGCTGCAATCCGCATGGCTGGTCTCGGCCGAGCGCGGCCCGGCCAATAACCTGATGGCGGCCACTTCTGCCGATGCAAGCCTGGTCGAGCGTCTGGCCGTCGCGCGCAAGGCGACAGACGACAAGTTGTCTCAGGTGGAGACCTCCTTCGCCGAAGAAATCAAAGCGCAGCCCCGCCTGGCGAAGTCACTTGCCGAAACCCGCCAGAAACTCGCGCAATCGCGAGAGGCCGTAGACGCGGTTGCCGCTCTTCCCGCGGAAGCGCGCAGTTACAGCGCCATGGCCAACGCCATTCAATCGATGTTCACGGCAGCCGATAGCGTCAACCTGCTCCGCGGCAAGGCCGCCCGCGCCATCATCACGAAAACACCAGATGTCGCGATCGATATCGCAATGACCGGCACCGCCGGTGTCATGCGCGACAGGATCGGTCGCCTCGGCTCCTACGTGGTGATGAGCCTGCAGGCGAACAGGCAGGACAGATTAAGTTATCGCGCGAAGTTCGACACCGAGATGCAGAGCGTCATGCTGGTGAAATCCTCGCTGTGGAACTACACCGCCGCCTATCTGTCGACACCGCGTCTTGACGCCGCGTTTCGCGATTTCGACACCTATTATTTCGGCCAGTCGCTTCGCTACGCGCAGAATACGATTGCCATCGTCGTACCCTCGGCACTTCCAAGCATCCGCGATTTTTCCGAAAACTACATTCAGGGCATGCGATCGTCAGATCAGCTGCGTGACCTTATCCTCGCCGAAACCCGCGCGAGAATCGAAAAGAACAAGCAACAGGCGCTTATCTATGGCCTGGCCTCGCTCTTTCTCGCCTTGATCGCCGTTATGGTCCTGCTGCGCCTCACGTCAGTCTATAAAACGGCGCTGTTCCAGCCCATGCAGTCTGTTCTGGCGCAAATCTCCGCGATAGCGGCTGGCGATCTTTCCGAGGCTCAGCGCCAGACCGGCGTTGCCCCGGAAGTGACGAAGATGTTTCAGGAATTGGATTTCCTGCGCGAGCAGCTTCGGCAGAAGGGAGAAATGGAGGAACAGCAGCGCGCACTGTCAGAACAGCTCCGCACGCTGTCCGAAACCGATGCGCTGACCGGCGTCTTCAATCGCCGCGCGCTGGAAAAGTCCGTTCGAGCCATTCTGAGCGGCGATGAGGACTATCAATCCCTCGGCGTCATGATCATCGATATCGATCACTTCAAGTCGATCAATGACCGTTATGGCCACGCCATGGGCGACCTTGCGCTGCAAAAGACGGCAAGCCTTTTAAAGGGCGCCTTGCGCAAGACCGATATTCTGGCCCGCTACGGCGGCGAGGAATTCGTCGTCGTATTGCAGGATGTCAGCCACGCCACGGCGACCGCCACCGCCGACCGCCTTCGCCGCCTGATAGAAGTTCAGACCTTCGATGAACAAACAGGTTTGTCACTGACGGCAAGTTTCGGCGTCGTCTGGCAGGAGGCGCGCGCAATCAACAGCTGGGACGAGTTGATCGCCATCGCCGACGACCGGCTTTACGAAGCCAAGCGCGCGGGCCGCAACCGGGTGTGGGCAACCTATTTTCCGAAGGTCGCGAACGGCTAGACGGCACCGCCGGTCACAAATTCCGCCGCGCCTAGATCAGGTCCAGCGTCATCACGACAGGGCAATGGTCGGACGCCTTCGGGCGATCCCAGCCGGTGCGGGGGTAACGCTCCACCTCCTGCCCCGGCGGGAAAACCGTGCGGAAAGGCTGCCCGTTGCGGATGATTTCAGGAACGTGCGTAGCGCTCGTTTCCGCCAGGCGCGGGGAAAGCCAGACATAATCGAGCTGGCACAGATGCTGCTCCTGCGGCCCGCGCGAATGGTAGAGCGTCCAGCGATCCATGACGTCGCGGCGCGTCATCGGATTGACCACGAAGCCATCGGCCGTGAAGATATCGAGCGCACTGCGCTCCTCCTCGACGGGCGTGAAGCTGTAGCCGCTGCGCCTGTCGCCGGAAATCGCAACGCGCTCCTGATAGTCGTTCATATCGCCGCAGATCGCGAAATTCTTGTTGCGGGTATTGCCCACCCCCCAGCGGTTTTCGATGATGCGGCGAACCGCCATGGCTTCAGCCTCGCGGATCGGCATGGTCGCGATCCGCGCATCCACCGCATCGCGGGCATTGGTCATGGATTTGAAATGCGTGACGTAAAGGGTCAGCGGCTTGCCGCCGATCCGGAGGTCAATTTCCAGGCAATCCCGTTTGAAAATCTTGTCATCGATCTGGTTGGTCGCGGCGAGTGCGGGATTGAAGAGATCGAGGTTGCGATAGGTCAGCGCCGCATGGCTCTTGATGTCGACCACCTCGATCTTGTCACCGTCGCGCGTCTCTTCGCGCATGACAACGGCGACATCGATGCCGCGGCTGTCATTGCCCTCGACCAGATATTTCTGCAGATAGCCATTGCCGACCATGCGATAGAGATAACCATATTCAAAGGCCTGCAACGCCGCCATGTTGTCGACTTCCTGCAGGCAAAGGATATCGGCATCCGCATCCGCAATGGCGAGCGCTGAAAGCTGGCGGGTATCATCGGTGGAAGACACCATGCGCGCGCTTTCCAACGCCTGATAGGTGGCCTCGTCCCTGATATCGAAAAGCTGGATCGCCCTGTCGCGCCGCGTCTGGTTGCGGAAGCCGGTGAAATCGAAACGGGTGAGAAGGTTTTCGATATTGAAGGTGGCGAGCCGAAGCGACATGTTTCATTCCTGTTGCTGGACGGAAAGCTTAGCCGCTCAAACCCTGCCTCGCCAATAGCCTAAAGCCGCCATGCCGCACGAATTGCAACCGGCAACCGGTCGCCTATGGCCACGGCTTCCCGTGAATAGGCCCGGAGCGCCTGCCCATCCGGCAGATCGAGACGAAGGGCATACCGCTCCCCCTCGTAAAGAACAGAGGTAACGGTGCAATCGATACCCTCCGCATCCCGCAACACATCCTGCGGTCGCACGAGAATATCCGCCAGCGGTAATGGCGCGCCGCTCTCCATCACGGCCCGAAGCCCGGCCCAGTCGAGATCGCGCGGCGCCCCATCCGGCACCGGCAGGCGGAGGATAGCACCCTGCCTCACCAGTGAACCGACCAGCCTGCCCTCCGGCCGCGCATAAAGCTCCGCCGGCGCCGCGACCTGCAACAGCCTACCCTGCGACATGACGGCGACATCGGTTGCCAGCGCCATGGCCTCGGCCTGATCGTGGGTGACATAGATCATCGTGGCGCCAGAACGGGCGTGGAAATCGCGAAACGTCTCCTCCATCTCCTGGCGCAGATGCCGGTCGAGATTGGCGAGCGGCTCGTCGAGCAGCACCACGTCAGGCTCGGTGACAAGGCAGCGGGCGAGCGCCACGCGCTGTCGCTGGCCACCGGAGAGTTCGGCGGGACGGCGATCTGCAAAGCTCTCGAGGCGAACGGCGGCAAGCGCCTGACGGACCTTCTCGCGATATTTCTCGCCTGAGATGCCGCGCACTTTGAGAGGATATCCAGCATTGTCGGCCACCGACATGTGTGGCCACAGCGCATAGGACTGGAAGACCATCGCCATGTTGCGCCGCTCCGGCGGCACCATGCTGCCGGCATCGGCCAGCACCCGCTCGCCGAGCAGGATGGAACCATCGCTCGGCTGTTCGAAACCGGCGATCATGCGCAGCACCGTCGTCTTGCCGCAGCCGGAAGGCCCGAGCAGCGCCAGGAAACCGCCGTCACGCACCATCAGCGACACGTCGTCCACGGCAGGCTTGGAACCGGCACCAAAGTTTTTTGACAGGCGATTGAGGATCAGTTTCGCCAAGGGACGACTCCTTTCGGCAGATAGCGCCCCAGAATTTCGAGCAGCAGCATGAGGATAATGACCATGATAACAACGAGCACAGAGAGTGCGGAGGCAAGATCGAAGCTGCCGCTGTCATCGAGATTGTAGATGAGGACGCCGAGCGTCTGCGTGCCGGCGGACCACAGGAGCGCCGAGACCGTCAGCTCGTTGCAGGCGATCAGGAAAACGAGAATGACGGAAGCGCCAGCCGCCGGCCCGACCAGCGGCAGAATGATATCCTTCAGCCGCCGCCAGAAACCGGCACCGGAGAGCCGCGCCGCTTCTTCCAGCGATGGATCAAATTGCAGGAAGGCACTGACCATGGGTTTCAGGCTGACGGCGAAGAAGGAGGAGAAATAGGCGAGCAGAATGATCCAGATCGTGCCGTAGAGCGTCACGCCCAGCAGCGGAATAGGCGCCGCAAACAGCAGCACGAAGGAAACTGAGATCACCACGCCCGGCAGCGCATAGGGAATATCCACCAGCGCCGAGAGCAGAAACATGAAACGGCTCTTGCCGCGCACCAGAAAGTAAGCCGTCAGCACCGTCACCGCCAGCAGGCAAAGCGACGTGGCGGTTGCCAGAAACAGTGAATTGCGGAAGGCCGTGCGGGTGACGCTCTGCCGGTAAAGCAGTTCCTCATAGGCATGCAGCGTCGCGGTCTTGAGGCTGAGCGGCACGCCGTATGCGGGAGCGAGCGAGCTTGCCACCAGTGCCGTCAGCGGCGCGACCAGCATGAACAGCAGCACGAGCCACAGGGCAAGCTCCGCCGGCACACGCCACCGCCCCAGCCCGAAAGTTGCCGCCTTGCCGGAAAGCCCGATGATGCGATAGTCCCTGCCCTTCATCGCCCGTTCCTGCAGCGCAAGCCCGGCGACCGAGATGATGGCAATCATGGTCGAGAGAATGGCGATATCGCCGAAGGTGCTGGTGCCGAAACTGGCGAAACGGCTGTAAATCAGCGTCGGCAGCGTAAAGATCGAGCCAGGTATGCCGAGGATTGCCGGAATGCCGAAATTGCCGACATTGGACACGAAAGAAATCGCCGCACCCGCGATCAGGCCCGGCGTGGAAAGCGGCAGGATGATATCGAACAGCACGCGCCGCGGCGAAGCGCCTGAAAGCTTGGCAGCCTCGATACCATCCTGCGGCAAGGCGAGCAGACCGGCGCGCAGCGACAGATAAACGAGCGGCGCGTGCTGCACGCCGAGCAACAACGCGATGCCGGCAATGGAATAAAGCGGCTGCGGCGATCCCATCGCCGGCGCAAGACCGATCGCCTTCAACAGTGTGCTCGACGGGCCGGTCATGCCGATCCACGACAGCGCTGTCACCTGCGGCGGGATCATCATCGGCAGCATGAACAGGAAGCTTAAAATCGACTTGCCACGAATGTCACAGAGCGTCAGCGAAAGCGCGAAGGCGCCGCCAATCGCCAGCGAGATCAGCATGCCGAAAAACGAGGTGGAGAGCGTGTTCTGCGCCGCATCCCAGAGAGCGGGATCGGCCAGAAGCCGCCATATGTCACCATTCAGTGACGAGACGATGCCGGTATAGGCCAGCCGCCCGAGCGGCAGGGCGCTCAGCGCAAAAACGACACTCACCACAAAAGGAAACAGCCAGCGCGGCTGGCTGCTTCCATAAGCTTTGGAACGGGTCATTCCCCTATATCAGCCCTTGGAGCCGAAGATATCGGAGAAGGTCTTGAGGTCCTGTTCGGAGTTCTTCAGCGCGTCAGCGGCACTGAGCGGCAGAACCTTGATCTTGTCGCGGGCAGGGAAACCTTCCGGCATGCCGGCATCAGCGCGCACGGGGATATAGCCAAGCTTGACGAAGCCCTGCTGGCCCTTTTCCGAAAGCACGTAGTCAACGAACTTCTTGGCCGCTTCCTCGTGCTTGGTGCCCTTGATGATCGCGACCGGCTCGGTGACGGCTGAAACGCCTTCTTCCGGGAAGACGAATTCGACCGGAGCGCCCTTGGCCTTTTCGCGGATCGGCATGTAATCAACGACGACGCCATAGGCCTTCTCGCCTGAGGCAACGGACTTCAGAACCGCTCCGTTGCCGCCGCCGGCAATGGCTTCATTGGCCTTCAACTGCCTGTAATAATCCCAGCCGAGTCCGTTGGCAGCGGCAAGCGTCTGCGCGTGGATCAGCGCCGCACCCGAGGTGAGCGGGCTCGGCATGGTCACGAGACCCTTGGCTTCGGCCTTGGCAAGATCCTTCCAGCTCGTCGGTTTCATCGCAGCGGCGGTGTTGTACATGATGCCGGTCGTGATGAGCTTGGTGGAATAATAGAAGCCGTCCGCATCATAAAGCGAAGCATCGATATTCTTGGCTTCGGCAGACTTATGGGCCAGAAGCTGGCCAGCCTGCTTCATGCGCTCCAAGGTAACCGTGTCAGCGATCAGAAGCACGTCGGCCACCGGATTGCCGGCATTGATCTCGGCCATCAGCTTGGCCATGATCTTCGGCGTTCCGTCACGCACCCATTCGACTTCGATACCGGGATTGGCAGCCTTGAAGCCATCAACGGTCGCCTGCGCGTCCTCATTCGGCTGGCTGGTATAAAGCACCAGATCGGCGGCATTGGCGGCGGTGGCGATAAAGCCGAGCGATACGATGGCGGTGAAAGCGGAAAGCAGCGTTTTCATGGGTCCAGTCCCTGTTGTTCGGTGGGACCGCTAAAACATGCTTGCATAACATGTATGTGACAGGCAGGATTTTGATGACGTTATCTTCTATCGGCGAGGGTTGAGACCGTTGCCACCCCCCTCTGCCCTGCCGGGCATCTCCCCCTCAAGGGGGGAGATCAGCAAGAGGCGCTACCGCCGCTTCATTTTCAAACGTCGAGATGGACGAAAACATCACCTCGAGTCGATCTCCCCCCTTGTGGGGGAGATGCCCGGCAGGGCAGAGGGGGGTAAGCCGCAACCTCCGTCGCTGCCGTAAGCCCCCGACATCAAATCGCCGCAAGCACCTCAGTCGTCTCCGCCTGCGCCGTCGTAATCAACCGGCCAAGCCGCTTCATGCCTTCCTCGATCATCGCCTCGTTGGCGCAGGAGAAGCTGATGCGCAGCGTGTTCGTACCCGAACCATCCGCAAAGAACGCGCGGCCGGGAACAAAGGCCACCTTTTCCGTAGCGATGGATTTTGCCAGCAGCGCGGCACCATCCATGCCCTCAGGCAATGTCACCCAGATGAACATGCCACCTTCCGGCTTGGTCCAGCTGGTGGTCTTCGGCATGTACTTCTCGAGCGCGGAGAGCATCGCATCCCGCCGTGCGCTGTAGGCCGCCTTGATCTTGGCCACCTGCTTATCGAAACCGCGCGCGGCGACGCGTTCGATGGCGATCTGGTTGATGGTGGAGGAATGCAAGTCGGCGGCCTGCTTCATCAGCACCAGCTTGCGGATGACAGGCGCGGAGGCGACGATGTACCCGACGCGGAGGCCGGGGGCGAGCGTCTTCGAAAAGCTGCCGCAGTAGATGGTGCGGGTGTTCTCGATGCCGCCCGAACGGGCAATGTCGAGCGCCATGATGGGCGGAACCGCTTCGCCGTCGTAACGCAGCGACTGATAGGCAGCGTCTTCGATGACGGCGATGTCAAGCTCGTCGGCCAGCGCCAGAACCTTTTCGCGGCCGGCAAGATCGACGGTTTCGCCGGTCGGATTGGAGAAATCAGCCGAAAGATAGGCGAACTTCACCGCGCCCCCGAGCTTGGCCGCTGTTTCGCGGTAAGCTTCAGGCGTGCGGTTGCCACCCGGATTAAGCTGGTCGTAATTCGGCTCATAGGCGTTGAAAGCGGAAAGCGCGCCGAGATAGGTCGGCCATGTCACCAGCGCCGTATCCTTCGGCGACAGGAACAGCTTGCCGAGATAATCGAGACCCTGCTGCGAACCGGAAACGATGAAGACGTTATCGGCGGTGCAGTCGATGCCGATCTTGTCCATTTCGCCCGCCAGCCATTCGCGCAGCGGCTTGTAACCCTCGCTGACAGAATATTGCAGGGCGGCGTTGACCTGCGCGCCGGAAAAAATTTCCGCATAAGCCTGCTGGAACTCCTCTGCGGGGAAGAGAGCCGGATCCGGAATGCCGCCGGCAAAGGAGATGATATCGGGCTGTTCGAGCAGCTTCAGCAGCTCGCGGATTTCAGACGCTTTCATGCGCGAAGAGCGCGTGGCGAAAATTTGTTCCCAATCAAGCATGGGTACGTTTCCTCTTGTGTCGTTTTTATGCGCGCATCTTTACAGAAATGTCGATATGTCAGCAATACTGACTTATCAGTTTTTCGAATTATTTCTGCCTCCCTGCACGGTGTCCGCCACAGCCCCGCATTCGCGGCCGTTTTTCCGGACAAAGCCAGATACACCCTCTGAGAGGGCTTAACAATCTTCCGTTTGCGATTGACGCCGCACGCTTTTCCGGCTGGATTGCGCGCCGGTGCCGCAGACGGCATGACCATGAAGGGAGTTCGAAGACATGTTGAAAAATATCGACCCGGCGCTGAATGCCGATGTTCTGCACGCGCTGCGCGCCATGGGTCACGGCGATACGCTGGTGATATCGGACACCAACTTCCCGTCCGATTCGGTTGCCCGGCAAACGACGGTCGGCAAGGTGCTGCATATTGACAATGTCTCGGCCGCCCGCGCCATGAAAGCAATCCTGTCCGTGCTGCCGCTCGACACGCCGTTGCAGCCTTCGGTCGGCCGCATGGAAGTGATGGGCGCACCCGATCAGCTGGAACCGGTCCAGGTCGAAGTGCAGCAGGAAATCGACGCGGCCGAGGGAAAGTCCGCTCCCATGTATGGCATCGAGCGTTTTGCTTTCTACGAAAAGGCCAAGCAGGCCTATTGCGTCATCACCACAGGCGAGACGCGGTTTTATGGATGCTTTCTGCTGACCAAGGGTGTCATCCCGCCAAAGTGAGCGGTTATTGGTAATGGAAGCGGCACTGAATGACTTCCAGCCGTTGCTCGCTTCCGGACCCGGATACACGGTAGACAAACCGATGCTCGGCGGTAATCCGCCGAGACCAATATCCTGCCATATCGCCCTTCAGAGGCTCCGGTTTCCCAAGCCCTGCAAAGGGCGTGCGTTTGGCATTTCGGATAAGATCGTTTATTTTCTCGACCATGCGAGCATCGGTTCTTTGCCAGAACTCATAGTCGTCCCATGAACTCAGCGTCCAGACGAGCTTCATTCTTCGGTCGGATCCCGCTCGATGGTGTCACCGCGCTCAAGTTCGCCCATGGACGCGCGAAGCCTTGAGGCATTTGCCGGGTTGGACAGGAGATGCAGCGTTTCCTGCATGCTCTCATATTCTCCTTCGGCAAGCACCACGACCGCCTCTTTGCCTTGCCGCGTGACGAGCAATGGCGCGCGGGTTTCCAGAACCCGGTCGAAATGGGTCGCGAAGTTCTGCCTGAACTCGGTAAATCGCACATTCGCCATGAGAATTGCCCTTCCGCAAATATGTACAGATTTATGTACGCTCCAAACGCCGAAAGTCAAGATACATCGGTGCGACCGATAACAAGAAAGGCCGGAGCTTTCGCCCCGGCCTCCATGTCTTCCACCAAGCAATGAAGCTTAGTTGACGGCCTTGTCGACCAGCTTGTTCTTGCCGATCCACGGCATCATGCCGCGCAGCTTTGCACCGACTTCTTCGATCTGGTGGGTGTCGTTCATGCGACGGATGCCCTTGAAGCGGGCAGCACCCGAACGGTATTCCTGCATCCAGTCCGAGGTGAACTTGCCGGTCTGGATGTCGTGCAGGACGCGCTTCATTTCAGCCTTGGTTTCGGCGGTGATGATGCGCGGACCGGTGACGTATTCGCCCCACTCGGCCGTGTTGGAGATCGAGTAGTTCATGTTGGCGATGCCGCCTTCATAGATCAGGTCGACGATCAGCTTCACTTCGTGCAGGCACTCGAAATATGCCATTTCGGGTGCGTAACCGGCTTCGGTCAGCGTTTCAAAACCGGCGCGGATCAGTTCGACGAGACCGCCGCACAGAACGACCTGTTCGCCGAAGAGGTCGGTTTCGCACTCTTCCTTGAAGTTGGTTTCGATGATGCCCGAACGGCCGCCGCCAACGCCGCAGGCGTAGGAGAGAGCGAGTTCAAGCGCATTGCCGGAAGCGTTGTGGTGAACGGCAACGAGGCAGGGCACGCCGCCGCCCTTCTGGTATTCGCCGCGAACCGTGTGGCCGGGGCCCTTCGGTGCGATCATGACAACGTCGAGCGATGCCTTCGGCTCGATGAGGCCGAAGTGAACGTTGAGGCCGTGTGCGAAAGCGATCGCTGCGCCGTCGCGGATGTTACCGGCAATATCGGCCTTGTAGATGTCGGCCTGCAATTCGTCAGGCGTTGCCATCATCAGGAGGTCGCCCCACTTGGCGGCTTCGGCAACGGTCATCACCTTGAAGCCGTCGGCTTCCGCCTTCTTGACGGTCGGCGAACCGGCCTTCAGGGCGATGACGACGTTCTTGGCGCCGGAATCCTTGAGGTTCAGCGCATGGGCGCGGCCCTGGGAGCCGTAACCGACGATGACGACATTCTTGGACTTGATGAGATTGAGATCCGCATCACGATCATAATAAACGCGCATTTTATGGTCCTTCCCTAATGCTTGTCTCTATTGTCTTAACCGGAACCTTAAGCGACCTTGCCGCCCAGTTCCGAATGCACCTTTTCCGTTCCATAGAGCGTCAAAAAGGCGACGACCGCCTTCTTGGCCCGGGCGGAAAAATCCTTGTCCGGCGCCTCGCCCAGCAGCATGCGCACATGCAAATCCGAAACGATGAGGCCGTAAAAACTGCGATACGCCTCTTCGGCGTCATCGAAACGCAGGTAGCCGGAACGGCGACCCGCCTCGATCAGTCCACGGGCGCGGCGGTCGATCTGGCGACGGCCGCGTTCCAGCAGCAGATCGCCAAGCTTCGAACCGTCGCGGCTCGCCTGCCCGATGGCAAGACGATTGAGCGCCAGCGATACATCGCCCGCCAGCACGTCCAGCAGATCATGTGCGAAAACCTCGAGATGATCGGCAAGCTGCGGCGCGGAGACGCGGTCGCCCGCTTTCTCGAAGGTGCGAACCTTGCTCTGCTGGAAGGTGATCATCGCCGCCAGCAGGCCGTCGCGATCGCCGAACCATTTGTAGAGGCTTTCCTTCGAACAGTTGGCGGCACGCGCCAGCCCGGATGTGGTGAGCGCTTTCTCGCCGCCCTCGACCAATAGACGCAATGCCTGGTCCAGAACGGCGTTCTGGCGCGGCGAAAATTCCTGCGTTGTGATCGGGTCGGAAGCCAAGTCTTTCCACTCCAGGGGCTAGATTGATGTACCGTACGGTACGGTTCGAGCGCCATTTAAGCGGAGGCAGCGTTGCGGTCAAGCGGATTCTTTAGAGGGAGACGAGAATTGGCGCTTTGCCCTGTAGTATGAAGGGAAGCCCTGGGGGAGCCTTAAGGAGGTTGGGCGTTTGTCAGCTAACCAAAGGTGGGTGTGGCTTTACCCCCCTCTGCCCTGCCGGGCATCTCCCCCTCAAGGGGGGAGATCAGCAATCGGCCCACTTGCCGCTTCATTCCCGGACTTCGAGATGGCCGAGACCTTGCCGCATATCGATCTCCCCCCTTGAGGGGGAGATGCCCGGCAGGGCAGAGGGGGGTAAAGCCCCACGCACCACAGATCTGCCGTGAATGGACACCCCATCTACCCCGCCGCTATCTCACGCGAGGCGTCAACATCCCGCGACGGCGACAATCCATAAAACCGGCTATATTCGCGGCTGAACTGCGACGGGCTCTGGTAACCGACGCGATGACCGGCGGTGCCGGCATCCAGCCGCTCCAGCAGCATCAGCCGGCGCGCCTCGTGCAGGCGAAGCTGCTTCTGATACTGCACCGGCGTCATGGCCGTGATCGTCTTGAAATGATGGTGGAAGGACGAAACGCTCATGCCGATCTGTTCGGCCAGCTCTTCGATCCGGAGCTGGCGCGCGAAATTCTCGCGCAGCCAGGCGATGGCGCGGGCGATGCGGTTGCCGTGGCTGCCGGCCGCGATGACGTTCATCAATTGCCCGCCGGCCGGTCCGGTCAGGATGCGATAGAGGATCTCCTGCTCGATCAGCGGCGCCATGGCGGCGATGTCGGCTGGACGATCAAGCAAGCGCAGGAGCCGTATGGCCGCATCGAGAAGTTCCGGTGTTGCCCTGTTGACGACGATGCCGCGCTGCGCATTCGCCGGCTCCGAAGATGGATCGATCGGTATGCGGCGCATGAGATCGAGCAGCTTTTCACTATCGATGGCAAGGGCAATACAGAAATGCGGCACCTCCCGGCTCGCCTCCACCACCCGCCATGCAACAGGCAGATCGAGCGATGTCAGAAGATAATCACCCGCGCCGTAATTTATGGTGTCCGTGCCCAATTGCACGCTTTTCGACCCCTGGATTACCATAGCGAGACAGGGGCGGTAATTGCCGTGGCATGGTGCGCTGGGGATCGTGCGCCGACTGATGCCGAGGGATTCGATCGCCGTCCGCACCTCACCGTCATGGGTGGCGTGCCGCGCGGCGATGGCGGCGATCTCCTGATAGACATTGAACGGGAAGGACATGGGGGAAATCCCTTAACTGAAAGAAGAGATGTATTGGATGTTGCTTATCTAGAAAGCCGCCCGCCATCCGCAAAGAGCACGATGTGTATTTTTTGCAGGATCGTGCAAAAAGCTCGGAGGATCGCTCTAACGCCTCTTTGCACTTCCATCGCATATTCCGCCGTCCCCAACTCCCGAAAGGATATTCAGATGGCTATTGCAAGAGGTTATGCTGCGACCGACGCGTCGAAGCCGCTTACCCCGTTCACCTTCGAACGCCGCGAGCCGAATGATGACGACGTCGTCATCGATATCAAATATGCCGGCATCTGCCACTCGGACATCCACACCGTCCGCAACGAATGGCACAATGCCGTTTACCCGATCGTTCCGGGCCACGAAATCGCCGGTGTCGTGCGGGCCGTTGGTTCCAAGGTCACGCGGTTCAAGGTCGGCGACCATGTCGGCGTCGGCTGCTTTGTCGATTCCTGCGTTGGCTGCGCCACCCGCGATGTCGACAATGAGCAGTATATGCCGGGTCTCGTGCAGACCTACAATTCCGTTGAACGGGACGGCAAGAGCGCGACCCAGGGCGGTTATTCCGACCATATCGTGGTCAGGGAAGACTACGTCCTGTCCATCCCGGACAACCTGCCGCTCGATGCCTCCGCGCCGCTTCTCTGCGCCGGCATCACGCTCTATTCGCCGCTGCAGCACTGGAATGCAGGCCCCGGCAAGAAAGTGGCTATCGTCGGCATGGGTGGCCTTGGCCACATGGGCGTGAAGATCGGCTCGGCCATGGGCGCTGATATCACCGTTCTCTCGCAGACGCTGTCGAAGAAGGAAGACGGCCTCAAGCTCGGCGCGAAGGAATATTACGCCACCAGCGACGCCTCGACCTTTGAGAAACTCGCCGGCACCTTCGACCTGATCCTGTGCACAGTCTCGGCCGAAATCGACTGGAACGCCTACCTCAACCTGCTCAAGGTCAACGGCACGATGGTTCTGCTCGGCGTGCCGGAACATGCGATCCCGGTGCACGCATTCTCGGTCATTCCCGCCCGCCGTTCGCTCGCCGGTTCGATGATCGGCTCGATCAAGGAAACCCAGGAAATGCTGGATTTCTGCGGCAAGCACGACATCGTTTCGGAAATCGAAACGATCGGCATCAAGGACGTCAACGAAGCCTATGAGCGCGTGCTGAAGAGCGACGTGCGTTACCGCTTCGTCATCGACATGGCCTCGCTCGACGCTTGATACGCGTAGAGACGACCAAATAAACAAGGGCGGGAAGCCATGCTTCCCGCCCTTTCCTTTGTTACTTCAGGCCTCGTCCTTCAGCGTCTCTTTCTGGGTAATCAGGCGCGCACTGTGCTGGCCGCTCAGATAAATCCACAGCCAGCTCCACGCCACGGCCAGCCGCGACCGCGTTCCGATCAGGAAGTAGATATGGGCAAGCCCCCATATCCACCATGCCAGCACGCCCTTCAGCTTGAACCGGCCGAAATCGATCACCGCCGCGCGTTTGCCGATGGTGGCGAGATTGCCCTGATGGCTGTAGCGGAAGGGTGCCGGTATCGGCTTGCCCTCCAGTCGCGCCTTGATGACCTTTGCCACATAAGCGCCCTGCTGCTTTGCCGCGGGCGCGATGCCCGGCACCGGCTTGCCGTTTTCCTGATTGACCGCGGCGGTATCGCCGATGACGAAGATATCAGCATCGTCTTCGAGATGAAGCTGCGGCCCGACGATGACACGCCCTGCCCTGTCGCCGGCCGCATTCAGCCACTTCGCTGCCGGAGAGGCCTGCACACCGGCGGCCCAGACGACGGTGCGGCAGGGATAATAGGTCTCGCCCACCGTCACGCCCTCATCCGTGCAGGCCGTCACCGGCGTTCCGAGCAGAACCTCGACGCCGAGCTTCTCAAGCGCTTCCTTCGCATAGGTCGAAAGATCCTCCGTGAAGACCGGCAGGACGCGAGGGCCGGCCTCCACAAGCAATACGCGGGTCTTTCTGGTATCGACATTGCGGAATTCCGCCGGCAGCGCCCTGTGGGCGAGCTCGGCGATCATGCCCGCCATTTCCACGCCGGTCGGGCCGGCCCCGATGATGACGAAGGTCAGCAGCGCCTGCCGCTCCTCTTCACTGGTGGCAAGTTCGGCCCTTTCGAAGGCCAGAAGCAGGCGGCGGCGGATTGTCGTTGCATCTTCCAGCGTCTTGAGGCCGGGGGCGGAACGCTCCCATTCGTCGTGACCGAAATAGGCGTGACGCGCGCCGGTGGCCAGCACCAGCGTATCGAAGCCGATCACCTGGCCCGAATTCAGCTGCACGGTCCGCGCCGCCCGGTCCACGCCGGTCACCTCCGCAAGCAGGGTCGTCACTTCCTTGCGGTCGCGGTAAAGATGGCGGATCGGCCAGGCGATCTCGGATGTCGCCAGCGCCGTCGTCGCAACCTGATACAGCAGGGGCTGAAACAGGTGGTGATTGCGACGGTCGATTAATGTAATGCGGACAGGGGCCCCCTCCAGCCCATGCACCAGTTGTAAACCGCCGAAGCCTCCACCCACGACGACAACATGATGTTCTTGCATATGTCTTTGCCTTCCAAAGCTCGCGCACGGAGCATGCGCAAGCCAAAGCATAGGCGAAAAAATTGACTTTGGTTATGAATTACGCTGACCGCAGGCCTGACAAAAACGCCGGACTGTTTCAGCCATGCCATATTCCATGGCATCTGCCGTCAGCCCGTGGCCGATCGATACCTCAGCGAGATTGGGGATACGTTTCATCAGCTTGGGCAGGTTCGCAACCGTCAGATCATGGCCGGCATTGACAGCAAGCCCGAGTGCTGCGGCATGATCCGCCGTCTGCCCAAGCTTCTCGACAAGCAGGTCAGCCTTTTGCGTATCGTCAAAACAGCCGCCATAAGGGCCGGTGTAAAGCTCGATGCGGGCGGCCCCCGTCTCGGCCGCCAGCTCCACCGGCTCGCGTTCCCCGTCGCCATCGGCAAACAGTGAAACGCGCATGCCACCGGCCTTCAGGCGCCCGACGACATCTTTCAGAAAAACAGCATGTTTGCGGAAATCCCAGCCGTGGTCTGACGTCGCCTGCGACGGGTCGTCAGGCACCAGCGTCACCTGTTCCGGCTGGGTCTTTTCGCAGAGAACGAGAAAATCCTCGGTGGGATACCCTTCGATGTTGAATTCCGCGCCGGGGAAACGATCATCGATCAGCGCCCGCAGCACCGGCAGATCCGAAAAGCGGATATGGCGCTGGTCGGGCCGCGGGTGTACAGTCAACCCGCTTGCACCCGCCGAGAGCGCAATCTGCCCGAAATGCGCGACATCAGGCCAGGGAAGATCGCGGCGGTTGCGTAACATGGCAATTGCGTTCAGATTGACGGAAAGTTTTGCAGGCATGGCATCGGGCTCCGGTTCGGAATTGATACCTTGTTTCACGCAGGTTGACGCCGACCGCAAGGAGGCCGATAAAATTTTTTAAAGCTGCGGGAACGAAAGCAGGCAATACACGTTATGGTTTTTTTGCTGCGTTTGGCATGATGTCTTGATCAGAAGACGGGCCCGCGACGGGGGAACGAATAACGGATGCCATAAAAAGCAGGCACACTGTCAAAAAGCGTGAAGGGGGAGACGATGCAGGATGGCAGGATGCCGTTTGAACACGGCGACGAGGACAAACCCAATCTCAGGATCAGCAGCTTTCTACCGGATGTGAGCCTGCCTTCCTCCCTGCCCGCCGAACCGGTTCCCATCGCCGACATGGCCAATATTTTCGGAGTGACCCACCGGACACTGCATTTTTACGAGGAAAAGGCACTGCTGACCTCGAAGCGCATCGGCCAGATGCGCGTTTATACCCACCGCAACGTTCAGCGCATGGCCGTCATCAACGTCTGTCGCGAAGTGGGCATCTCCGTTGCCGCGATTACCGAAATCATGGAAAAACTCGTCCGGTCGCTCTCGCAGGAAGAGGCGGACGACATATTCCACGCCGCATTGCGGCAGCGGAAGAGAGAATTGACCTCCGAGCTTTCCACCCTCCAGCGTCAGGCCCAGCAGATCGAGGAATTGCTGGTGACGGAGACGGATGCGGACGGCATGGATGGCACTGAGCGGGCACCGGCAAAGGACATCGCCCTCACCGACACCGAACGTAAATGCCTGGAACTGATGGCGGAGGGTTATGCGCCAGTGCGGCTTGCCCGCGCCCTTGGCCTTTCAGGCAGCGATCTCAACACGCTGGAGGCAAAGATCATCGGCAAGTTCAGTGCCAGCAACCGCTTTCAGGCGGTCGCCAAGGCGGTTCTGCTCGGCGTCATCCGTGCCTGATCAACGAACGATCGTCAGGGTTTCGGCCGCGCGGGTGATGGCAGTGTAAAGCCATCTTTCGCGAGAATCACGGAAAGCATAGCTCTCGTCGAAGAGAACCACATTGTTCCATTGCGAACCCTGTGCCTTGTGCACGGTCAGCGCGTAACCGAAATCGAACTCGTCGTACCTCTTGCGGGTCGACCAGGGAATTTCGGTCTCCACATCCTCGAAGGCCGCCTTCAGCAATTTGATCTTGGCCGCACCGCGATCCATATCGTCATCTTCCGGCCGGATCATCAGGTTGATGCCGGGTTTCACCGTCTCGCGCGATGAACTCATCACCTGCCACAGCGAGCCGTTGAGCAGGCCCTTGGCCGGATCGTTGCGAAGGCAGACCAGCTTGTCGCCGGACTGTGGATAATCGGCGGAAAAACCCTTCAGCTCACGAAGCCGCTGATTGTAGCGGCGGCGGGTGCGATTGGTGCCGACCAGAACCTGATCGGCCTCGAGCACCAGCGACTGCGTCACTTCGGACTTGGAAATCACCTGCGCGGAGCCATAATCGCCGCGCATGATCTCGCGGCCTTCGCGCACATCCATGGCAAGATGGATGATGGGGTTATCCTTGGCCTGGCGGTGGATTTCCGACAGCAGAAAATCCGGCTCCTGCTCGGTAAAAAAGCCGCCGCCCGAAACCGGCGGCAGCTGGCCGGGATCACCAAGCACGAGGATCGGTGTGCCGAAACTCATCAGATCCTTGCCGAGCTGCTCGTCCACCATCGAGCATTCATCGATGATGATCAGCGCTGCCTTGGCGAGCGGGCTCTGGCGGTTGATGGAAAACATCGGCGCAACAGAGGTTTTGCCGGTTTCCTCGTCTTCGACCGTTTCTTCACCGCGTGGGCGGTAGATCAGCGAATGAATGGTGCGGGCATTGGTCGCCCCGCGCGAACGCAGCACCTGCGCCGCCTTGCCGGTGAAGGCAGCAAACAGCACCTCACCATCGACATTTTCCGCAAAATGCTTGGCAAGCGTCGTCTTGCCCGTTCCGGCATAACCGAACAGCCGGAAAACCGGCGTCCGGCCTTCTTTCAGCCAGCGGGAAACAGCCTTGAGCGCTTCGTCCTGTTGCGGTGAAAATAACATGCGTCCTCATCGCAGGATTCGAGCCTGATGCGCAACAGAAAAAGAACGAAAGATGAATCGCGCAATGAGAATGATGACCTCAATGCGCCGCCTGCTTCTCGACAAGCTGCGCCAGCTGCTCCGCAACCGTGTTCCAGCCGTCGAAGAACCCCATCTCCGCGTGCCTGTCGCGGTCGGCAAGGTTGTTGTGCATGGCATAGGCCTCATATTCCATGCCATCAGGATGATCGCGAAACGTCATCACGGCGGTGAGGAACGGCTGGGCGGAGGGCCGGAAACCCGCCGTCAGCGCATCGGTGAAGATGAGGCGCTGCTCATGATCCACCGCCAGGAAACAGCCGCTGACATGCTGGCCAAATTCCCTGCCGTCTTCGCTGTAGCGCGTCTCGAAAGCACCGCCGGGGTGAAGCTCCATTTTGTCCACCCGGCACTGGCCGGGATGCGGCACCCACCATTGTTCCAGGCTGGTCTTGTCCGTCCAGGCATTCCAGACCAGCCGGCGCGGCGCCTTGATGATGCGTGAAATCTTCAGGTCGAGATCGGGATTGAAAGTCTCGGTCATTGGTCATTCTCCCCTTTGCTGGACATCCTGTCCTGTTGCGCCATGACGAATTGCTCGAGCCGGTCGGTGCGGCCCTCCCAGACGGCACGCTGTTGCGAAAGCCAGCCATCGAGCATGGAAAACCTCTGTTTCTCCAGCGAGCAGAACCGGACACGCCCCTGCTTGCGTGTCACGATCAGCCCCGCCTCCTCCAGCTGGCGGATATGTTTCATGAAGGATGGCAGGGCCATAGCGAAGGGTTCGGCCAGCGTTCCAATGCTCGCCTCCCCGCCGCCCAGCCGCAGGATCACGGCCCTGCGGGTCGGATCGGCGAGAGACTGGAAGATATCGTTGAGCGCGTCTGAATAGTTTTCCATAAAGCTAACTATCATGGGAAAACACTTAGCTCAATGGATAAGTTTAAAAAATATTTCGCAACGGGGAATAAACCGGCGCGCGACGGTGTCTCTTGATGCGCTGGCGGCTTGAGCCCGCCCGAACCAAGGAGGATATGTCCATGAAAATCCGCTTTATCGTTCCCGCCCTCGTTCTGGCTTTTGCCGGAACGGCCTATGCAGCGCCGGCGGTCGAAACGGTCAAAACCGACAAAGGCAATGTGCTTGCCGGCGAAAAAGGCATGACGCTCTACACTTTCAAGAACGACAAGAAGGGCGTATCCAATTGTTACGACAAATGCGCGGTGAACTGGCCGCCGTTTTTTGCAGCCGCCAGTGACAAGGCCGAGGGCGCCTATTCCCTCTTGAAGCGCAAGGACGGCAAGATGCAGTGGGCAAAGGACGGCATGCCGCTTTATTACTGGGTCAAGGACACGAAAAAGGGCGACGCCACCGGCGACGGTATGAACGGTGTATGGGATGCCGCAAAACCCTGATGGCATGAATGGTGAAAAGCGGGGGAGCCACTCCCCCGCAACCGGCAGCTTCGAAACGGAGATGCTGGCGTTGATACCCATGCTGCGCCGTTATTCCCGCAGCCTTTCCCGTTCCGATGCCGATGGCGAGGACCTGTTGCAGGACTGCGTGGAAAAGGCACTTGCCAACAAAAGGCAATGGCGCGGAACGGGTTTGAAAACATGGGCTTACACGATAATGACGAATCTTTATCGCAACCGCCACCGCGCCGAGAAACGTCATCCGTCCGAAAGCCTCGACGGCCATGAGACCATTGCCATCCCGGACACGCTTTCCGACACGCTGGAGAACGACCGGCTGCATCGCGCGCTAGCACTTCTTTCACCGGATATGCGGGCAGTGCTGATGCTGGTGACGGTGGAAGGCTACAGCTATCAGGAGGCGGCCGAGACCTTGGCGATCCCGCTCGGCACCGTCATGTCCAGGCTGTCTCGCGCCCGCGAAACACTTCGCCAGCATCTGGCGGAGGATAATATCATACCCCTGCGGAGACCACGATGAAACGGCCCGATGCCATAACCGAAGACGATCTGCACGCCTATGTCGACGGACTTCTTTCCGACGACGACCGCGCGGCTGTCGAGAGCTGGCTGGCTGAAAGACCGGAAGACCAGAGCCGCGTGCAGGCATGGAAAAAACAGGCCGACATTCTGCGCAATGCCTTCGCCTCCTATGCCGCCGCACATCCGCATGACGCCTCGATGCTCGGCCCGCAAAAGAGGGATCGCACATGGCGGCTGAAACCGGCCCTCCTGCGGACGGCGGCGGCCCTGCTGATCTTCGTAGCGGGCGCCGCAGCCGGCAGGCTGCTGCCCTCCTCCTTTTCGACGCCGCAGGACGTGACCCTGGCATCGCTGACGACGGATATTCCGGCACAGGCGAAATCCGCCTATCTCATCTATGCAAGCGAGGTGCGTCACCCCGTCGAGGTCGGCGCCGGCGAGCAGCAGCATCTTGCGACTTGGCTTGGCAAGCGGCTCGGTTATCCCTTCGCCATCCCCGATCTGTCGAAGATCGGATATGACCTCGTCGGCGGGCGTCTCATCCCCGTCAGCGGCAAGCCGGGCGCGATGCTGATGTATCAGGACAAGACCGGCCGCCGGGTGACGGTGCTGGTCGGCCACAACGAGGAAAACCGCACCACCAGCTTCCGCATGGCCAGCGCCGACGGTGTCGAAACCTTCTACTGGATCGACAACGAGCTGGGTTATGCCGTTTCCGCCGAACTGTCGCGCGACGAGGTGCAGGCAATCGCCGAGGAATGTTACCGGCAGTTTCCGACGTGAGGCCAGCAGGGGCCGCGGAATGCGAGTGACGACGTCAGCATCTGCGTGATGGAAGGCAAACAGCAGCAACGCACCGAAGGACGAGGTCAAATTTTTTGATGGATCGATCGTCTCCGCCATGGGTTTGAGAAGTCGACACAAAAGACTATTGTCCAATCGACAACCGCTGGAGCAAAACCATGCATGAGGATATTCCTGCCGTCACCCTGCCCTCTGGAAATGAGGTTCCAGCCCTCGGACTTGGCACCTGGAATATGGGCGAGACGAGATCATCGGCAGACGACGAGATTGAAAGCATCCGCAAGGCGATCGATCTCGGCATGACGTTGGTCGACACCGCGGAAATGTATGCCGACGGCCGGTCGGAAGAAGTGGTCGGCACGGCAATCGCCGGCCGCCGCGACGAGGTGTTTCTGGTCAGCAAGGTCTATCCCTGGAATGCCAGCGCGAGAGGCACTGCGGAAGCGTGCGAGCGCAGCCTCGCAAGGCTCGGCACCGACCACATCGACCTCTATCTGCTGCACTGGCGCGGCGAGCACCCGCTTGGCGAAACCGTGGCCGCGTTCGAAAGGCTGAAGAGCGACGGCAAGATCGGCAACTGGGGCGTCTCCAATTTCGATACCGACGATATGGAGGAGCTTTTCACCGTTCCAGAGGGCAAAAACTGCGCCGCCAATCAGGTGCTCTATAACCTCTCCCGGCGCGGACCTGAATTTTCCCTTCTGCCCTGGTGCCAGGAGCACGGCGTGCCGCTGATGGCCTATTCCCCCATCGAGCAGGGCCGTATCCTGAAGAACCACGAACTCATTCGCATCGCCAAGGCTTATCAGGCAACCCCGGCGCAGCTGGCCTTGGCCTTTCTTTTGGATAGGGACGGCGTCATCGCCATTCCAAAATCCGCCAGCGTGTCCCGTATCGTGGAAAATCGCGGCGCCACCGATCTTGAAATAACCGAGGAAGACTGGACCGCCCTCGACGCCGCCTTCCCGCCGCCGACGCGCAAGACGTCCTTGGAAATGCTCTGACATAACAGGGCGTTAGCGGACATTTCGGAATCAGCTGCTGAAGCGGTTGAATCGGAATGTGAGAACCGGGAACTGCCCGCAATAAAGATTGCAATAACGGCGCGGCAAGCCGCGCCGTCGGTCAGATAGCCCCGGGGCTTTATGACGGTATGCGGGGCTCGTATTCCTCTTTCAGCGCCAGCCACGTATCCCAGAAAGGGGCCGGTTCCTTTTCCTGAAGACGGGCAGCGAGAATATCGAGATGCACATGCCAGCCGGCGCTGACATCGAGCTTGGTCTTCCTGCCAACCAACCGGCGATGAATCAGCGTCAGAAGCACATCCTTGCCCAGAGCCTGAAGCTCGATCGACACCTCTCCGCTTTCACCCCAACTAAAGACAAGGTGATGCGGCGGAACGACGGTAATGATGCGGGACGCCATCTTTTCCTCTTCGGAAAAGCCTTCCGGGCGGTGGCCCGGCGGATCGGAAAGCTCGTCGTTGCGCCACACCAGTTCGAAGGGCGCATCGGGCGCAAGCCGCATTTCGCCGGAGGCGAGCCAGCGGCGGCGAAGGTCACTTTGGGTCAGATAAGCCCAGACCCGCTCGATCGGTCCGGGCAACAGCCGCTCGATCTTCAGGGTCGTTGGCTCGACGAGACGGCCATAGGTTTCAGGCATTGCGATATCAGCCATTGTCATTTCCTCCATCTGCAGGGGATTTTCCCTGATCTTCCTCCCTGAGCATCTGCTCAAGAACATCGAGGCGATTGCCCCAGAACTGCCGGTAGAAATCCAGCCATTCATGCGCTTCCGCTAGGGGTTCCGGCGCAAGGCGGCAGACATGGATGCGCCCCCTCACCTCGCGGCGGATAAGCCCCGCATTTTCCAGCGCCTTGATATGCTTCGAGGCTGCCGCGAGCGATATGTCGAAGGGTTGAGCCAACTGGCTCACCGTTCGCTCGCCACGGGAAAGATCACGCAGCATCGTGCGTCGCGTTGCGTCGCCAAGGGCATGAAAGACAGTGTCTAGATGTGAAGCGGATAATTCAACCATGTTGTTGAATATAGCCGGTCGCCGCGGAATGTCAACCACATGGTTGAATATCGATCCCAAGCGGATTCCATAAAAAAACCCGCGGCGAACCGCGGGCTTTATGGAAGATTTCGCTTAGAGACGAATTACATGCCCTGCGAACCGCGGTTCATGGCGGCAATGCCCGTGCGGCAGATTTCGATCAGGCCGAGCGGCTTGATGATCGCCACGAACTGGTCGATCTTGGATGACTTGCCGGTGATCTCGAAGATGAAATGCTCCACCGTGGCATCTACCACCTTGGCCTGAAACGCATCGGCAAGCCGCAGCGCCTCGGCACGGACTTCGCCCGTGCCGGCAACCTTGATGAGCGCCACTTCGCGCTCGATCGGCCGTTCCTGTCCCAGTTCACGGGCACGGACGGTAAGGTCCAGAACCCGGTGCACCGGCACGATGCGTTCCAGCTGCGCCTTGATCTGCTCCAGCACGATGGGCGTACCCCGTGTGACGATGGTGATGCGCGACAGATGCGCCTCATGTTCCGTTTCCGAAACCGTCAGGCTTTCGATGTTGTAGCCACGGCCGGAAAACAGGCCGATGACCCGGGCGAGAACGCCCGGCTCGTTGCTGACGAGAACCGACAGCGTGTGATTTTCAACGGCAGCCGTTTCCTTCTGGATGAAATAGGCGGAGCCGGTGGGTTGTAGGTGTGCGTTCATGTCCTTTTCCTCTCCCGGCTCAGACTAGCTGACGGCCCTTGGCATCGATGGCGTTGGCAACAGCTTCATCCGTCGCCTCATCCGGCAACAGCATCTCGTTATGGGCTTTACCAGATGGGATCATCGGGAAGCAATTGGCGAGATTGGCAACGCGGCAATCGAAGATGACCGGCTTGTTGACCGCAATCATCTCGGCGATCTTGTCGTCCAGTTCCTTCGGGTCGTCGCAATACATGCCGACAGCGCCATAGGCCTCCGCCAGCTTGACGAAATCAGGCATGGCTTCGGTATAGGAGTTGGACAGACGGTTGCCGTGCAGCAACTGCTGCCATTGCCGCACCATGCCCATATACTGGTTGTTGAGGATGAAAATCTTCACCGGCAGGCCGTACTGGATGGCGCAGGACATTTCCTGGATACACATCTGGATCGATGCGTCACCGGCAATGTCGATGACAAGCGCTTCGGGATGCGCGACCTGCACGCCGATAGCCGCCGGCAGGCCATAACCCATGGTGCCGAGACCGCCCGAGGTCATCCAGTGGTTCGGCTCCTCGAAACCGAAGAACTGCGCCGCCCACATCTGGTGCTGGCCGACTTCTGTCGTGATGTAAGTGTCGCGTCCCTTCGACGCCTCATAAAGCCGCTGCAATGCATATTGCGGCATGATGACATCTTTGGAGTTCTTGTAGGCGAAGGAATTGCGGGCGCGCCAGCGCTCAATCTGCGACCACCAGTCGGCCGTCTGCGCTTTTTCCGGTTTCTTCGGCAAAGCGCGCCACAGGCGAACCATGTCTTCCAGAACATGCCCGACATCGCCGATAACAGGCACGTCGACACGCACGGTCTTGTTGATCGAGGACGGATCGATATCGATATGGATCTTCTTGGAATTCGGCGAAAACGCATTGATGCGACCGGTAATACGGTCATCGAAACGCGCGCCGATGCAGACCATGACATCGCAATCATGCATCGTCATATTGGCTTCGTAGGAACCGTGCATGCCCAGCATGCCGAGCCAGTTCTTGCCGGAAGCCGGATAGGCGCCGAGACCCATCAGCGTCGAGGTGATCGGGAAATTGGTGAGCTCGACCAGTTCACGCAGCAGACGGGTTGCCTCCGGACCAGAATTGATGACGCCGCCGCCGGTGTAAAAAACCGGCTTCTTCGCTTTCGACATCAGTTCGATGGCAGCATGAATGGCGTTGAGGTCGCCCTGAACCTTCGGCTTGTAGCTCTTCTGCTGGATGGCGGCGGAAGGCGGCGTATAGGTGCCGGTGGCGAACTGAATATCCTTCGGAATATCGACAACGACGGGACCCGGACGGCCAGTCTGCGCGATGCGGAAGGCTTCATGGATGATGCCAGCCAGTTCGTTGACGTCCTTGACCAGCCAGTTGTGCTTGGTGCAGGGGCGCGTGATGCCGACGGTATCGCATTCCTGAAATGCGTCGGAACCGATCAGCGATGTCGGAACCTGGCCGGACAGGCAGACGAGCGGAATGGAATCCATCAGCGCATCCTGCAGCGGCGTCACCGCATTGGTGGCGCCGGGACCGGAGGTAACGAGCATGACGCCGACCTTGCCGGTGGAACGGGCATACCCTTCGGCCGCGTGGCCGGCACCCTGCTCATGACGCACGAGGATGTGCTGAATGTCTTCCTGCTGGAAAATCTCGTCATAAATCGGAAGAACGGCACCGCCGGGATAACCGAAGATGTGCTCGACGCCGTTGTCCTTCAGCGCCTGCAGAACGATCTCCGCACCTGTCATGCGATTGCTGTTTTCCGTATTGTCCTTATCCGTCATTGCCTGTTTCCATCCCGCTTTGGCTTTGGATATCGAGGAGCCCGAGGGCCTGTTTGAAGACATAAAAAAAGGCCCCTAGAGGAGCCTCGTTCAGCGCATGGGTGCTTTCGCCGGATGGTTATACCATCCTGCCCATGCGCCGTCCCACCACGATAAGTACGTTAAGATTTTTCATGGGCCGGAGTGTTAGCCAGAAAAGCCCCAGCCGTCAACGCATATTGCGGGAAAAAATCACCGCCGCCTTCTTTTATTACCCCGGCGGGGGCTTTGGCGAAATTTTCGAACGCGACCAATACACCTGTTGTTAAGCATAATCTTTTAGTCTCGAAAGCGCAGATGCTGCCCGAACCACCGCGATCATCCGCATGTACCGGGAAAAAATGTGAATAACGACACGTCTCATAACGCGTCCCGCATGGACGAAAACGAACGGCGATCCGGCGAGCAACCGGCAAACCGCATGCTCGGCCGCGTCATCGCGTGTAACGGCGCGCACGCCACCATTGCCGCAGAAACGGAACCCGGCTCCACCGATGTGTCGCAGCTCTGGTCCGTCGGACGCCTGATCTCCATCGAAATGGGCACGAGCCGTGTCACCGCGCTGGTCTTTTCCATGCGCACCGGCGACGACCACTGGGCAGCGGACAAGCCAAACAGGCTGCTGATCGACGTGGAACTCGTGGGTGAAGTGTATCGCACCGAAGACGGCAGCGAACGTTTTTCCACCGGCATCTCCCGTTACCCTTATCTCGGCGCGGTGGCGCACCGCATCCGCACCAGCGACCTTGCAAAGATTTACGACAGCGGCAAACGCGATGCCTGTGTCATCGGCAAGCTGACGCAGGACGACACGATCAACGCGGCGATCAGCATTCCTCAGATGCTTGCCAAACATTTCGCCGTCGTCGGATCGACGGGCGTGGGCAAGACCACCGCCGTTTCGCTGCTTCTGAACAAGGCGATCGAGACCGACCCGAAACTGCGCGTCCTCATTCTCGATCCGCATAATGAATTCGCGGCTGCTTTTCCCGATCATTCCGTCGTCATCGATACCGATACGCTGGACCTTCCCTTCTGGCTGATGCGGCTCGAGGAATTTGCCGAGGTGATTTTCCGCGGCCGCAAGCCCGTGCCGGAAGAGATGGATTTCCTCCGGGACCTCATTCCCGAAGCAAAAAAGGCATTTCGCGGCACCGAAGGTTCCGCCGTCCGCCGTACATCCGACAAGAGCGCGATCACGCCGGATACGCCGGTGCCATACCGCATCGCCGATCTTCTCGCCCTCATCGATGAGCGCATCGGAAGGCTGGAAGGCCGCGGCGAAAAACCCGCCTTGCGCACGCTGAAGGGCCGCATCCTCTCGGCCGTCAACGATACGCGCTATAATTTCATGTTCTCGAGCAATACGATCAACGACAACATTCTCGAGACGGTCGCGCATATCTTCCGCATCCCCGGGGAAGGCAAGCCGATTTCGGTTTTCCAATTGTCAGGCATCCCCTCCGAAGTGGTGAATTCGGTGGTCTCGGTGCTCTGCCGCATGTCCTTCGAGCTGGCGGTTCTGGCGCGCGGTTCGCTGCATATGCTTATCGTCTGCGAAGAAGCGCACCGTTATGTTCCGGCTGATCCCGAGCGTGGCTTTTTCCCCACCCGGCAATCCATCGCCCAGATCGCCAAGGAAGGCCGCAAATACGGCATTTCACTCGGCGTCATCAGCCAACGGCCAAGCGAGCTGGACCAGACCATCCTGTCGCAATGCTCGACCGTGTTCGCCATGCGGCTGTCGAACGAGATCGACCAGAAGATCATTCTCTCCGCCGTGCCGAACGCTTCGACCTCGACTACGAGCTTTCTCTCCTCCATCGGCAATGGCGAAGCCATCGCCTTCGGTGAGGCCGTGAACGTGCCGATGCGCATGCGCTTCGACCGTGTAGCCACGGCCAAGCTGCCGAAGGCGAGCGGCACGTCCAGCCATATGAACCATGAAACCCCTGACACGGTCGACCTGAACAGCATAGTCACCCGCATGCGCGCCACGGCCAAACCCGTTATCACCGGCTTCCAGCAAAGCGTGGAAGCGGCTTTTTCCGACCAGCCAGAACCGTCCGTATTCCAGACGGCAGACGACATCGATCGCTGGAAGCGAGAATTGGGAACGCCCGCAACGGGGGGATACGAACCCTACCGCCCGGATATGCTGCCCGGACGCACACCGCCTGTGCCATCCAATGCGGCGTCAACGGACCCCACCGCCGGCGCCGTCAACGATCTGCGCAAGGCGGGTTTCCAGATGCAGGCGCAGAATGGCCCGCCGCCCGGTGAGACGCGCCCCTCGTTGCGCGAAAGCCTGTTGAAAAAACCGCTCGGCAGCCTCTACCGCAAGGATTAGGCCCCTTTCACGGCTGGATGCGCGTCCAGTCATCCCCCATCTGGTTGCGGAACCAGGTCATCTGCCGTTTGGCATATTGGCGGGTCGCAGCCGCCGATTTTTCTATCACCTCCGCCGCACCCATGCGCCCAGTCAGCATATCGGCGATCTGAGCAACGCCAATCGCCTTCATCGCCGTTGCATCGGGCGCTAGATTGAGCGCAAGAAGCGCCTGGACCTCCTCCACCGCACCACTGTCCATCATCGCCTCAAAACGGCGGTTGATACGGTCATGCAGCACCGGCCTCTCCGGCAGGACGATGAATTTCTGCGCCCGCTCGGGATCGATGATCATCGGGCCGCTGGCGCGCTGGAAATCGCGGATCGATTTCCCCGTCGCCTCGAGCACCTCCAGTGCCCGGACGATGCGCTGGCCATCTCCCGGCTGCAGCATCTGCGCCATGGACGGATCGCGGCTCACCAATTCGGCGTGAAGCTTTGCCGCTCCCTCTTCGATCAACCGGGCGCGCAGCCCCTCGCGGAGGTCATCGGGAATGGCGGGCATATCGGAAAGGCCGCCGGTCAGCGCCTTGAAATAAAGCCCCGTACCGCCGACAATGACAGGAAAACGCCCCTCACCGCGCAGATCCGAAAGCAGTCCGGAAATATCCCGCAGCCATTCGCCGGTCGAATAGGCGCTGCCAGCGGGCACATGGCCGTAGAGACGGTGTGGCACCCCCTCCATTTCGTGGTCGGAAGGCCGGGCGGTCAGCACCCGCAGCGTGTCGTAAACCTGCATGCTGTCGGCATTGATGACGACGCCGTTCCGCTCCCGCGCCAGACGAAGCGCAAGCGCGGACTTGCCGCTTGCCGTCGGGCCGGTTATCAGGATCGCATCAAAATTCTGATCAAGGTTTTTCATCATGGCTCTGGTTGCCACGCTTATCGCCAATCCGTCAAATCCTGTTCTGACAGCAGCCCTCGGCGAAGCCGCCGCAAAGGCGGTCAATGCATCGGGCCTTTATTGGCTGGCCGACGGCATCGCCTGCGATATAGCCCTGCCCCTGGGCACCGCAGCCGAACAGGCGCGCAGCGCGATTGCAGCCGCGCTTATCGGAAAACCCATCGATATCGTCATCCAGGAGCAGGACCAGCGGCGCAAGAAGCTGCTGATCGCCGACATGGATTCAACCATGATCGGCCAGGAGTGCATCGACGAGCTGGCCGCCGAAGTCGGGCTGAAGGACAAGGTCTCCGCCATCACCGCCCGTGCGATGAATGGCGAGATCGCTTTTGAGCCGGCGCTGCGTGAGCGCGTCGCACTGCTGAAGGGCCTGCCGGTCTCTGTCATCGATGACGTCATCGAAAAGCGCATCACGCTGACATCAGGCGGCAAGGAGCTGATCGCCACCATGAAAGCGAAGGGTTATTACACCGCCCTCGTTTCCGGCGGCTTCACCGTCTTCACCAACCGCGTCGCTGCGATGCTTGGTTTTGATGAGAACCGCGCCAATCTGCTCGGCGAAGCCAATGGCGAGCTTGATGGCACCGTTGCCGAACCCATCCTCGGCAAACAGGCCAAAGTGGATGCACTGAACGATATTGCCGCAAGGCTCGGCATTTCGTCTGAAGAGGCGATGGCGGTCGGCGATGGCGCCAATGATCTCGGCATGCTGCATGTGGCCGGTGCAGGCGTTGCCCTGCACGCCAAGCCCGCCGTGGCCGCCGAAGCGCAGATGCGCATCGACCATGGCGACCTGACCGCGCTTCTCTACATCCAGGGCTATCGCAAGACGGATTTTGTCATTCCATGATCATTCGTGAGACAGAAAGACTCATTCTGCGCGAATGGAAGGAGAGCGACCGCGACCTGTTCCGCGAAATCAACGCGGATGAGAAGGTCATGGAATTTTTCCCCTTCCGCCGCAGCCATGCGGAAGCGGACGCGGTGCTGGAAACCATCAATGGCATGATCCGCGGCAGCGGCTATGGCTTTTATGCCATGGAGCTGCGAGAAACCGGTGAAGTGATGGGGTTCTGCGGCATATCGCCTGTCATGAACCTCGATCCGCCCTTCCCGATCGGCACCATGGAAATCGGCTGGCGGCTCGCCACTCGCTTCTGGGGGCACGGTTATGTCACCGAAGCTGCGCAATCGCTGCTCGTCATGGCTTTCGATGAAAAGGAGACGCCGGAAATCGTCTCCTTTGCCGTCCACGACAACCATCGTTCGACGGCGGTCATGGAACGCATCGGCTTGAGGCGTGATCCTTCCCGCGATTTCGACCACCCGCGCGTGCCGGAAGAGACGCACCCGCATCTGCGGCCCCACGTCACCTATGCGCTGACGCTGGAGGAATGGCGGGCGCGATAAAACGCCTGCCCGTCAGTTCCGAAAGTCATTTCACCGCGGCATTGCCGCCATCGGCAAACAATGCGGCCCCGGCGACGAAGCTTGCCATTGGGCTTGCGAGGAAAAGAGCGGCCTGCGCAATTTCCTCGGGCTGGGCAATGCGCTTCATCGCATGCAGGCCGGCGGCCCATTCCTTCTGCGCCGGGTCTCCTGCGGCCGGTGTATCGACCCCGCCGGGGAGCAGGGCATTGGCGCGAATGCCATTGATCGCATAATCGGCGGTAATGCCCTTCACCAGCCCCATTAACGCTGCCTTCGCAGTTCCATAAGCCGACATGCCAGGAATGCCGGCGCTGGTGCCGACGAAGCTCGACGTAAAGACGATGGAACCGCCGCCCCGCTTCAGCATCGGCGGAATCTGGTAACGCGCCCCCAGAAAGGCGGAGGTGAGATTGACGTTGAGGACATGATCCCACTCCTCGGGCGAAATCTCCGCCAGCGGCTTCATAGCCCCCACCGCCCCGGCATTATTGATGGCGATATCGAGGCCACCGAAAACGCCCACGGCCGCATCCGCCAACCGGGAATGGGTTTCCGCAACACCGGCGTCGCCCGCAACCGCATGGACACGGCCGCCGGCATCACGAATGTCGGCTGCAACCTCCTGCAGCGCCTTTTCACCGCGCGCATTGATGACGACTGCCGCGCCTTGCGTGACAAACAGCATCGCCGTCGCCCGGCCGATGCCGGATGACGCGCCGGTGATGATAGCAACCTTGTTTTCGAGTAATTTCATATCCTTGGCCTCCGTTTGATGGAGACCAAGGGATAGGGACCCGACAGTGCCGCAACCACCCGATTCCTGACGGATCGGGCGAAAAGCGTTTATTCCAGCGGCAACGCCACCACGCGCAGATTGCCCTGAGCATCCGCCACCATCATATGCGCGTTCTTGCGGCCTTCGGACTTCAGGCCGTTCACACGTACCAGCACGTCGCCAGGAACTTCCATGAAATCCTGCCCGACCTCGACGATGACGTCGCCGGCCTTCATGCCCTTCTGTTCGGCGGGAGAACCGGGATCGACGCTTGCGACAAGCACGCCTTCCACGCTTTCGGCAATGCCCTTTTCCGTGCGCAGCTCATTGCTCAGCACCACGAGATTCATGCCGAGCACGGTCTGCGGTGCTTCGCGCACTTCAGGTGTCTGGTCCTGCGCCTGATCGTCGCCACCGTCTTTATCGTCGGGGGCGACCATGCTGCCATCACCGTCTTCACCCTGCGGGTCGTCGGTCGAGGCCTTCTCGTCGGTCGTATCCTGCAATTGCCCGAGCTTGACCTTGACGGTCTCTTCCTTGCCGTCGCGATAAACGACAACATCGACTTCCTTGCCGACAGGGCTTTCCGCCACGATACGCAAGAGGTCGCGCATTTCATTGATATCCTTGCCGTCGAACTTCAGCACGACATCACCCGCCTGGATCGGGCCGTTCTCCACCGGGCCGCCCTTGGCCACGCCTGATATCAGCGCGCCCTTGGCGCTGTCCATGCCGAGGCTCGCAGCCACATCATCAGTAACAGGCTGAACGCGAACGCCGAGCCAGCCGCGGCGGGTCTCGCCGAATTCGATGAGCTGCTGCACGATATTCTGGGCAAGCTCCGTCGGTACGGCGAAACCAATACCGATCGAACCGCCGCTCGGCGAAATGATCGCCGTATTGATGCCGATCACCTCACCCTTCATGTTGAAGAGCGGGCCACCGGAGTTACCCTTGTTGATGGCCGCATCCGTCTGGATGAAATTGTCATAGGGGCCGGCATTGATATTGCGGCCGCGCGCGGAAATGACGCCCACGGTCAGCGATCCGCCAAGCCCGAACGGATTGCCGACAGCCATCACCCAGTCGCCGATGCGCATGCTGCGCGAATCGCCGAACTTCACGGCCTTCAGCGGTGTTTTCGGCTCCACCTTCAGGACCGAAAGGTCGGTCTTGGTATCGGTACCGACCAGCGTCGCCTTGAGCTTCGAGCCATTCGGGAAAATCACCTCGATGGCATCAGCACCCTCGATGACGTGGTTGTTGGTCACGACATAGCCAGCCGGATCGATCACGAAACCCGACCCCAGCGAATTGACCTTTTCGCCGCCTTCCGGCTTCTGGCTGTCGAAATAATCCTTGAAGAACTCCTGGAAGGGCGAACCTTCCGGCAGCTTCGGCGGAACTGGACCCTTGCCCTCGGTCTTGACGTTCTGGGACGTGGAAATATTCACCACCGCATCGAGCAGCGGCTCGGCAAGATCAGCCACCGATTCCGGCCCATGGCTCTGCGCTCTTGCCGCAACCGGCGCCGAAAGGCTGCCCGCCACAAGCGCGATGCCCGCAACTGCGGCAATGCTGCTGCGAAAAGGCGAAAGAAGGGTCACGGCCATAAGCGTCCTCGCGTTTCAAATCGTCATGCCCTGCTTATATCGTCAAAGCATAAGGCGGAATGATGAAGTGTAAAAATACCTTTTCGTGAACAGGCGGGGATGTCCTGCCCGTAGCCACAGCATTGGCACGAAAGCGGAGTAAAAAGAAAGGGCCGGTAAAAACCGGCCCCTCCAAAATCATTCGATCCGCTATCAGTTCGCCGGCGCTGGCGCAGGTGCGGCGGGAGCCGCAGGTGGCGCACCGTTGATATTGTTGAAATAACGGAAGAAGGTCGAATCCGGGGACAGGACCAGCGTCGTGCCGTTACCGTTCAACGCATTGGCGTAAGCAGACATGGAGCGATAGAACTCGAAGAAATCAGGATCGCGCTGGAAAGCCACACCGAAGACCTTGTTGCGTTCGGCATCGCCTTCACCGCGCAGCACTTCGGACTGCCGCTGGGCCGTGGACTCGAGTTCCACAACCTCACGGTCGGCAACGGCCCGGCGACGCTGCGCCGCCTCGTTACCGCGTGCGCGGATAAGTTCGGCTTCGGCAAGACGTTCCGACTTCATGCGCTCGAAGGTCTGCTGCGACACTTCCTGCGTCAGATCGGTACGACGGATGCGGACATCCACGATGCTGATGCCGAGCGATTCCGCATCGGGACGCAGATCGTCACGCACTTCCTGCATCATCGATGCACGCGCATCCGAAAGTGCGGATTCAAAGCCGCGCAGACCGTAGACCCGGCGCAACGATGCGTCGAGACGGGTGCGCAGGCGCGATTCCGCCGACATCTGGTCACCTGAGACCGTCTGCCGGAAGCGGCGCGCATCCGTGATGCGATAGACCACGAAGGCATCGACCTCATAGAACTTGCCGCCGGAGACCTGAACACGGATATTGTCGTGATCGAAGCGCAGCGCGCGGTTCTCGACATATTGCACGCGGTCGGCATCCATGAAGGCGAAGGGCAGCTTGAAATAGAGGCCCGGCGCCGTTTTCACATCCTGGATCTGACCGAAGCGGACGACGATGGCCTGCTGGCGCTCGTTGACGACGAAGATCGACGAATAACCGAGGAAAAGCAGGACGGCGAGACCGACAAGAACGGCCGTAAGACGGTTACCCATATCAGTTGCCTCCCTGCTGTGCTGCGCCCGGATTGTTGCGCATGATCTCGTTCAGAGGCAGATAAGGCACCACGCCCTGTTTCTCGTCGATGATGATCTTGTTGGAACCCTTCAGGACCTGCTCCATCGTTTCCAGGAACATGCGCTGACGGGTTACCTCAGGCGCCGTGCGATACTGGTCATAGATGGAAATGAAGCGCTGCGCCTCACCTTCCGCCTCGTTGACGACACGCGACTTGTAGGCGTTCGCCTCTTCGACGATCTGCGCGGCCTGACCGCGTGCGGCACCGAGCTTCTGGTTGGCGTATTGATTGGCTTCCTGAACGAAGCGGTCTTCATCCTGTTCGGCACGCTGCACTTCGTCGAAGGCATCGGCCACTTCGCGCGGCGGAGCCGCATCTTCGATGGCCACTGCATTGATGGAGATGCCCGCGCCATAACCGTCCATGGTGGACTGGATGATGCTGCGCACATCCGCCGCAATCGCCTGTCGGTTATCGCGGAAGATATCCTGCGCCGGACGACGGCCAACGACTTCGCGCATGGCGCTTTCGGAAACCTGCTGCAGCGTTTCCGCCGGGGCGTCGACGTTGAAGAGATAGGATTTCGGATCGGAGACCGTATAAAGCACCGAGAACTGAACGTTGACGATGTTCTGGTCGCCGGTCAGCATCACGCCGCTCGACGAAGACGACGAGGCGCGCGAGCCGATATTCTGCTGCTGCTCGGTCACCTTGACGATTTCCACCGTCTCGATCGGCCACAGATGGAAATGCAGGCCAGGCATCGAGATTTCGTCCTTCGGACGGCCGAAACGCAGCTCGACGCCGCGCTCATCCGGCTGGACGGTGTAGATGGACTGGATGCCGAGGAAAACCAGAACGACGAGAACCACGATGGCGACCACGCCGCCATTGAAGCCGCCGGGCAGCACATTCTTGAAACGGTCCTGGCTGCGCCGGATGATCTCTTCCAGATCGGGTGGGCCGCCATTGCCGCCGCCACCGCCGCGAGGCCGGTTAGGCCCCTGCCCCCATGGGCCGCCACCGCCGCCCTGGTTGTTTCCTCCACCGCCGCCGCCCCATGGGCCGCCGCCGCCATTCTGATTGCTCCAGGGCATCAATACCTCTTTATAAAAGCCTCTCCCGGTTCCGTTCGTAAGCGATTGCTCGCGTGCGGCGGGAATATCGACCCGTTATAGGAAGGAGAAGCGCCTGTTTCAACGCAGAGGTGGTAACTAAATACCCAATCGAGGTAAATAGTTCACTTTGCCGCGGCTCGTCGCACATAAGTGGTAAACAGAACCGGATAATTGTCCTTTTCCCCTGCGGACGCGGCCTTTTCTTCGGTTTTCTCAAAAACGGCGGGATCAATTTCCGGAAAAAAAGTGTCGCCATCGAGTTTTACCGCCACATGGGTGACGGAAAGTTGATCGGCAAAGGGCATGGCCTGACGGTAAATCTCGCCACCGCCGGCGACAAAAACCTCGTCCACGCCCAGTTCCACAGCCTTCGTTTTTGCAAGCTTCACGGCCTCGTCCAGCGACGAAACGACGTCGACGCCTTCAGGCCGGTAATCGGCATTTCGGCTGACGATGATATGCGGACGGCCCGGGAGGGGACGTTCGCCGACAGACAGAAACGTCTTGCGGCCCATGATGAGCGGCTTGCCCATCGTCATCGCCTTGAAGCGCTTCAGATCGGTCGACAGCTTCCATGGCATGTCGAGATCGCGGCCGATGACGCCGTTCTCGGAGACCGCAACGATGATGGTGACGCGCGGCTCACTCATACCGCGATCGGTGCCTTGATGCTTGAATCGGCCTCGTAATTCTCCAGCGTAAAGTCCTCGAACTTAAAGCCGAAAAGGTTCTTCACATCAGGGTTGAGGCGCATGGTCGGCAAGGCCTTCGGCGTACGCGTCATCTGCAGCTGCGCCTGTTCGAAATGGTTGGCGTAGATATGCGCATCACCAAGGGTATGAACGAAATCGCCGGGCTTGAGGCCCACGACCTGCGCCACCATCAGCGTCAGCAGCGCGTAGGATGCGATATTGAAGGGCACGCCGAGGAAAATATCGGCCGAGCGCTGGTAAAGCTGGCAGGACAGCTTTCCATCGGACACATAGAACTGGAACAGGCAATGGCAGGGCGGCAGCGCCATTTCGTCCACCAGCGCCGGGTTCCAGGCCGAAACGATGTGGCGGCGGGAATTGGGATTGGTTTTAAGCGCCTCGATCAGAAGCGCGATCTGGTCGATATGGCGGCCATCAGGCGCTGGCCAGGACCGCCATTGCGCGCCATAGACCGGACCGAGATCGCCGTTCTCATCGGCCCATTCATCCCAGATGGAAACACCATTTTCCTTGAGATAGGCAATATTGGTATCGCCGTTTAGGAACCACAGCAGCTCATGGATGATGGAGCGCAGATGCAGTTTCTTTGTGGTGAGAACCGGAAAACCTTCGGAAAGGTCGAAACGCATCTGGTAACCGAATACCGAACGCGTGCCGGTGCCGGTGCGGTCTCCGCGGTCGGAGCCGGTTTCCATCACATGCCGGAGAAGATCGAGATATTGTTTCATGCGTTCTGCCGCCGATTCCCTGATATCAAGGGAATATAATAGCACAGGGCGGCAGAACCAATCACCTAATGCGGGTTTATCCCCGGCTCAGATCAAAGCGACTGAAGCTTGCCCAGTTCCTTGGCCACCAGATAATAGAAGGTCACGCGAGACTTGGAGCGATCCGCAGCCATGGCTTTTGCGACAGTGGCGATTGCCTTGTCCGCGCTGTCGTCGGTGACCCCGAGCTTCTTGCCGCACCAGCTAGCCTTCACGCGCGCAAGCTCTTCTGGATCGGAAGCGGACACCAGAGACGAATCCCGGTTGCGCAGGGCAATGCCGAGATGTTTGACGATCTTGCCGACCACGGCTTCGTCGGCTGCTGCGTCGTATTTCTTCACATCTGCGAGATAGTCGGTCATATCAACTCCTTCGTGTGTCCCCGGCGCAACGTTACTTCTGGTGACCGGTTGCAGGAGAATGGGACAGCAATCTCCCGTCGTCAAGAATAGTCTAAATTACGGACCACAATGACGAAACCTTTTCATGGAATTGTCATCACCCCCCTTTTCTAAGGCCGGCGAAACGCCTATATGAGCCTTGCCGGGGCAACCCGGCTATGGCGATAAACGGTCGGTGTAATAAACCTATTGGACCCGGGGGCGGTACCCGGCGCCTCCACCAAAAACCGGCGGGATCTCAAGATGAGGCCGGCTTTTGATGGGGGCGAAATAGGATCGACAAGGGCGTAAAGATCGAACTTTTGCTCGGCATGATACCGCCGTTATCGGGTCACAAGTGTAGTTGCAAATGACAACAACGCTAAGGAATACGCTCTCGCTGCCTAATGGCGGTGCGGGAATTCCGCTCTAAGTCCTTACGGTTAGCCCCGTAAGGCGGGGTTCGGAGGTACCTGGCAACAGAAACCTCCACCTTCTCCATTTTGCCTGAATTGATTATATGATAGCTGACTTGCAAACGGCATCGGCTTTTCCGTTGCTGCCGTTCGGGACATTGCGTATACTTGGACAACGCGTAGCCGTCAGGATCGAAAATGATCCCGGCTCAAGGATTGCGCGAAGATTCAAAGTGTTACAGCGTCCCGGGCGCGCAAGCCGCGCCACGCATGAAAAGACGTTCGAATAAGGGAAAGACAGGACCGCATGGGGCAGGATCATATCCGTTACGACATTCTCGCACAGGATGCCCTTCGCGGCGTTATTCGTAAGGTTTTGGGTGAAGTGGCCGCTACCGGCCGCCTGCCCGGCGACCATCACTTCTTCATCACCTTCCTGACCGGCGCGCCGGGCGTGCGGATTTCCCAGCACCTCAAGTCGAAATACGCCGAACAGATGACCATCGTCATCCAGCACCAGTTCTGGGATATGAAGGTGACGGAAACCGGATTCGAAATCGGCCTCTCCTTCTCCGATACGCCGGAAAAGCTTGTTATTCCCTACAATGCCATCAGAGGCTTCTACGATCCTTCCGTCAATTTCGAGCTTGAGTTCGATGTGCCTCTGGCCGAAGAGGAAGAAATGGAAGAAGCGGAAATCACCGCTTACCCCGTTTCCCACGAGGCGAAGCCCGCTTCCGAAACACCCAAATCGGGTGAGGAAAAGAAGGAAGGCTCCGTCGTTTCGCTGGATGCTTTCCGCAAGAAGCAATAACGGCTTCTGCCCCAAGCCTTTTGAAACCCAGCCTCGTGAAACTCAAGGAGACATATCCCCATGGCGGCCGATATCGTCAATCTGCGTCAGTTTCGCAAACAAAAGGCGCGTAGCGAAAAAGAAAAACAGGCGGAGCAGAACCGCCTGTCTCACGGCCGTACCAAGACGGAAAAGAACCTCACCTCGGCCCTGAACGACAAAGCCGAAAAGGCGCTCGATCAGGGGCGGCTCGAAAGAGGCGATGACGGGGCCGGAAAAGACTGACGGACCAACCCACCGCAGCGGATTTCGGGATTCGAAAAAAGAATCGCAAAACAGGGACTTGCCGGGGAGACATGATCGAGATTTCCAACCGGACCCGCCGGAGACCGATCTGATGATCCGCAAACACTCCGCGACCTTGCATGGCCACCGCACCAGCATCTCGCTTGAGGATGCCTTCTGGGACGAGCTGAAAATCATCGCCGAAAGACGCAAGGTCAGTTTCGCCGCCCTGCTTGCCGAAATAGACGATAGCCGCCCGGCCGACAGCAATCTGTCGTCATCGCTGCGGGTCTACGTACTGAACTGGCTGAAGACCCGCTGATTCAGGCAGGCGCGGCCGTCATGTGACATCGATCGCAGACCGCGATACGGTGCGCCCTCATCCGACTACAAAAATTCCCGCCGAAAACTCATAACGCCGTGAAAGCATTCATTAAACATTGGCGGCCTAGTCTGCGCTGCAAGGCATTCCCGTATTGCGTAGCCTTGCCTCCGACTAGTGTTCTCAGACTGTCCATTCCCCGCCTCTCCCCCGAGGCGACAGACGGCTTCTGCCGTCTCCGGAAACGAGGATTGCCATCTATCCGTAGGCAAAGCCACTGCTATCAGGTTTAAATTTTGAGTGAGGCCTGAAGCCCGTTGGGAAGGATAACCATCCCCTGGGCGTCATCCTCGGCCCTGTGCCGAGGATCTAATCACGTCGAATAAAATTAATCGGCTGCAGATAACAGGGGCAAGCCCGAGGATGACGTTGGAGAGTTTGGCGCGATCTTCACGAAATTGAAGAACGACCGGCTTTCCTGTCCCTGAGCTTACGGCGTGGCGGGCGCATTTTCCGGCGCCAGCTGCCGGATGGCGTCTTCCGTCGGCGGCACCACCAGAGCCGGTGCAGACTTCCGCTCGGGCGCCGGCTGTTGTTGCTGTTGTTGCTGCAACCGCTCCTGCTGTTCCTTTTCCTGGCGCAGGCGCTCTTCGGCCGCGGCTTTCAAACGTGCCTCTTCTTCGGCCTTGGCCTTGGCTTCCGCCTCAGCCCGTTCCTTCTCGGCCTGCCGTTCTGCCGCCTGGGAGCGGTAGAGCGCCACTTCGCGGCGCAGGCGCTGCTTTTCAAGAACGCTGGCCTGCATCGCCTCCACCCGCCGCCGCTCCTTTTCGAAAGCCCGAAGAGACAGGTAATTGCTGAGCGCGGAGACATCTGTCGTCAAGGCAGGCGCGGCAAGCGGGCCGTTATAGTTGAGACGCACGGAAGGTTCAGCACCCGCGACCGTTTCGGTGCCGGGATTGAACAGGAGATTGAGGTCGCCATTTACGGTCGAAGCGGCAATGTCGACAGTCGCATCGGCGGTCAGGGTCACCGGATCGATGCCCGCTCGCAAATTCTTGAAATGAAGCGCACCACCATTCAGCGAAAATGGCAGTGCCACATCACCGAGCGCAATTTCACCCTGCCACAGGCTCTGATCCACCAGCGGCCGCACCTTTGGCGCATCGATCGGCTGCTGCAAACCATCGGCCGCTTGCAGGATCGGTGGCAGGGCACCGGGATTAAGTCCCTTCAGCACAAGCCCGCTCGCCCGGACTTCACCCGAACCACCAGCCGATTTCAGCATTTCGCCGACACTTTTGCCGGTCGATTCGGCCGTGAGATCAATCGCGACCCGGCCTGTCGCCACAGGCCCGTTGGCATTGGCCCATAGGATCGGTTCCGGATTGGCGTCGGTCACCGCGATCTTGCTGCGGAAAATGCCCGCACCCTCGCCCGTGGACATGGCAAGCCGTCCGGCGAGCTTGCCGCCCATGAAGGTGCCGGCAACATCGTCAAGCGAGAGACTGCCCGCATCATGCGTGAGCTTGGCCGAAACGCCCGTGACCGTGCCGAAGGGGCCAGCCTCGAAGCTTTCCGCTTTCAGGGCAAGCGACGCCTTGAGCTGCGGGAATGCAGGCATGGCAAGAGGCTTTGCATTCAGCGCGCCGGTTTCCGGGTCGATCACCGGCCCGTAGATCACGTCTCCCAGCCAGGCGAGATCGGCCGTTCTGACCGAAAGTTCGCCCGTGACGGGATGAGGCGCGGCACGCTGGACCGTGACATTACCCGAGAAGGGATTGCCACCCGCCTGCCCGCCGATCGAGGAAAAGGCGATCTTCTGCCCATCCACTGCTACCTTGGCATTGGCCTTCACCGCCATGCCGCCACCGAGCTGCGGCAGGCCGACAGCGTTCATGATCAGATAGGGTTCGATGTCGGCGCTTTCGAGCGCCACATCCGCGCTGCCCTCACCGAAGTTGGCGGCCGCAACGGCAAAGGAACCATTCATCGAAAAATGCGTGCGTTCCGTCGAAAAACGCAGCTCGGTCTGGGCGGGTGAGCCGAGCGTGCCATTGAGCTTGACGGAAAGGAGCCCCTCCCCGTCCGCATCGAAGGGCAGCGGATCAAGCCCCGCCTGCCCGAACAGGATCGCCGTCGACTGGTTTTTCAGCACCGCTTCCAGCGACATGGCCGTATCGTCCGTGATCGACAGGAAATCCGGCATCTTGGCGACAGCCGACAGACGGCTGCCATTAACGGTTCCGGAAACGGCGACATTGGCGCCGCCATTGTCACTGTTGACGGAGACGTCCATGGCAAGATCGGAATTGGCGTACCACGGCGCGCTCGCCGCCAGGCGGCTGAGGAAGGGATGGTCCGGCAGCTTCTGCTGCAGCATGGTGAAGAACGGCTGCATATCGGCTGCATGCAGGTTCACCGTGCCTTTGCCGGCATATTTCAGCAACGACCCCTGCAACTGTCCCTTTGCCTTCACCTCCGCGCCGGCAATATCGCCGGCCGTCATGTTTTCAAGCGAGAGAACCCCGCCCGCCATGGTGAAGGCAGTCTCGACATGATTGGCCGTCACCCCGGCCATGTTGAACCGGTCGGCCTTGAATTTTGCGGTGATGCGATGGTCGAGAACCGAGCTTCCGACCTGATCGCCAAGCGCGAGACTGCCAAGCGCCCGCAGGGCATCAAGATCGATTTCATTGCCGGCGAGATCGATGGAAAGATTGGAGGTCTTGCCGTCCGAGCGCCGCTCCAGCTCACCTTTCAGTGAGGCATCGCCAATCGCCAGTTCCAGATTATTGAAACGCTGGTTGAGCGTCGTCAGCGAGACATCGGCGGAAAAACCGGCGGCATTGAGTTGCCGGATCGCCGGATCGACCGAGCCGGAAAGCCAGTTCGCCAGCCCAGAGGGCTGGTTGGAGGCGAGCAGCAGATTGCCGTTAAAGGCGGGGCCGCCGAGCAGCGTCAGCGATCCCTTGGCTTCGAGCTGTGTCCGGCCCGGCAGCGTCGCCACGGCATTCACCACCTGCCAGCCGCTGCCATCCGGGCGCACATCCAGCCTGATGTCGCGGATCGTCGTATCGTCGGAAACGAGCGCGGGAAGGCTAATGCTCGCCTTGCCCGGCACCGGCGGCACCGGAATGCGGGCCACCATGGCGGCAAAGGCTTCGACGCGCTGCCGCACCGAGACGGTTGGCTGGCGTGAAGTCTTGCCCGTCTGCACCACGGGGGGGGCAAAGCGGGCGACATCGATCTGCTGGCCATCTGCGGTGAGCAGGAATTCCGGCTTGGCGCCGGTATCCAGCGTCGCTTCACCGGTCACGATATAGGGGTTTTCACTAGCGCCAAGCTCCATGCGGTAGCTCGGGATACGAACGCTTTCATTGGTCAGTTCGAAACTGCCGCGCGTGCGCGGCGAGGAAAAGAGGGATTGCCCCGCCTGCTGCTTCTGCTTTTCATCTTCCCGGAAACTGAAGGAGAAGGAGCCGCTATAGGCGGGTTTCCCCGCCGTCGCCGCAATCGCGCCGTCAAGATCAACTTCGACAGGATGTTCATCGGGCACGAGACGGAGCCTCAGCCCCATGCGGCCATTGGCGTAGTCCGGCTCGCTGCTCGAAAGCGAGAAGGAGCCAGGATGACCATCGACAGCGGCGCGTCCTTCGGCTTTCCAGGGTCCGGCCAGCGAATTGGCGGACATGTCGGCATTGAGGCCGGTCACGACACGGTTACGGCCGGACTGCTCGTCGATGAATTCGATCTGCCCGCCTTCAATCTGCACGCTTTCCAGAACCACGGTGCGGGCGGGAATTTCCGCCCGGCTGCCGCGCATCCAGTCCAGCGTGCCGTCCTTCAACAGCCGGATCTTCGCCTTGGGTTCCTCGATGCGCATGTCGAAGATGCGCGCCTCGCCCGAAAGGAAAGGCGCCAACTCGGCATCCATGGAAAACCGCGCGACCTGGATGAGCGGTGATCCGTCCGCATCGGTTCCGGCGCGCACATCATGCAGAGTTACCGAAGGGAAAGGCAGCAGCCGGGCTTCGACGCGGCCGTGCACCACCACCTTCTTGCCGAGAATGCGGCTTGCCTGATCCTCAAAGTCGCGGCGGAAATCCGTCCAGTCGACGAAATAGGGAATGAGCAGCGCTGAAAACAGCACCAAGGCCAGCAGTCCGCCCAGAAAAACCAGAATACGCCCGAGCACTGACCTGCATCTCCCTTCGCGAACGCTGCAAACCTATTCTTTTCTGCCTTAACGGCAAGCAGCCTTTTGTACCAATCAAATATGAGAACGATCAGACAAGCCGAAACAATTTGCCCGGATTGAAGATGTTATCGGGGTCGAGCGACGTTTTGATGGCGCGCATGAGATCCAGTGCATTTCCTGCCTCTTCGGCAAGAAAACTCATCTTGCCCTGGCCAATGCCATGTTCGCCGGTGCATGTGCCGTCCATGGCAATGGCGCGGCGGTTGAGACGGGCAACAAAGGCCTCTGTTTTCGCAACGCTTTCGGCGTCCTTGCCATCAAACAGAATAAGCACATGGAAGTTCCCATCACCCGCATGGCCGACGATCGGCGCCAGAAAGCCGTTCTCGGCAATATCCCGCTGCGTTTCCACGACGCAATCGGCCAGCCGTGAAATCGGCACGCAGACATCGGTGGAAAGCCCGTCGAGATGTGGTGCCAGCGCCCGCGACGCCCAATAGGCGTCGTGGCGCGCCTTCCACAGCTTGTTGCGCTCCGCCGCATCGCCCGTCCAGCGGAAATCGACGCTGCCGCATTCGGCTGCAATCTCGGCGAACTGCTGCGATTGCAGCGCCGCCGTCTCCTCGGTGCCATGGAACTCCACGAAGAGTGTCGGCTTTTCCGCATAGTTCAGACCGGAATAGGCATTGCAGGCGCGCACCTGCACCTCGTCAAGCAATTCGATGCGGGCGACCGGAACGCCCATCTGGATCGTCATGATGACGGCATCGCAGGCCGCCTTGATACTGTCGAAGGTGCAGACACCGCCGGTAATCTTTTCCGGAATGCCCTGCAGCCGCAGCGTCACCGAGGTGATGACACCGAGCGTGCCTTCGGCCCCCACGAAAAGCCGCGTCAGGTCGTAACCGGCGGACGACTTGCGGGCGCGCCGCGCAGTGCGGATTTCCTCACCATTGGCGACAACGGCGGTGACGGCCAGAACATTGTCCTTCATCGTGCCGTAACGCACGGCATTGGTGCCGGAAGCGCGCGTCGAGGCCATGCCGCCAATCGAAGCATTGGCGCCGGGATCGATCGGAAAGAACAGGCCGGTATCGCGCAGATAGACATTCAGATCCTCGCGCGTCACGCCGGGCTCCACCGTCACGTCAAGATCTTCGGCATTCACCTCAATGATGCGATTCATCCGGCTGAAATCGATGCATATTCCGCCATTGGGCGCGTTGACCTGCCCTTCGAGCGAAGATCCCGTTCCGAAGGGAATGACCGGCACCTTGTATTGCGCGCAGGCCTTTACCACGGCCTTCACATCATCGGCGCTTTCGGCAAAAACGACACCGTCGGGCGCCTGCAGGGTCAGGTAGGTGGTGGTATGGCCATGCTGCTCGCGAAACGCCTGGCCCGTCTGGAGCTTATCGCCCAGCTGCTGCTTCAGCACCGCGAGCGCAGACGCGATACCCTCTTCGTTCCGCTTGCCCGCCACCACATCCTTCAGTGCCATCGTCAATCTCCACCACAACATCTGCCCGTAACGGATTCGATCCGTTACGAAATTTCGTCAGGTGGTATGGGATAAGGTTAACGCTTTGTCCAGCATCGCGATTGCACCTGATGCGGTTTGGCGCCCACCCTATTCCGCTGCGAGCAACGGCTTGTCTTCCTCCAGCGCTTTGCGGCGGGCGGCAAGTTCGAGTTCGCGGTGAAGGCGAATTTCTTCATCTGCCTGCGGTTTGGCGAAGCGGGCGATCAGCAGGTAAGACACCGGGGTGATGTAAAGCGTCACCAGCGTCGCAAAACCGAGACCGCCGACGATGACCCAGCCGAGTGCGATGCGCGCTTCCGCACCCGCCCCCTGCGCCAGCACCAGCGGCACGCCGCCGAGAATGGTGGCGATCATCGTCATCATGACAGGGCGCAGGCGGATGCTGGTGGCCTTTTCGATCGCCTCACGCACGGTCGCACCCTGATCGCGCAGATGATTGGCGAACTCGACAATCAAAATACCATTCTTGGCCATGACGCCGACAAGCAGCACAAGCCCGATCTGGCTATAGACGTTGAGGCTCGAGCCCGTGACCAGCAGCGCGATGACGGCGCAGGCGAGACCGAGCGGCACCGTCGACATGATGATGACCGAACTCAGCACGCTTTCAAACTGCGCGGCCAGCACAAGGAAGATGATGGCGATGGCGAAACCGAAGGTCAGCAACATGCCGCTCGAATTTTCTTCCAGCGTCGCCGCTTCACCCAGCGGCAGCAGACGCGCGCCTGATGGCATCACGGATTGCGCCAGTTCGTTCACCTTCTCCATGGCCTGACCGAGCGACACACCGTCTTTGAGGTTGGCGGTGAAACCGACGGAAGGAAGCTGCTGCTCGCGGTTCAACTGCGGCGCAACCGCATTTTCCTTGAGCGTGGCGATGACCGACATCGGCACGATCTTACCGTCACCCGTTTTCAGGAAGACATTTTCCAGATCGGTCGGATCGTTGATCGGCCGGGTAGAAGACAGGAGCCTGACCGGGATAGCATCGCCATCCACGAAGACATCAACGATCGAGCGACCTTCCAGCAGCGACTGCATCGAACGCGAGAGGCCGGTGATGTCGATACCGAGATCGGAGGCGCGCTCGCGGTCGATGGAGACGGAAAGCTGGGCCTGATTTGGCTCGTTGTCCAAACGCGGCGTATCGAACAGGCCGCCTTCCTCCATGGAAAGCAGCAGTTTCTGCGTCGCCTCTGTCAGCGCCGGATAGTTGCTGCCGACCATCGCCATCTGCAGGCCGTTGCCGGCGCCGCGAATGCGCAGACTGTTCGGCTGCATGGCATTACCGCGCAAAGCCGGAACCTTGTTGGCAGCGGAGGTGACGTCAGCCGCGATCTGGTTCTGGGTGCGTTCGCGATCCGCCCAAGGGGCGAGCGTCAGCACCATGAAGCCGGTATTGGAAGAACCGTTCATGCCGGTGATGGAATAGACATTGCGGATTTCGCCACTATCGCGCAGCGGCTGCAGATTTTCCTCGATCCGTTGCAACTGGTCACGCGTATATTCAAGGCTGACGCCCTGCGGCGCGGTGACCCGCATCATGACCGAGGCGCGGTCCTCGCGCGGCGTCAGCTCGTTCTGGATCATGCCGAAGGCGATCCAGGACAGGCCCGAGAAGATCAGCGCAACAACGATGACGATCAGCGGATTGTTGAGGCAGGCGGCAAGCGTCGTCTTGTAGGTGGAGGCAAAGACATTGCCGAACCACATGAGCGGCCCCGTCGGTTCCTTCAGCCCCTGTTTCAGCATGCGCGAGGCCAGCATCGGGCACAGCGTCAGCGCCGTTATTGACGACAGGCCGACGGCGAAGGCGAGCACGAAGCCGAATTCACGGAACAGGCCGCCAAGCTGGCCCGGCAGGAACGACAGCGGAATGAACACGGCGGCAAGCGTCGCCGTCGTTGCGATGACGGCGAAGAACACTTCCTGCGTGCCGAGAACGGCGGCGGCGCGCGGTCCCATGCCTTCCGCCCGGCGGCGCACGATGTTTTCCAGCACCACGATGGCGTCATCGACAACCAGACCCGTCGCCAGAACGATGGCAAGCAGCGTCAGGATATTGACCGAGAAGCCGACCATATAGATGGCGACGATGGTGCCGATCAGCGCCACCGGCATGGTGATCGCCGGAATGAGGGTCGCCCGCCAGTCGCGGAAAAAGAGATAGAGCACAACGACCACGATGAGCGCGGAGAGCCCCAGCGCCAGTTCGACCTCATGCAGCGCGCCTTCGATGAAGACGGCGTCATCGCTGGTGACGACAATACGCGTGCCCTCAGGCAGATTGGCGGACATGGCATCGACGGCGGCCTTCACACCCGTTGAAATATTGAGCGTGTTGGACTGCGCCTGACGGATGACGCCGAGACCGACACCCTGCACCCCATTGGAGCGCAACGAGGTGGATTGATCGTCAGCGCCGAGCATGACGGTCGCCACATCCCGCAGGCGGATATTGTCCTTGATGAGAAGGTTGGAAAAATCCTCCGGCTTCGTCAGACTGGCCGTGGCGCGCACGACAATGTCCTGCGTCGTGCTTTTCAGCGATCCCGCCGGCACGTCGAGTGCGGCGCTGGCAAGCGCATTGGAAACATCGGTGACGGTCAGACCACGGCTGGCAAGAGCAGCCTGATTGAGATCGACGCGAAAAACCTTTTCCTGATCGCCGTAAAGCTCGACATCCGCCACACCATCGACAGCGGCCAGGCGGTCGATGATCTCGTCATCCACCAGCTTGGTCAGATCTTCCATGCTGAGCGTGGAGGATGTGACGGCAAGGCGCATGATCGGCTGGCTGTCGGAATCCGCCTTGATGATCTGGGGTTCGTCGGCATCGTCAGGCAGCTGGTTGGTGACGCGGCCGATGGCGTCGCGCACGTCATTGGCGGCAACGGCCATGTCGACATTGTCGCTGAACTCCATCGTCACGCGGCTGGTTCCGAATTGCGAGCTCGAAGCGATGGATTTGATGCCGCTGACACGCGCCACGGCGCCTTCGATGGTCTGCGTTACTTCCTGGTCAATCGTTTCCGGTGCCGCCCCCTCATAGGTGGTCCTGACGCTGATCGACGGACGGTCGACATCGGGCAATTCGCGCACTTCGACGCCAACCAGCGCTGCAAGACCGGCAACGACCAGCAGCGTGTTGAGAACCGCCGCCAGAATAGGCCTGCGCACGAAGAGCGCGGTAAAGGCGAGTTTGGAATCCTGACCGGAAGACGGTTGCGTCATTGGCTGGCGACCTCCTCGGGCTTCGTCTGATTGCCGACACGGACAGCGCCACCTTCTCTGACGCGCTGCAGACCCTCGATCACGACAGGCTCACCCTCGGCCAGCTCGGCCTTCACGAGAACGGCATCCGGGTTGCGCTGCACGATCTGCACCCGCACCTTGTTGGATTTATTGTCGGTGACACGCCAGACATAGGAGCCTTCCGCATCCCATTGCACGGCGAGCGGATCGACAGAGGCATAGGTCTCGCCGGCAAAACGCATGGTGACGCCGAAAGACATTCCGGCCCTCAGCTCGTCCTTCTCGTTGCCGAACTTCGCCCGGATGCGGATGGTGCGGCTGGCCTCGTCGACGCGGTTGTCGACAGCCTCGATCTCGCCGGTAAATGTCTCGCCGGGGCGGGAAATGGATGTCGCCTCCACCGGCATACCGACTTTAATTGCGGTTGCGAAACGCTCAGGCGCCCAGAAATTGACGAGAATTTCAGAACGATCGTCGATGCTGACGATGGTCGATTGCGTGGTGACGTTGTCGCCGACATTGGCGGCGACGATACCGGCCACGCCTTCGATGGGGGCGACGATATCGCGCCGCTTCAAATTCAGTTCGGCCGTGCTGAGCGCCAGCTTGGCGGCCTCTTCGGCGATCTGCGCATCCATCACGTCAAGGCGGGAGAAAGATTTCAGGTTCTTGTAGGAACTGGATTTTTCAATGGCGCTGCGCAACGCGACCTGCGCCTTGTCGCGCTCGATCACTTGCTCTTCATCATCGAGCCGGGCGAGTACCTGTCCCTTCACGACACGCGCGCCGGCAGCCGCGCGGATTTCCGAAAGCGTGCCGGAGACCTGCGGCATGACCACGACCGACTGGATCGCCTGACCATTGCCGATGGCGTTCAGCCGGTCATTGACAATGCCTTTTTTCGCCGGAGCCGTCACAACAAGGGTAGCGTTGCCATTGCGGCGGCTGCCACCGGCGTTCTGACCCGCCGACGGACCAGCCGCAGCGACTTCGACAGCCGGCGACGGCACCTTGCCTATCCCGATGCTGGCAAGCACATTACGGGCGTCAGGCGAATAAAAACCCCAGAGACAGAGCCCTGCCCCCACCACGGCCAGACTGACACCCACCTGTTTCCAGACCCGCATATAGTTCTCCGGTTAATCATCGCAGCATAAAACAGCCCCTGAAGCGCCGACTTCGGGACATGAGCAGTATTCCCGCTCGTCTGAAACGAGGCAACGCACAAATCCGTTTCTTACGTAATTGTAATTTGTGATGAATTCTCGTCGGACGCACCAAGAAGGCCATTTTTATCGCAAATATTCCGAAGCGCGGTAATCTGCCGGCAGGAAATGAGCCGGAGGAAACCATGAGCACCGTCACGAAAACACAAAATCCCGAAGCCGATCCGCGCGTAAAAGCGGTGTTCGATGACATCCGCGCAACCCGCAAATCGGATTTTATCAACAATATGTGGCTTTACCTCGCCTTCGATCCCGATCTCCTGGAAAAGACCTGGGCGGAGGTGAAGGCGGTGATGGCGACACCCTCGGCGCTCGATCCACTGGTGAAGGAGATGCTCTACATTGCGGTGTCGGTGACCAATGGCTGCTCCTATTGCGCCCATTCCCATACTGCGGCCGCAAAAGCCAAGGGCATGACGAATGAACAGCATGCCGATCTGATGCGGGTGATCGCGCTCGCCGCCAAGACCAACCAGCTCGCAGTGGCGCTGCAAGTGCCGGTGGATACCGCTTTTGATGCCGACAGGCAGGCATGAACCCGAAAAAATGCCTTGGAATAGGCGTTTTGACTGACGATACCGGAATAAAAGCAGAACACGGTTCTGGCCTTTATATCCCGAATCACTACATTGGGCCGCATGAGCAACAGTTTCGACGATATGCCGTTCTTCGATGAAGAACCCGTGGCACCGCGCAGGGCGACCAACAATGCCCCTTCGGAAAACGGCGGCGGGCTTGGCATTGCCGCCCGCGCCATGGCGGCGCGCGACCAGGTGCGGCCGGCACACGATTATCTTTCCGGCCTCAACCCGGAACAGCGCGAGGCCGTGGAAACGCTTGACGGACCGGTTCTCGTTCTCGCCGGCGCCGGCACCGGCAAGACCCGCGTTCTGACGACCCGCATCGCCCATATTCTCGCCACCGGCCGCGCCTATCCAAGCCAGATCCTTGCCGTGACCTTCACCAACAAGGCGGCCCGCGAGATGAAGGAACGTATCGGCGTCCTCGTCGGCGGCGCTGTCGAGGGCATGCCGTGGCTTGGCACCTTCCACTCCATCGGCGTCAAGCTTCTGCGCCGCCATGCCGAGCTCATCGGCCTGAAATCGGATTTCACCATTCTCGACACGGATGATGTGGTGCGGCTGATCAAGCAGCTCATTCAGGCCGAAGGTCTTGATGACAAGCGCTGGCCGGCAAAACAGTTCGCCGGCATGATCGACGGCTGGAAGAACAAGGGGCTGACGCCACCGGATATTCCCGAGGGTGACAGCCGCGCCTTTGCCAACGGCAAGGGCCGCGAACTTTACGCCGCCTATCAGGCCCGGCTGAAAACGTTGAACGCCTGCGATTTCGGTGATCTCTTGCTGCACCCGATCAGCATCTTCCGCCGCCATACGGATATTCTGAAAGAGTATCACCAGAAGTTCCGTTATATTCTGGTGGACGAATATCAGGACACCAACACGGCGCAATATATGTGGCTGCGGCTGCTTGCCCAGCGCGCCAAGGACGAGCCGCAGAATGTCTGCTGCGTCGGTGACGACGACCAGTCGATCTATGGCTGGCGCGGCGCGGAAGTGGACAATATCCTGCGCTTCGACAAGGATTTTCCCGGTGCCAAGGTCATCAAGCTTGAGCGTAACTACCGTTCCACCGAACATATTCTCGGCGCTGCCGGCCATCTGATCGCCCACAACGAGGGCCGTCTCGGCAAGACGTTGTTTACCGAGCGCAGCAGTCCGGACGATGAAAAGGTCGTGGTGCACGCCGCCTGGGATTCGGAAGAAGAGGCCCGCGCGGTCGGAGAGGAAATCGAGCAACTCCAGCGTAAGAACTACAAGCTGAACGACATGGCCATCCTCGTTCGCGCTTCCTTCCAGATGCGCGAATTCGAAGACCGCTTCGTGACGCTTGGCCTCAATTACCGCGTCATCGGCGGCCCGCGCTTTTATGAGCGCCTCGAAATCCGCGATGCCATGGCCTATTTCCGGCTGGTCTGCCAACCGGCCGACGATCTCGCCTTCGAGCGGATCGTCAATACGCCAAAGCGTGGCCTTGGCGATACGACGATCCGTAACCTGCACGACTATGCCCGCGCCCGCGATATCCCGATGCTGGCAGCCGCCGCCGACATCATCGAGACCGACGAGTTGAAGCCGAAAGCGCGCAAGGCGCTGTTCGATGTGGTGCAGGATTTCCGCCGCTGGCAGGGCCTGCTGGAAAACACCGAACACACCACGCTTGCCGAACAGATTCTCGACGAAAGCGGCTATACCGCCATGTGGCAGGCCGACAAGACGGCCGAAGCACCGGGACGGCTTGAGAACCTGAAGGAACTCATCCGCTCGATGGAATCCTTCGAAAGCATGCGTGGATTTCTGGAACACGTCGCCCTGGTTATGGATGCGGAACAGAATGCCGAGCTGGATGCCGTCTCCATCATGACGCTGCATTCCGCCAAGGGTCTGGAATTCGACACCGTCTTCCTGCCCGGTTGGGAAGAAGGCCTGTTTCCCCACCAGCGGGCGCTGGACGAAGGCGGTCGCTCCGGTCTGGAGGAAGAACGTCGTCTGGCTTATGTCGGCATCACCCGCGCCAAGAAGCTCTGCCATATCTGGTTCGTCTCGAACCGGCGCATTCACGGGCTGTGGCAATCCACCCTGCCCTCGCGTTTCCTCGACGAACTGCCGCCCGCCCATGTGGATGTCGCGGCTTCCGACAGCAATTATGGCGGTTATGGCGGACGCGGCGGTTACGGCCAGTCCCGTTTCGACAAGGCCGATCCCTTCACCAACAATTACTCCACCCCCGGCTGGAAACGCGCCCAGCAGAACCGCAGCGACGCCACCCGCGACAATTGGGGCACACGCTCCGGCCATGCGGTGGAGCGCATCGGTTACGGCGAAAGCGGCCCGCGCACCCGCACCATCGACGGCGAACTGGTGGCGAAATCCGTGGCTGACAAGCCCTCGAAATTCTTCGTCGGCGACCGTGTTTTCCACCTCAAATTCGGCAATGGCAATATTTCCGCGATCGAAGGCAATAAATTGACCATCAACTTCGACCGTGCCGGCGAAAAGCGCGTGCTGGATGGATTTGTGGAAAAGGTTTGATCCGACAACCATGAGTGCCTGGAGAGCGCTTTTCCCATAGCCGATGTCACGCCATTGCAATAAAGGAGTTGCAAAGGCGAACTGAAAACCGGGACGGGACTGCTTTGCACATATTGCCGAAGAGCCAGCGAAAGCTTGCCATTTTCCTGATCAACATGGATAGCGCTACAAAGCGCCTGACCGACATGAACGCCCGCCTCGATGCGATGGGGCTAAAGGCGGAGCGCGTTGCCGGCGTCAATGGCAGGGAGCTGCAATACCCGATCCCGGAATTCAGCGAAATTTCCTATATGCTTATGCATGGCCGCCGCACCTCGCCGCCGGAAATCGGCTGCTATCTCAGCCATGTCGCCTGCGCCAATAAATTCATGACTGGTGATGCCGATATCGCGCTCATCCTTGAGGACGACGTGGTCTTCGAGGACGATTTTCTTGATGCCATTGATGAAGCGGTTCTAAACGGTAACGACTGGGATATTCTGCGGCTGACGACGGTCAGCAACGGCCGCAAATTTGCATTCCGCGCCCTGTCCAATGGCCGATCGCTCGCAGTGGCGCTCACCCGCGAAAAAGGATCGGGCGCCTATCTCGTCAACCGCCGCGCCGGAAAATGGATATCGAAACTTATCCCCATGCGGCTCGCCTACGACATCGCCTTCGATCTGGAATATCTCTCCGGCCTAAAGGCGGCCTTCATCTATCCACTCTGCGCCACACAGGATGCAGACGGCGAAAGCCAGATCCAGAACAATCTGCGCATCTACCGCCTGCCGCGCTGGCGGTACTTCACCGTTCTGCCCTATCGCGCCTATCTGGAAACCAGCCGGTTTCTGCTGCGCGGCCTGCGCTTCCTGGTGGCAAAGGCGAAAGTGGCCATGGAACGCGGCAAACCCAAAGCTGTTCAGGCCGGCAGATGAACGTCCGGCTCATACCTCGCCGGGCGTGAAGCCGACGAGATAGACGGCCGCGATCACGGCTGCGAGAATGAAAATAGAGATGACGAAAATCGTCATCCTGTTCAATGGTTTGCGGGTCGTTTTCTTCATGGTGGAATAATGCGGCAGGAAGAACCTGGTTCCATGGTTCAGCCCTCGTCGTCACTGGCCCAAGCCATCAAGCGGCGGCCTCCGGACTTGGCAATCGGTGTAACAGGTAGTCGCGCATTTGCGCCAACGCCTCTTCCCTCGACAGACCTCCCGATTGCAGCCCCGACCGCAGCCATAGCCCGTCGATCAATGTGGTAATGCCCAGTGCAATGGGTTCACAGTCCCCTTTCGGCACGAGATGCCGCAAGGCAGAGAGCAGATTGGAGCGCATGCGCGCATGGATGACCTTCTGAATTCGCCCAAGCTGCGGCTCACGCGGAACCTCCGCGCATAGCGAAAGCCAGGCATGACAGATCGATGGCTGAAAGAAGCTCTCGTCGAAGTTGGCCTCGATAATTGCCTCCAGTCTCTCCCGCGGGCTTGTGGCGCGATTAAGCCTCGCCACAACGACCTCCGCCAGTTTCACATTGGCTTCACGCATCGCATGTTCGAACAGTTCCTGCTTGCTTGCAAAATAATGCAGCACGATGCCTTTGGAGGCGCCCGCCTGTGCAGCCACCCTTTCGAGCGTTGCCCCGGCCATGCCCTCTCTCTGCAACACTTCGAATGCTGCACGTCTCAGCTCGGCCCGACGAATATCGCTTATTTTAGTGAGTCGCATTTCAGTCTCCTTGCAGAGACACATTGACAAATTTCCCCAAAAGATCAATTATTGTCCCATTGGTCAATTTAGTAACCACTAAGACAAAAGGCTGCCTCATGGGAAAGTGGATGAAAGTTGTTTCAGCAGCGGCGTTGGTGCTGGCAGGGGAAAGCCCCGCTTTTGCTGCCGATGCCGATGCGTGCAAGATGGTCAGAATGGCGGAACCCGGCTGGAACGATCTCGCATTCACGACCGGCATCGCCATGACCCTTCTGAAATCGCTGCACTATCAACCACAGAGCCAGTTGCTCGGGATCGATGTCATCTACACCAGCCTGAAGAGCAAGGACCTGGACGTCTTCATGGGCTATTGGGACCCGGCGATGGTGAACTATTACAAGCCCTATAAAGAGGATGGATCGGTCGAAAAGGTCCGGACCAACCTCGTGGGCGCCAAATACACCTTTGCCGTGCCGACCTACGTCTGGGAGGCCGGCGTGAAGGACTTTTCCGACCTTCAGAAATTCGCCGACAAGTTCGACAGAAAACTCTACGGCATCGAGCCCGGCTCGAACCAGTTGATGCTGGATGCCGTCAAAGATCCGGCGCTTGGGCTGAAGGACTGGGAAGTCGTCGAATCCAGCGAACAAGGCATGCTTTCCCAGGTCGCGCGCTTTAACCGCAACAAGACGTTCATCGTCTTCCAGGGATGGGCGCCGCATCCCATGAACGCCAAATTCGACATCAAATATCTGACGGGCGGCGATAAATTTTATGGACCCGATTTCGGCGCGGCCACTGTCGATACCCAGGTCCGTCGAGGCTACCTGCAGGAGTGCCCGAACGTTGCAAAACTGCTCCAGAACCTTGAATTCGATGTTGAATTCGAAAACAAGGGCATGGATCTCATCATGAACGGCGGCCTGTCGCCGGAAGATGCCGCAGCGCAGGCGATCAAGGCCGAGCCGCACCGGCTTGAAACATGGTTGAAAGACGTCTTCGCACTCGACGGCCAGAATGGTCTGGCGACTGTCAAGGCGGCGCTCGGCCTATGACAGCTCCATCTTTGGACAATTGGGAAAAGCGCAAGCGTTTTGTCGAATTGCCGCGCAAGCGCCAAATGGCTTTTATAGACACTGGCGGTCCCGGGCCGGTGCTATTGATGCTTCACGGGTTTTCCGACACCAGCCGCAGCTTTTCCATTATCGAACCTTATTTCCAGGAATATCGGCTGATTGCTCCTGACCTGCCTGGTCACGGCGCATCGTCCGTAGGACACGGTTTTCATGTCGCAGACTTCGCTGAAACGATTGACCGCTTTCTGACGCTTATGGGCGTCTCGCGGTTCTTTGTGCTTGGCCACTCCATGGGCGCCATGACGGCAATCGAACTGGCCGCCCGGCGGTCCTCTTCCGTTCGAGGGCTTGCGCTCATCTCAGGGACGCTGGAGCCCGATTTCGGCACCGAAAGCAAACTTGCCAGGGATATCCTGGCGTTACGCGATCCGATCAAACCGGCAGGCGGTTTCCTGCACGACTGGTATTCCTGCAGTCGACCGGTCAACGAGGAATTCCTGTTCCGAATGAAACGCGACGCGGCAAATATGGCGGCCACAACCTGGCATGGCGTTCTTAAAGCTTTTGCAGAAACTGATCTGCATTACAGCGCGTCGAAAATAAATGTGCCCGTGCTTTGCCTAGCCGGTTCTGAAGACCCTCTGTTCGATGATTCCCATCGCCAGCAACTCTTCGAGGCTTTCCCCCTGGCGCAAACCGTAACGATGCCGGGCCATGGCCACAATCCGCACTGGGAAAATCCGCAAGGTGTTTCCACCTTGGTCACCGAATTCTTTGCCGAAGTGATGACGGATGCGAGCCCTGTCCGTGTCGAGACAGCCGCCGACAAGCGCTGACATATCCGCATGAATTCGGCAAACGCGGAGAATTCGATTTCGATTCCGGCACCGATGCGATAACGCTTCGCAGCGTAAACGAAATCCGGCTTGCCATGACAGACACGACGCATCTCCGCCTGAACCCGCTGCATCTCGCCGCCGCCTTTGCGAGCGGCTGCCTTTTGACGTTGATGGTGCATTTCAACGGTCAGCTTGCCCATTATGGCAATGCGCTGTTTTCCTCCTGGACAGCGCATGGAACCGGCACGGTTGCAGCCCTGATCTATCTCGCCATCATGCGCCCGAAGAAAGACGCCGCGGCACCGGCAAAACCGAACGCACCGCTCTGGGCCTATTGCGGCGGGGTCGTGGGTGCTGCCATCGTCATCCTCACCTCCACCGCCGTCAATTCGCCGCTGGCGCTCTCGGGCACCATTGCGCTCGGGCTTGGCGGGCAGGTGATCTTCAGTCTTCTCGCCGACCTTTTCGGCCTCTTCGGCCTGCCAAAACGGCGACCGGATGTGCAGGACATGGTGGCGGTCTGCCTCATTCTCTGCGGCAGTGCACTGATCATCCTTGTCGGGAGAGCGGCATGATCGTCTGGATCGCCATGGCCTTTGCCGGCGGCGTGTTCGTGTCGCTAAGCCGGCAGATCAACGGCCGCCTCAGCCTGTCCAACTCACCGCTGATCGCTTCTTTCTGGAACCACATCGTCGGTTTCACGGTGTTGACCGTCATCGGCCTCATCGTCGGCGGCCTCATTCCGCCGGGTGCTGCCGACGCGCCCTGGCTTGCCTTTATCGGCGGCCCGATCGGCGTCGTTTTCATCGCTTCGGGAAGCTGGCTCATTCCTCGCATCGGCGCGGTCAATACCGCCCTTCTCGTCATCAGCGGCCAAATGGTATCGGGCGTCGTGCTTGATCTCTTCAGCGATCACCCGCCGAAAATCTGGGCAAGCGCGCTTGGCATCCTGCTCATCCTTGCCGGCATGGTGCTGACACAGCGACGCCGCCGCTAGGGCGTTCCGCTAAGATCAAAAGGCGATCAGGAATCGTTGCCGCGCGAGAACATGCCGAGCAGCGTCTTGCCGCCGCTCTTGCCGCCACTGCTCGCAAGCGTCGGGCGGTTTCCATTCAGCTTCGGCACCACCACCATGCGCTTGATCTCTCCGCGCTTGAAGGCCGCGAGGAAGCGTGGATAGTCGCGGAACACGACGCAGCCATTCGATTCGCCGCGTTTCGCCAGCATGTAGGTATGGGCGAGAAGGCCGTCGCGGCCATGCGGATTGACGCCGCTTTCCGGTGTCAGGCGAATGGCTTCGACGCCATGGAACCGGGCCTCGCGCATCGTCAGGCGGTAGCTGGAAGGCGGTGTCGAGCCGCGCATCCTCACATGCACGTAATCAGGATTGTCGCGCATCTTGCCGATGCCGGAATGCGCTTCGAGCTTTTCACCATTCGGCATATGCACCACGCCGGAGGAAATATCGTAGATCGCCGTGCCATTGCCGCGATCCGGCCACGGAACCGCATCCATCTTGCTCGGCTCACGCATGGGATTGTCAGGCTTCGCAAAGGCAAGCATGGCGCCGGTGCTCTGCTTCGGCGCCGCAGGTGCGCGCAGGGGAACCGGTGCATCGAAAGCGGGCGCGGAGGCGACAGCGGGAACATGGTCCTCGGCCTTGGACGGCGCAGCGGGGCGCGGTGACGGCTCGACTGCCTCGGCGCTTGCTACTTCAGGCCTGAAACTCGGCAGCGGCACGTCATCGGGAAGCAGGCTGCTTGCCTCTTCTTCGATCTGCGGCCGCGCCAGCGCCACTTCAAATGCCGGATGCTGCGAAACCGCGCTCTGATAGGCAACCTCGGAGGTGCGACCCAGCGCCGAATCGACGATTGCCGACGGCTTCAACGCGGCAAGCTCCTTCACCGTCGCCTGCCCTTTGGCATTGGCGGCCGCACCGAAGCGCTCGCGAAATTCCTTCGCGCCGATTTCGGGCATGATGCCGGCAAGGCGAACGGCCTTCTGCTGGCCGTGGCTGTGATCGCTCAGTCGGGAAAATTTGCGAACGTGAATGTCACGCACGGCCGTGTGACCGATCGCCGTCTCGGCGGAATCGAGCCGTGCCACCAATGTCTTCTCAAATTGCCCGACGCCATGCGATGCCGCCGCCATGCTGTGCAGCGAGGCAAAGGCGGCAAAGGCGAAAAGACCGGCAAAAGCGCCGCCGCCGAGAATCGCGGACATCCGTCCAAGCGAAGAGGATTTGCCTCTCTTGGCGGAAGACGAACCGGCAAAGCCGGCACCATTATAGGCCGCAGCAGAAAACGCCATGATACTCGTTACTCGAACCGTTCACGCATACCCGGCCAACGCCGGAGGGACTTTGGGACATCCGAAGGGCGGGCGGACACCACGCCGGTTTCGGAACTGACTGGCTCGAAGCATGACGAATTATGGTAACCAAAGTGTTTACGAGTCCCTGCAAAAATATTTCGTTAAGGTCTGCGCATTGTAAGGCGAAGGCAAAACAATGACTTGCGCGGGCACTGCGTGCATCCGCACTGCATCGTCCCGGGAAATGCCCCTCAAAGGAGCGTCATCGGCCTAAAAATTTCCGTCGCCGCATTGTCAGGTAAATTCTGACTTTGCCGGAAATTTGCTGCAAATGCGGCAGGACTGCGACAGGGTCCGGCTCATGCCGGAAACACCCCTGCCTGCCGGATAGGGCGAAAGGGGCTTGATCCGCCAAAGCCGGCTTGGCATCCTGCGAAAAAAAGGGAGGCACATCATGAAGGCGCTGCTGCTCATCGATATTCAGAACGGGTTTTGCCCGGGTGGCAATCTGGCCGTTACCGATGGAGACGCGGTCGTACCCATCGCCAATGCCCTGATCGACAATGGCGGCTATGATCTCATCGTCGCCTCGCAGGACTGGCACCCGGAAAATCACGGCAGCTTCGCCTCGCAGCATCCCGGCAAGCAACCCTTCGACATGGGCGAACTTTCCGGCAAGCCGCAGATGATGTGGCCGGACCATTGCGTGCAGGGTACGCCGGATGCGGAATTTCACCCCGACCTGAATATGGAAGCCTTCGATTACATCCAGCAGAAGGGCGAGAACCCCGCCATCGACAGCTATTCCGCCTTTCGCGACAATGACCAGGTGGCCACCACAGGACTGTCCGACTATCTGGCCCGCCAGGGCGTGACGCAACTCGACGTCTGCGGCCTTGCCACCGATTATTGCGTCAGTTTTTCAGTGCAGGATGCCCTCGACATGTTGCCCGGCGTCAAGGTGCGCTTCATCGAGGATGCCAGTCGCGGCATCGACCCGCAGGGCATCAAAGCCGCGGTGGCAGCCATGCGGGAAAAAGGCGCGGTCATTCTCAAGAGCCGCGACATATTGCGGAACTAGCGCCGCGCCCTTAGCGCAGCTTCGGTTTCTCCAGCACATCGATATCAGCAGCCGCATCGTCAAGACGCCGCAGGATCGCCGCATGGGCATCCCTAAGGCCCTGATTGTAAAACACATACCCCATTTCGTCGGCCAGAAAATCCACGAAGATTTCCGCCTGAAGAAGACCGATTTCAGTTTCCGTCTCGCGGGTAAGATAGTCCCGGATGCGTGTGGCCAGAGCCGCCTTTTCCTGCTTTTCCAGCATCGATCCTCCACCATCTGACCACATAAGCGCACGCGCGAAGAAAATGGCGACGCAGCCCTCCGCGGCGCGGGCCGCGTGAGGCGTTACCGTAACGGAAGCTTCAAGTTAATCAATCGATCCATTCATGCAATTCGTTTGCCAGCCGGGCGGGACGGCGATAGAGCGGCGGCAAGGAGTTTCCAGACATGTTCAATGCAGATTTTCGCGAGGGATTGAAGAGCGGTTTCCCGATCGCCCTCTCCGCCGCCCCCTTCGGTGCGCTGTTCGGCGCGGTCGCGGTCGATAATGGCCTCAGTATCACCGAAGCCACGATCATGAGCGGCACCGTCTATGCTGGCGCGAGCCAGCTCGTCGGTATCGAGTTGTTCGGCCAGAAGGTTGCGCCCTGGCTGATCGTTCTTTCCGTCTTCGCGGTCAATTTCCGCCACATCCTCTATTCGGCCGCCATTGCCCGGATGATCTCGAACTGGTCGCTTCTGCAGAAGGCTGCGGGCTTCTTCGTGCTGGTCGATCCGCAATTCGCCGAATCGGTCAGGAAATACGAGAACACCGGTACGGTCGGTTTTTCCTGGTACATGGGCTTTGCCACACCGGTTTATGTGCTGTGGCTCGCCATGACCATTCTCGGCGCCTCGCTCGGTAATCTCGTCGGCGATCCGAAAGCCATCGGGCTTGATGTGCTTTTGCCGATCTATTTCATGGGCATGGTCTTAAGCTTCCGCCAACGGGAGAATTTCTACCCTGTCATGCTGGCAAGCGCTGCCGGCGCGACGGTCGCCTATCACTTCGTCGGTTCGCCGTGGCATGTCAGCCTCGGCGCGGTTGCCGGAATTGTCGTCGCGGTCCTCTATCCGCCGAAACAGAGTGCGGAAGCGGCCAATCCCGAAAGCAAGGCGGAAACACCATGAGCGACATGCTGCACGCCGATACGCTGATCCTGATCGCACTCGCCGCCATCGCCACCTATCTCACCCGCATCGGCGGTTATGTGTTGATGACGCGGATGAAATCCATTCCGCCGCGCATGGAGGCCGGGCTGAACGCCGTGCCGGTTGCGGTTCTGACCACGCTCGTCGCACCCGCCTTTTTCGAAGGCGGATACGAGGTGAAGATCGGCATGGTGGCAGCCCTTCTGGTCTGCCTGCGCTTTCCCGGCCTGACGATGCTCGCCATCGGCTGGGCCATCGTCATAGCCATCAGGCACGTCTCGCTGTTTTAGGCGGCCCGCTCCAACGGCTTCGTCGCGGCAACGAGCCACGCCTTCACCTCTTCATCGGTGATGAGCGGAGAGAGCTTCTCCAGAACGTCGGCGTGGTAGGCGTTCAGCCAGTCGAGTTCCTCGTCAGTCAGCAGGGACACGACGACCAGCCGGCGGTCGATCGGGCACCAGGTCAGCGTCTCGAAGGAGAACATCGGCTGGTCACCGCCGGCCACCTCCTCCGCCTCGCGCACATAGATCAGGTTCTCGATCCGGATGCCGAAAGCGCCGGGACGATAATAACCCGGCTCGTTCGACAGGATCATGCCGGGGAGAAGCTCCTGCGTCGAAAGCCTTGCAATACGTTGCGGCCCCTCGTGCACGGAGAGATAGGAGCCGACGCCGTGGCCGGTGCCATGGGCATAATCTGCCCCCGCCTTCCAGAGCGCGATGCGCGCCAACGGATCGAGGTCGCAGCCACGCGTTCCCTTCGGAAACCGTGCCGCACTAATGGCAATCACGCCCTTCAGCACCAGCGTGAAGAAACGCCTCTGCTCTTCCGGCACCGTGCCGATGGCAACGGTGCGGGTGATATCAGTGGTGCCGTTGACATATTGCGCACCGGAATCAACGAGAAACATCTCGCCATCGGCAAGTATGCGGTCCGTGTCCGTCGTGACGCGGTAATGGATGATGGCGGCATGGTCGCCAGCGCCGGAAATCGTGTCGAACGACACATCCTTCAGCGGGTTCTGCATCGCCTGCCCCACCTTGGCGCGTGCCGCCTCCAGCGCCTTTACTGCGGCAATCTCGGTGACGCTGCCCGGCTGCTGGCGATCCAGCCAGCAGAGATATTCAACCATCGCCGCACCATCCTGCACATGCGCGGCAGCCGAGCCGGCAAGCTCCGCCTTGTTCTTGCGCGCCCGCGGCAGGCGGACCGGATCGGCCTCTTCAATCAGAGAGCCACCCGCCGCAGTGATCGCGCCGGTCAGCGCGACAGGCGTCAGATCGGCATCGACCATCACCCGGCCTTTGGCGCTGGCAATGGCGTGCAGACGGTCGGCAATCTTCGATGGCGGCAGCTGCGTCGCCAGTTGCGCGAGATAGGCCTCGGCCTCGATGCCGGTCTTGCGCTTGTCGAGAAAAATATCCGCCTTGCCGTCGGCATAAATGATACCGCGGGCGAGCGGATGCGGCGTGTGCGGCACGTCATTGCCGCGAATATTGAAAATCCAGGCGATGGATGACGGGTCGGTGACCAGCAGGGCATCCGCACCCTTGGCCGAGACGGTTTCCGCGAGCGAGGCGATCTTTTCCTTCGCCAGTATCCCGGTAAAGGCTTCCGGCTGGATGACAACGGGTTCCAGCGGCTCGGCGGGACGGTCCTGCCAGAGAGCATCGAGCGGGTTCTTTTCCAGAAGCACGACCGAGCCGCCCTTGCCGGCCAGCGCCTTTTCCAGCCGCTTCAACTCGGCGCCGGTATGCAGCCATGGATCGATGCCGAGCCGGAAACCCTGTGCCGCATGTTCGGACAGCCAGACGGAAGGCGGCGCGCCGACCAGATCACCGCCGGTAAAGACCGACTGATCGACCTGAGACTTGAGCTGCGTCGTATATCGGCCATCGACAAACACCACCGCTTGCGCGCGCGTCACCAGAGCAATGCCGGCCGAACCAGTAAAGCCGGTCAGCCATGACAGGCGCTCGGCGCACTCAGGCACATATTCTCCCTGATATTCATCGGCGCGCGGCACGAGAAATCCGTCGATACCGAGTGCATCGAAACCGGCGCGCAGCGCCTCGACACGGGCCTTGCCGAATTGCGGTGCGGATTTGTTGTCGAAGGTCTGGAACATGTGTGTCTTTCAGAAACTGTCATAAGAAAAGCCGCCAACCGCGCGATAGGATCAGCGACCGGATAGGACCATGCCATGCCGATCAATCCGGTTTCAAGCCATATATGACAGAGCGAATTGCGGTGATAAATTGTGCATTTTTTGCGGAATAAGTCGTACTCAAGGCGGATTGATATGCGTTTTAAGCATGCCTACCGTGAGCTTTCCCACCTAACCAAACAAAAACACATCGCTTATATCAAGGTCAACACAGCGAGAGAGACACTCTCCTGGCAAAAAAGGATTTGAAGCAATGGCAAAATCTTTCCTCCGCACCGCCTTCGATCGCGTCATTGAAGCACGCGAGCGTCAGGTCAGCCGTCATGTTAACGCCGCCCTTCTGAACCTCGACGACAAGTCGCTCGAAGCGCTCGGCATGAACCGCGCCGATCTGCGCCACAAGGCAAAGTCCAGCTACGTATTCTGATGACATCAGGCGCGGCGATCCTCCCTCCACCGCGTCTGATCAGGAATACGTCGACCCGCTTGAGCAAGCTCCTCCCATGCTCGCGGGTTTCCAGGCGGCGCGAAAGCGCCGCCTTTTCTTTTGTCCGAAATAGCTGTTGCGAGAACGTCAGTCCTTGCGCAGATGCAGCGTTACCCAGTCATTGCGCCAGATGGTGCGGATATGGGAAAGCTTGGCGCCATTATACGCGGAAAGCACCTTCCAGCGCTGCGATGCAAGAATGCCCGACAGGATGACGGTGCCGCCGGGCGCCAGATGCGTGACGAGCTGCGGCGCCATCTTGATGAGCGGCCGCGCCAGAATATTGGCGATGATGAGATCGAACGGACCATGCTTGCGGAAAGCATCTGAGTGGAAACCCGGTGCGGTTTCCAGCGCCATCCCGGAAACAATGCCGTTCAGCCGTACATTTTCCTTGGCCACCTTGACGGCAATGGGATCGATGTCCGTTGCCAGCACGGGAATGGGACGCATCTTGCGCACCGCAATCGCCAGCACACCGCTGCCGGTGCCGAGATCGAGCGCGTTGCGCACCTTCCGTGCACGGAGCACGTCCTCAATCATTTCAAGGCAGCCGGCCGTGGTGCCGTGATGGCCGGTGCCGAAAGCCTGCCCCGCCTCGATCTCGATCGCCAGATCGTGCGGCTGCACCTTGTCGCGATCATGCGCGCCATGGACGATGAACCGCCCTGCCCGCACCGGCTTCAGCCCCTCGAGCGATTTGGCGATCCAGTCGACATCGGGAATGATTTCCTTCTCAATGACGAGACCGGGAAAGGCGGGGGCAAGCAAAGTGCTGACGCGCTCGCGGAACTCCTCCTCCTGCTCCGCCATCAGATAGACGGAGGCTTCCCAGATGTCGCGCTTCTCATCCACCTCGGTCGTGGCGATCGCGACATCCTCCTCGCCGAAATAGTCCGACATGAGATCGAGGATTTCACCGGCCTTGATTTCGGTCGTGGTGACATAGAGGCGGATTTCGCTCACGGCGGCTGCTTTCTCTGGCTAGGGCTACTCAGTCTGCCTTTGCCACAAAACCTTCATCAGTCCAATAAGCCCGGCGTAATTATGCCTTCGCGCCTTTAAGAAGATTCTGGAGCTTCTGCTCGGCGACATCAGGGTTTTCGCCATAAGCGATCGTTCCCGCAAAGCGGCCGTTGGCATCAAGCAGGATCACGGACGCCGTATGATCCATGGTGTAATCGCCATTCGGATCCTTTTCATCCACCGGCACCTTCTTGGCATAGATGCGATAGCCTTTCAGCGTTTCGGCAATCTTGTCGGCCGGGCCGGTGATGCCGGTGATCCGCTTCGAGACGTTGGAGACATATTGCTGCATGATCTCAGGCGTATCGCGCTCGGGATCGACGGATACGAAATAGGCTTGCAGCTTGTCACCGGCCGGATCGACCTTCTCCATCCAGCCGTTCAGCTCGAACAGCGTGGTCGGGCAGACTTCCGGGCAATGGGTGAAGCCGAAGAACAGCGCCGTCGGTTTGCCCTGAAACGCCTTTTCGGTGATCGGCTGGCCATTTTGCGCGGTCAGCGCGAAAGGCACGCCATAGGCCGTTTCCACCATCTCCTCGCGGGTTTTCGTCATCTCGATCGTCAGCCAGCTGACGACACCGGCAAGAACGACCACCACGGCCCACAATACGATGCGAATATTTCTCATTGTCCAATCCTACCCCGAAAGCCGGCGGCATATCGCAGGCCCTGCCCGACTGATAGCGAAGGGCAGCGGCAACGGCAAATCAACTGGCCGTATTTGGGCTGACCGCGCTGATTTGTCACAAAGCCGCAATTGGCATTGGGATCACAGGCACCAGGCAATGCCGCTCTGCACAGTAGAAAGGAAAATATCCGTGCTGTGCCGCACCCAGCCGTCAAAGGCAAGAAGCACAATGGCAAGCGAAGCCGCCGCGGCAAGACTTGCCAGAATAAACTTCAGCGGATGGGACGTCAGTGCCTTCATATCCCTGTTATAACCTGTTTGCGCAGACGCGAAAACCGCCAAAATACCGGGGGCCCGCGCTGTGGAACCAGTAATTGTTAGGGAAAGTTTAAAATCTTGCTGCGCATGATGCCCGCAGCGGTTTTTCAATCCTCGACATGATGTCTCCCGGTCCATTCCGGCCACCGCATAAAGCTCAATCCTGCGTGGGCCTGTTAGAGAGCCATCAGAGGAAACCTGCCGTCATGTCCAACGCCATCAAGCAATCCGGCGCATATCTCGAAATCGTTTCCTTCCATCTGAGCGATCAGGAATTCTGCATCGACATCATGGCGATCCGCGAAATTCGCGGTTGGGCGCCGGTTACCCCGATGCCGCACACGCCGCCTTATGTTCTCGGCCTCATCAACCTGCGCGGCGCCGTTATTCCCGTCATCGACATGGCCGGCCGCCTCGGCATGAAAATGACCGAACCGTCCGAACGCTCCGCCATCATCGTCACCGATATCGGCGGCAAGCTGGTCGGACTTCTGGTGGAACAGGTCTCCGACATGATGACCATCCGCTCGGAAGACCTGCAGCCCGCGCCCGATATCATTCCGGAAGAGCAGCGTAGCTTCTGCCGCGGCATCGTGGCGCTGGAAAAGAGCATGGTCTGCTTCCTCAACCTCGACACCGTCATTGCGGACGAGTTGGCGCGCGAAGCGGCCTGATCATGTCACCGAGTTTTCAAAATTAACGGGCAGGTTCTGCGGCTCGACCTGAGGGACGCGCCAACGTCGCAAACCCCTCCTCCGTCATGCTCGGGCCTGTCCCGAGCATCTGCAACCTAACGATTTACGATACGTGATTGGATCCTCGGGACAAGCCCGAGGATGACGTCGCGGGTGGATTATGCGCAGCAGCGCCGATGGCAAACCTCACGGCTTGCCCTTTTCCCACGTTACCTGCTGGTTATAAAGCGGCACCGTCGAAATCGCCATCTTGGCCGATCCGTCCTTCAGCTCGCGCGCGTGCACGAGGTAGATCAGCGTATCATTCGCCTTGTCATAGACGCGGCTGACGACGAGCTTTTTCCAGATCAGCGACATGCCCTGCCGGAACACCTCTTCCCCGCCCTTGGAGAGATCGATATCGCCGATCTCCACCGGCCCCGTCTGGCTGCAGGAAATGGCGTTATTGGAAGGGTCTTCGAACCAGTTGCCGTTCTTCAGCCGGTCGATCACGCCGCGGTCGAAATAGGTAACGTGGCAGGTCACACCCTTGATCTTCGGATCGGCGATCGCCTCGATGACGATGTCATTGCCGATCCAGTCGACGCCAACCTTGCCAACGACCTCGGAATGCGCCGCTGTTACCGGCAGCAATGCCAGAAGGCCCGCAAACAAACCCGACAGAGTTTTCATCCTCATCGCATCTTCTCCGTTACGCTTGCATAAGACATAGGTGGAAAACCCGCTCAGGCAACCCGTGCGACGGTCCGTTTTTTCATGCTGCAGGGCTGATAACCCGTGGACGTCAGACGGCCAGCGACCATACCGATCTTTTCCGGCAGATCGCGAATATGCGCAACACCGAGAGCCCGCGCCGCCGCAATCGAGGCGGCAGCACAGACAACCGCATCTTCCGCCGCATTATGATGCACGAAACGCAACTGGAGATGATGGGCAATGACATTCAGCTTGTGCGACACCAGATGTGGCCAGACATGTCGGGCGATCTTGACGCTGCAGAGGTAGGAAAGATCAGGATAGGACAGCCGGTACTTGTCGAACGACGCACGCATGACGCTGAAATCGAAGGCGGCATTATGAGCGATCATGGTCGCGCCGTGGAAATCGTCGATGAACTCCTCCATCACCTCAGGAAACTCCGGCGCGTCCTCGACATCACGAGGGCGAATTCCGTGAACCGCGATGTTGAAGGGCGAAAACCGCATGTCCCTGGGGCGGATGAGACGTTCCTCGACACGAACGATCTGGCCGTCCTCAATCCACGCAAGCCCGACGGAGCAGGCGCTGCCCCGCTCCTCATTGGCGGTCTCGAAATCGATGGCGATAGTTTTCAAGAGTGATTCCCGTTGTTGTCTTCCGGCATAGACCGGATTGGCGTCAAAGAGAACCAGCCTCAGTGGAACCCGCTTGCGAAAGCATCCAGTCGATGAGCGTCACGAGATCGGGATTATCCAGCATGCGCCGTGGATAAACCAGGAAATAGGCGAGCGTGCTGGCCATGTCCGTGCCGAAGGGCGCTATCAATGCGCCCTCCACAAGTTCGCGGGAAACAAGCGAACGCCGCGTCAGCGCAATGCCGTGCCCAGCCTTGGCCGCATCCAGCGCGCCATTGCTGTCGATGAAGACCGTGCCGCCCGAAGCGTCCACCTCGGATGCGCCCGCCGCCTCCAGCCAGCGCCGCCACTCGTTGCGGTTTTCATCATGCAGCAGCGGCACGGATTTCAAGTCTCCCGCCTCCCGAAGCGGCCCGTATTTTTCCAGAAGTTGCGGTGCGCAGACCGGCAGGGTGCTGTCATCGATGAAACGGATGCTCTCCAGCCCTTCATAACGCCCGAAACCATGCCGCACCGCCAGATCGACATCGTCCCGCGAAAAATCCACCAGCCGGTTGGTCACGCTGATACGGACATCCACATGCGGGTGTTGCTGCTGGAAGGAAGGCAATCGCGGCATCAGCCATTGCACGGCGAAAGTCGGCGTGCAGCTAAGCGTCAGAACAGTGATCTCGGAGCGTGCCGTCAGTTCCGCCGTCGCTTCGCGCATCATCCGGAAGGCGGTGCGGAGCGCGCCGTAATAACGCTCTCCCTCGCGCGTCAGCTGGATGCTGCGCGGTTTGCGAAAGAACAGCTGCACGCCAAGGCGCGCCTCCAGCTCGCGGATCTGCAGGCTGACCGCACCAGGGGTGACGTTCAGCTCGTTGGAAGCAAGCGTGACGCTGCGATAACGCGCTGCGGCCTCGAAGGCCTGCAGCCCCTTCAGAGATGGAAGTTCCGTCGCCATGGTTTAGCTCAACTCAATTATCCAACGAGAAACAATCGTTTGAAAACATCTTAAAACAGGGAGTAAATAGACGCAACAGGACATGAAAGCTGCGGAACGCCAGCAATATGAGCTTCAGATAAACTCAACCGATATCGGGTGGATGGCAGCACCCCGATCTGCGACCATGTCAATATTCATACCCCGTGGGAGACGAAGATGGCGATACAGAAACAGATGGATGCCCGTGAATGGGCGATGCTGATAGCACTTTCGCTGCTATGGGGCGGATCATTCTTTTTCATCGGCGTCGCGGTGAAGGAATTGCCCCCCGTCACCATCGTCACCTTGCGCGTCAGCCTTGCGGCCGTGGCGCTGCTGGTCGTCTGCCGCATCATGGGCCTTCGTCTGCCGCGTGAATGGGCGGTGTGGCGCGCCTTTTTCGGCATGGGCCTGCTCAACAACATCATTCCCTTCTGCCTGATCGTCTGGGGCCAGACCCAGATCGCCAGCGGTCTCGCCTCGATCCTCAATGCCACGACGCCGCTCTTCACCGTCATCGTCGCCCACTTTCTGACCGCCGACGAAAAGATGACCGGCAACAAGCTCGCCGGCGTGCTAATCGGTTTTGTCGGCGTGGCGACCATGATCGGACCGGCAGCCTTTGGCGGATCATCCGGCCTGTGGGGCCAGATCGCCATTCTCGGCGCGGCCATCTCCTATTCCTTCGCGGGCATCTTCGGCCGTCGCTTTAAGGCCATGGGCGTGCCGCCGCTGATGACCGCCACCGGGCAGATATCCTCGTCGACATTGATGCTTATCCCCGCCGCACTCCTCATCGACAAACCCTGGACACTCGCCATGCCAGGCCTTGGCACCTGGGGGGCGCTGATCGGCATCGCCCTGCTATCGACAGCGCTTGCCTATCTCATCTTCTTCCGCATTCTTGCCAGCGCCGGCGCCACCAACCTCGCCCTTGTCACCTTCCTCATACCGGTCAGCGCCATTTTACTTGGCTCGCTCATTCTCGGCGAGCAGCTGGAAATCAAGCACTTCGCGGGCATGGCGATGATCGCCGCCGGACTGGCCGCCATCGATGGAAGGTTACCGGTGAAACTTCGAAGCCTGCTGCGCAACGCGCCCGCTTGACAGGGTCGCGGGGCAAAAGCATTCTGCGCGCATGATCGCAACGAAACACAACATCACCCGTCGCCATACAATGACCGGCCATTCGGCAGGGGAAGGTATGTCGTCGCGTTAAGCGATCCATTTCCACCCTGCCAGCCAGAGCAGGGTTCGGACACCTGCTCCACACACGCCCAAGGAGACAGGCATGCACACTGTAAAAATTGCCGACAATGAAGACAGACAGTTCCAGTTAAGCGACGTTATCCTGCGTGCTGCACGTCTGGACGATGCCGAAGCCTTGACCGAACTGTTCAATCTGCCGGGGGTTCGTTACGGCACGCTTCGGCAACCGTTTCAATCGGTGGAAAAGACCAGGAAGGCAATGGAAAACCGCGGTCCGAACGATATTGCGATTATCGGCGAATGGCACGGAAAGATCGTTGCCAATGGCGGGTTGTATCGCCGGGCGGGACGGCAGGCCCACATCGCCGATCTGGTGATCAGTGTTCATGACGATTTCGCGGGAAAAGGTGTGGGATCGCATCTTCTTGGGGCTCTCATCGACACGGCTGACAATTGGCACGATATCCGTCGCATCGAGCTCAACGTCTTCACCGACAATCTCCCGGCCATCCGGCTTTACGAGAAATTCGGTTTCGAACGCGAAGGCACCCTGCGCAACGATGCCTATCGTGATGGAAAATACGTCGATGCCCATGTGATGGCACGGCTTCGATAGGCGATCAGTTTTCCAAGTGATCCGCAAATATCTCCCGAAGGGTCCGCCGCGACCATTCGGCCATTTTTTCGTTCCGCCCGCGCTCGGCATCCAGCACGATAAGCGCCTTCCACAGTGCCCAGCCGCGCCCGCGCTGCCATGTGGCCTCATCCAGACCCAGAGCCTGGCGAAAAACAGCCCGGCTATGCGCATCAAGCACATTCCACGCGAGAATGAGATCGGACGACGGATCACCGACGCCGGAACTGCCGAAATCGATGACCGCCGACAGCCGCCCGTCCTGCACCAGCAGATTGCCCTCGGCAATATCGCCATGCACCCACACGCCCTTCCCCTGCCAATGGCTGGAAAGGGCAAGCTGCCATATCTCCATGGCCAGCGCCTGATCCACTTCATTGGCAAGGCGCGCCGCCGAGGCCCGCGCCTCCCCGTCATAGACTGCGAGCGAGCCGCCACGATGGAAATTATGCGCGCCGGCAGGTGGGCCCGCCGAAGCATCTATGCCGTGCAGGGCCTTTAAAAACGCAGCAACATCGATGGCAATGGCCGAAAGCTCGATGCTGTCCAGATACCGGGCGAGAGGTTCGCCCTTGAGCCAGCGGTAGACGGACCAGCAGAATGGATATTGCTCGCCCGGCTGTCCAAGCGCCAACGGTGCTGGAATTGGGACCGGCAGGAGAGGTCCAAGCTCCGGCAGCCACCGATGTTCCTTCTCCACCTGCGCCACATAACGCTCAGCACTCGGCATGCGGACCAGCATATCTTCGCCAAGGCGAAAGCTGCGATTGTCCCAGCCGCTCAGGTCCACCGGCTGAACATCCAGCGCCGCCCATTGCGGAAACTGGCTGGCAATCAGCGCGCGGACCTGCTGAGTGGTGACGACAATGCGGTCATCCATGATGCGTTCCCCGTTTCAGGCGCAAACCTCTAGCGGTGCAAGGCAACACAGCGATGACGCCGTATCAGCCGCCGATCAACGCCAGCCACTCATCCTCGTCCATGGTCTGCACACCCAGCTCCGTCGCCTTGGCAAGCTTGGAGCCCGCCCCCGGCCCTGCCACCAGAATATCCGTCTTTTTCGAAACGGAACCGGCAACCTTTGCGCCCAGGCTTTCGGCCCGCGCCTTCGCCTCATCGCGGGTGAATTTTTCCAGCGAGCCGGTAAAGACGACAGTCTTGCCTGCCACCGGGCTGCCCTCAGTTGAAGGCTTCTCGGCCTCCTTCGGCTGAAGCTCCCGTATCAGCCGGTCGATAACATCGAGATTGCGCGGCTCCTTGTAAAACTCGATGATGGCACGGGCCACCACCTCGCCGATGCCGTCGATACTGTTGAGTTCCGCCCAGGCATCGCTCGCCGGATCGGCCGCCGCCTTCATCGCCTTCTCGAAATGCTCATAAGTGCCATAGGAACGCGCCAGAAGCTTCGCCGTGGTCTCGCCGACGTGACGGATGCCGAGCGCGAAAATCAGCCGGTGTAGATCAATCGCACGGCGGGCATCGATCGCATCGAACAGCTTCTTCACGCTAACCTTGCCGAAGCCGTCGATATTCTCGAGCTTGGTCAGATGAGACGCTTCCTGCCGCGCCTTCAGCGTAAAAATGTCAGGCGCGGTCTTGATCGAAAGTGCCGGATCGTCGCTTTCGAAGAAGAAATCGATCTGCTTGGTGCCCAGCCCTTCAATGTCGAAGGCATTACGCGAGACGAAATGTTTCAGATGCTCCACCGCCTGCGCCCGGCAGACGAAACCGCCGGTGCAGCGGGTGACCGAATCGAGCTTGCCGGTCTTTTCGTTGCGTTCCCGCACCGCATGGCTGCCGCAGACCGGACATTTCTCCGGAAAAACATATTTCGCCGCCCCAGCCGCGCGCTTCTCCAGAAGCACATCCAGCACCTGCGGAATGACATCGCCGGCACGCTGCACGATGACAGTGTCGCCGATGCGAATGTCATGATCCTCCGGGCGGATACGCTCGCCGCTATTGCCGATGCCTTCGATATAATCGGCATTGTGCAACGTCGCATTGGTGACGACCACGCCGCCAACGGTGATCGGCGTGAGGCGCGCCACCGGCGTCAAAGCGCCGGTGCGTCCCACCTGAATTTCGATATTCTCGACGGTGGTAAAGGCCTGCTCGGCCGGAAACTTGTGTGCAGTGGCCCAGCGCGGGCTGCGGGAGCGGAAACCCAGACGTTCCTGAAGATCGAGCCGGTCGACCTTATAGACGACGCCGTCAATATCGTAATCGAGATCGGGCCGTGCGACACCGATTTCATTATAATGCTCAAGCAATTGCTGGGCGGAGGTGAATCGCTTCATCAGCGGATTGACCGGGAATCCCCACTCCCGGAACTTCTCGACGATGCCATATTGCGTATCGGCAATCCGCGCCGGCTGGCCGCCGTTGGAGACTTCACCCAGCGCGTAGGCAAAGAACCGCAGCTTGCGTTTCGCCGTCACATTCGCATCGAGCTGGCGCAGAGAACCGGATGCCGTGTTGCGCGGGTTCACATAGGTCTGCTTGCCATCGGCCTCCATCTGGGCGTTCAGCGCCAGGAAGTCGCTCTTGGCCATATAGACTTCGCCGCGTACCTCCACCACATCGGGCGCATCGGCCGGCAGTTCGTTCGGAATTTCCTTGATGGTCCTGATATTGGCGGTGACGTTTTCGCCGGTCGTACCATCGCCGCGCGTCGCCGCCGTTTTGAGCTTGCGGTTCTCATAGCGGATCGACATGGAAAGCCCGTCGATCTTCGGCTCGGCGGTAAAGGCGATGGAATCATCAGGCAAGTGCCCGAGGAAACGATAGACGGAACTGACGAAATCGCGCAGGTCCTCTTCCGAAAACGTATTGTCGAGCGACAGCATCGGACGGGCATGCACGATGGGCGCGAAGGTCGGCAACGGTGTGAAGCCGACTTTCTTCGACGGGCTGTCAGCCCGCACCAATGCCGGAAACGCCGCTTCGATGGCATCGTTGCGCCGCTTCAGCGCATCATAGTCGGCATCGGAAATCTCCGGTGCGTCCTTGCCGTGGTAAAGCGCATCATGACGGGCAAGCTCGGCTGCCAGAAACGCCAGCTCCGAAGAGGCTTCAAGCTCGGTCAGGTTTTCGACGGGAATCTGGTCTTTCGACATAGCGGCCTCGTTTCAGAATTACCGAACGCTTTTAGCCGAAATGAAACAGCAATAAAATCAGTTTTGCCGCCAGTCTCACAAGACCCACAACACCAAAGGCGCTCTTGCAGCGCTGGGCGAACGATCAGTCCTTTGCCGCGAGGAGACGGGCCGCCGCAGCCCTCGCCTCGTCGGTCACCGACGCGCCGGCAAGCATGCGAGCGATCTCTTCGGTACGGTGGTTCGGTTCCATGGTCGCGACGCGCGTAGCGATGCGCTCGCTGCCATCGCCCGATGGGCCTTTGGAAATGAGAAGGTGGGTGGCCGCCCGTGCCGCCACCTGCGGCGCGTGGGTGACGGACAGAACCTGCACGGTTTTCGACAGGCGGCGCAGCCGTTGGCCAATGGCATCCGCCACCGCACCGCCGACGCCCGTATCGATTTCATCGAACACCAGGGTCGGTGCCGAACCGCGATCCGCCAGCGCCACTTTAAGGGCCAGCAGGAAGCGGGACAATTCGCCGCCCGATGCCACTTTCATGATCGGCCCCGGCCGTGTGCCCGGATTGGTCTGAACGTGGAATTCCACCGTATCGATGCCGTCGGCCGTCGCCTGCTCGGGATCGGAAGTTACCTCGACGGTAAACCGCGCCCGCTCCAGCTTCAGCGCCGGAAGTTCGGCCATGACAGCCCCCGATAGCGCCTCCGCCGCATTGCGGCGCTTTTCGGAAAGCGACCGGGCGGCCCGGTCGAAATCAGCCTTCACGATGCCGAGATTGGCCTCGAGCTTGCCGAGCTTTTCTTCGCCGGCATCGAGATCGGCGAGATCCGTCACCATTTTTTCGGCAAGCGCCGGCAGGTCAGGCACGGCAACATTATATTTGCGGCCGGCAGCGCGCAGCGCGAACAATCGTTCCTCCACCCGCTCCAGCTCACGCGGATCGAATTCGGTGCGGCGCAACGCCGCCTCCACTTCCATCTGCGCATTGGAAAGACTGTCCAGCGCAGCATCCAGCAACTGTACGGTATCTTCCAGCAGGCCGGGCGCTTCGTGGCTCTTGCGCTCCAGTCGGCGCATCATCGAGGCGATGACAGGCACGGGCGACGCATTACCGTTCAGGAATTCGCTGGCTTCGGCGATATCACCGGCAATGCGTTCGGATTTCTGCATCACCGCCCGGCGCTCGGCCAGTTCGTCCTCTTCGCCGTCGCGCGGCGAAAGTGTTTCCAGCTCCTCGACGGAAGACCGCAGATAATCCGCCTCGCGCGCCGCCGCCTCCACCTTGGCCCGGTGCGTCTTCAGAGCACGGTCGGCATCCTTCCAGGTACGGTAGAGGCCCTGAACGCTGCGCGCCTCATCACTAAGTCCCGCAAAGGCATCGAGCAGCGTGCGATGGGCGTCGGTATCGACAAGGGCGCGGTCGTCATGCTGACCATGGATTTCGACCAGCATCTGCCCAAGCTGGCGCATCATCTGCACGCTCACGGCCTGATCGTTGACATAGGCCTTGGTGCGCCCGTCAGCCGATTGCACGCGCCGGAAAATAAGGTCGCCATCGTCATCAAGGCCGTTTTCGCGCAGGAGAAGCCGGGTGGGATGATCGTTCGGGACTTCGAAAGCGGCGGTCACCTGCCCCTTGTCTTCGCCATGGCGCACAAGGCCGCCATCACCACGACCACCAAGCGCAAGCGAAAGACTGTCAAGCAGGATGGATTTGCCGGCACCCGTCTCGCCCGTCAACACGGAAAGGCCCGCCTCAAAACTGAGGTCGAGCCTTTCAATCAGAACGATGTCGCGTATGGAGAGCTGGACCAGCATGGCCTATGCCCCGTCTCAGGCGCCGATGAGCTTCTTGCCGGCGCGCGAAATCCAGGACCCCTTGTTTTCTCGCGGCTCCAGGCCTTGGCCCTTCAGCAGCTTGTAGGAATCTGCATACCATTGGCTGTCGGGATAGTTGTTGCCGAGAACGGCGGCCGCGGTCTGCGCTTCATCCACCAGGCCCATGGCGTAATAGGCTTCGGTCAGACGCGCCAGCGCTTCCTCGATCTGGTTGGTGTTCTGGTACTGCTCGACGACGATGCGGAAGCGCGAAACGGCGGCGAGATATTCCTTGCGCTCAAGGTAATAACGACCGACCTGCATTTCACGGCCGGCGAGCTGGTCGCGGGCGAAACGAATCTTGGCCTGTGCATCGGCGACATATTCCGAAGACGGATAGTCGTTCACGACCTTGTTCATCGCTTCGATCGTCCGCTGCGCGGCGCGCTGATCCTGCGTCACGTCGGAAATCTGCTTCGAATAGGCAAGGCCGATCATGTACTGAACATAGGCGGCATCCTTGGAGCGCGGATACTGACGCAGGAAACGGCTGCCGGACGTGATGGCCACATCGTTCTTGTTGGTGCGCGTGGCAATGAATGTCTGCATGACAAGCGCCTTCTGGCCCCACTCGGTGAAGGGGTACTGCTTGTCGATCGCCTCGAACTTGCGTGAGGCTTCCGTCATGTTGCCGGCGTTCATGTTGGCAAGCCCCTGCTTGTACAGAACGTCAGGCGGATCGGTCTCGACGCCGAGCTTGGTAATGTCGATATCCGGATCGGACTGGCAGGCCGTGACGACGACACTTGCGCCGACCAACATCAACGAAACGGCGATCCCCCGCATCGTACCCTTCATTGCACCAGACCCTACATGCTTCATTCGACAGTTCCCACTTCCCGCGCAAATACATAAGCATCGGCTTTGCACTGGCGTTCTAGCCATAAAAGCATCCGCAGGGCAACGCAATGATGACGCATTAACGCATTTTTATGGCATCGGCCCATGCAATCGCACGATTATCGGGCGATAACATGCAACTTCCTGCCCCGCCTCACAAAAAAGCCGCCCCAAGGGGAGCGGCTTTTTCTGTCAATTGATAGCCTGCAAACAAACTTACGCAGACCAGGGTGCAAATTCCGGCATGTTGACCGCCACGAATTCGCGGGCGCGCACCTGATTGCGGGCAGCCGGCGCTTCGACGATCTCATAGGCCGAAGGATCGCTCAGCAGCGCCTTCAGCGCATTCGCGTTGACCTTGTGGCCACCACGATAGGAGCGGTAGCAGCCGATGAACTGCGCACCGGCAAGTGCCAGGTCACCCACGGCGTCCAGCGTCTTGTGACGAACGAATTCGTCCTTGGCGTAACGCAGGCCTTCCATGTTGATGACGCTGTTGTCGTCGGAGATGACGACCGAATTCTCAAGCGAGGAACCGAGCGCATAACCCGCGGCCCACAGACGCTCCACGTCACGCATGAAGCCGAAAGTGCGGGCACGCGACAGTTCGTTCTTGAACGTCTCTGCCGTCAGATCACCCTTCCAGGACTGCCTGCCGATCAGCGGCGTGTCGAAATCGATATCGACCTCGAAGCGTGTGCCGTCATAGGGGCGGAACTCAGCCCAGGACGCACCCGAATCGATGCGCACCGGCTTGGTGACGCGGATGTAACGGCGCTTCACACCGAGATTCTTGATGCCGACCGATTCGATCGCCTCGATGAAGGGAGCGGAACTGCCATCCATGATCGGCACTTCGGGACCGTCGACTTCAACGATGAGGTTGTCGAGGCCCATCGCGTAGATGGCAGCCATGACGTGTTCGATCGTCGCCACTGACTGGGATAGCGAACGGCCGAGCACCGTGCACAGATCGGTATTGCCGACATTGGCCGAAACGGCCTTCAACTCAGTGACGCTGCCATTGTCGTGAAGGCGCTGAAACAGAATGCCCGTTCCGGCTTCCGCGGGCTGGAACGTCATCGACACCGGGTTGCCGGAATGCACGCCAATGCCTTTAAGCTGAACAGCATGTGCGATAGTTGTCTGAAATCCGAGCAGTCCGATGGTCATGCGTCTATGCCTTGTTTTGCAAACCGCGCCGTCTGAACCAGCGCCGTTCAAGTTTTCAAGCCGGTTTTGGCAACCGGCCAAGTCCGTATTATCCCTTACCCAGGCTCATACATACGCACATGAAGGTGTCACGACAAATCACTGTTCGTTTCGGATTGTTACATGCACAAGCCTTTGAAAACGCAAATTAATTTAGTGTTAATAACGTAAAATAAACAAAACGCCCGGATCGTGAGATCCGGGCGTTTCGAAGAGCGTATGGAATCGCCTTTAGTTGGACTGGCGGCGCAGGAAGGCCGGGATTTCCAGCTGATCGTCGTCGTGATGGCTGGACGAGGAAGGCGTCGCACGGCCGTGATCGTCAAGCTGGCCACGACGCGGTGCGTAGAGGCTGGCTTCCGGCGAAAGCGGCGCGCGGCGCTGCGGCGCCATGCTCGGCGCATCCATCATGTCGGAGGGAACTTCTTCCTCTTCGCGGCGACCAAGCGAGTTGGTGATGCGCTTCAGAAGACCCATCGGGCCACGCTCTTCCTGTGCAACCGGAGTAGCGCGATCACGGTGATCCATCTCGGCCTTCACGACCGGCGGGAAGTCTTCGACCTTCGGCATGCGTACCGGCTCTGGCTGGCGGGCAACCGGAGCAGGCTCCTGGTAGACTGGTGCCTGCGGCTGCTGCATGCGCGGCGCCGGAACGGCAACCTGTTCCGGAGCGTGGTAGACCGGTGCCTGAGCAACCGGCGCCGGAGCAGCCTGCTGAACCGGCTGGGCCGGACGAAGAGCCGCCGGCGCTTCAGCCGGGGACGATGCGAACAGCTTGCTCTGCGGACGGAAGTCCTGAGAAGGCTGCTGGTGGGCGGCAAAACCAAGTTCGCGTTCCATTTCAGCTTCCGCCGAACGGATGGTCTGGGCGATCTGGTCTACGGTCTTTGGTGCCTGCGATACTGCATGTGCAGGCTGAACTGCGGCCGGAGCGGGAGCAACGGCCGCGGAAGGACGGATAAGCGGCTTGGCGGCAGCTGCGCGCATTTCGGCAATGTTCTGTTCGCCGATGCCCGCAACGCGGTCGATGCCGGTGGCGACGACGGAAACGCGGATGAGGCCTTCCAGAGCTTCGTCGAAGGTTGCGCCGAGGATGATGTTGGCATCCGGATCGACTTCTTCGCGGATACGGGTCGCCGCTTCGTCGACTTCGAACAGGGTAAGGTCGCGACCGCCGGTAATGGAGATCAGCAGGCCCTGTGCGCCCTTCATCGAGGTTTCGTCGAGCAGCGGGTTGGCAATTGCCGCTTCCGCAGCCTGCATTGCGCGGCCCGGACCCGAAGCCTCGCCGGTGCCCATCATTGCGCGGCCCATTTCACGCATGACCGAACGGACGTCGGCGAAGTCGAGGTTGATGAGACCTTCCTTCACCATCAGATCGGTGATGCAGGCAACGCCGGAATAGAGAACCTGGTCAGCCATGGCGAAGGCGTCGGCGAAGGTCGTCTTGTCGTTGGCAATGCGGAAGAGGTTCTGGTTCGGAATGACGATCAGCGTATCGACGGACTTCTGCAGTTCCTCGATGCCCTGTTCGGCCAGACGCATGCGGCGGCCGCCTTCGAAGTGGAAAGGCTTGGTGACGACGCCGACTGTCAGGATACCCTTGTTGCGGGCAGCCTGTGCGACGACGGGTGCAGCACCGGTGCCGGTGCCGCCGCCCATGCCGGCGGTGACGAAGCACATGTGGGTGCCGTTCAGGTGATCGATGATCTCGTCGATGCATTCTTCAGCGGCAGCGCGGCCGACTTCCGGCTGGGAACCGGCGCCGAGACCTTCGGTGACGTTGACGCCGAGCTGGATGACCCGATCTGCCTTCGTCATGGTCAGAGCCTGCGCATCCGTGTTGGCGACGACGAAGTCGACGCCCTGGAGGCCAGCCGTGATCATGTTGTTGACAGCGTTACCGCCACCGCCACCAACACCGAAAACGGTAATGCGTGGCTTCAGCTCGGTGATATCAGGCTTTTGCAGCTGTATCGTCATTTTACCATTCCTTCTTTCTCTGGCCGCATCGCCCCGCTGGCCGATTCTTGAAAACTCAACTCTGAAACCTCCGGCTTACGCCACGAGGCCACTCAAAAACTTTCTTTCAGCCATTGCCCAACCCGGGCTATCCGGCCGCTACCGTTGCCAAACGGCGAAAACATTCCGCCTTGCGCCGCATGAATTTCGATGTCCGCCACCTGCGGATAGATCATCAGTCCGCAGGCGGTTGAAAATGCCGGTCCCTTGGCCGCTACCGGAAGACCGGCCACGCCCATGGGGCGGCCAATACGAACGTTGCGGGCGAGAATGCGCCGTGCCGTTTCCGGCAGTCCCGTCAGCTGGCTTGCGCCGCCAGTCAGGACAACGCGTTTGCCGACGATGGGGCTGAAGCCGGACTTCTGGATACGATCACGGATCAATTCCAGCGTCTCTTCGATACGCGCCCGCACGATGCGGGTAACAAGTGCTCTTGAAACTTGCGATGGTTGATCGCGATCATCTTCGCCAATCGGCGGGATCGAAATCATGTCGCGCTCATCCGCGCCATTCAGCAAAGCCGAACCATGCACCACCTTCAGTCTCTCCGCATCTTCGATTCGTGTCGAGAGGCCTCGTGCAAGATCTGTCGTGACGTGATGGCCGCCAAGGCCGATCGCGTCGGTGTGGATGAGGCGGCCCTCAGCAAAAACCGAGATCGTCGTGGTGCCGCCGCCCATGTCGATGGCTGCACAGCCAAGCTCGACTTCATCGTCGACGAGCGCCGCAAGACCGCTGGCATAAGGCGTCGCCACCATGCCTTCGACCGAAAGATGCGCGCGATTGACGCAAAGCTCGAGGTTCTTCAACGCCGTGCGTTCGACCGTCACCACATGCATGTCGACACCGAGAAGATCGCCATACATCGATAGCGGATCACGGATGCCGCGCTCTCCATCCAGCGAATAACCCGTCGGCAGCGAATGCAGGATCGCCCGGTCCTGGCGCATGGACTGCTGGCTTGCCGCCACCAGAACCTTGCGCAGGTCGCTTGCTTCCACTTCCTGGCCACCGAGATCGATGCTCGCGGTATAGATGTCGCTTGCCAGCCGTCCGGCCGAAACATTAACGATCAGGCTGTCGACGGTCAGGCCCGCCATGCGCTCGGCCGCATCGACCGAAAGACGAATCACGCCTTCGAGTGCGTCGAGATCGGCGATCACGCCGGATTTCACGCCGCGCGAGCGCTGATGGCCGATGCCGATGATTTCGACCTTGTGGGTACGGCCCGGCAGGATTTCGCTTTCCTGACGCGGTGTCAGCCGGCCGATCATGCAGACGACCTTGGTCGAGCCGATGTCGAGTACGGAGACGATGTGGCTGCGCTTGGAAGAAAGCGGCTTCAGACGAGGCAGGCCGAAATGGGAAGAACCAAAAAAGCTCATGTGTTCTTCTCCGCTTTCTTGAGAGCCTTGGTGCGCGCATCTACCGCGGTCTGACGGCGTTCGGCAGCACCTTCGGTCAACTGGATAGTGGTGCGGTCCGTCAGTCTGAGGTCCACCGCTGCGACATCGCGCGACAGCACCTTTTCCTCGAGATCGAGCCGCGCCAGCAATTGCAGCGCCTGCGGCAGGTTTTCTTCTGGCAGCTTGACGACGATACCGTTATCGAGATGCAGATCCCAGCGGCGACCGGCAATGCGCACATAGGCGCGAACGCGGTTGCGGATTTCCGGCCAGTCGGCCAGTTGCGCGACGAAACCGGCAGCACCCGTTTCCGCGTCGCGTCCGACGAACAGCGGCAGGGCGGCAAATTTATTGTCACGCAGCGGCGCGATGACACTGCCGCTTTTTTCGATCAGCGACAGTTCCGTGCCGTGCTGCCAGATGCCGAAGGCCTGGCGTTCCTTCAGGCGAACTTCCACCGTCTTCGGATAGACCTTGCGGATATCGACATCTTCCACCCAGGGAAGCTGGACGAGCTTGCGGCGTGCCGCATCGATATCAAGCGCAATCAGCGAGGTGCTGCCGTCGAGGCCGAGAAGCTGGAAGACTTCGATTTCCGAAGTCTGCAGATTGCCGGAGACCTTGACGTCCTCAACCGCGAAACCGGCGGCCGAGGTCGTCGTCTGGGTGACGATATTCGTATGGCCGCCGAGCGACATGCCGTAAAGCCCGATCATCGCGTAAAAGGCGACGGCCGAAATCGTGCCGGTATGGGCGGGAATATGAATGCGTCCGGTCGCAAGGCTGACACCGAAACGCACGAAGCGACGCAGAGGACGCGGCAGCACCCTGCGATCGTCGGCATTGGCCGTCGCCGCGTATTGCTCGCGCTTTTTTGCCGTCGACTTTTTGCCGGTCACCGCAAACACGAAGCGTCCTCCACCATCCAGCTGACAAGGTCACCAAAGGAGCGGCCAGCATGGGCCGCCATTTCCGGCACCAGGGAGGTCGGCGTCATGCCCGGCTGCGTATTCACTTCAAGCCAGATAACTTCGCCATCTTCTGAGAAGCGGTCGTCGTAACGAAAGTCTGAACGGCTTACGCCACGGCACCCGATCGCCTGATGCGCCATAACCGCCAATGTTTGAATCTTTTGGTAAATTTTCGGTGAAATTCCTGCGGGAATGACATGTTTCGAGCCACCAGCAGCGTATTTCGCATCATAATCATAGAAATTGTGACCCAGCGGCACCACTTCGGTGACGCCCAGCGCCTCGCCGTCGAGCACGCCACAGGTCAGTTCGCGCCCATGAATGTAGCGCTCGACCATCACCTGGTTGCCGAAAGGCCATTCCGACGAGGTGAGAATCTGCGGCGGATGCGACTGGTCTTCCTTGACGATGACGACCCCGAAGCTCGAACCTTCGCGCACCGGCTTCACCACATAGGGCGGCTGCAGCGGATGTTCGCTGGTGAAATCGAAGCGGTTCATGACGCGCTCGCCAGCAACCGGGATGCCAGCGGCGGCGGCAACCTTCTTGGCCTGCGCCTTATCCATGGCAAGGGCGGACGCCAGCACGCCGGAATGTGTATAGGGAATGGCCAGATATTCGAGGATACCCTGAATGGTGCCGTCCTCGCCGAAGGGGCCATGCAGGGCGTTGAAGGCGACATCCGGGCGCAGCTCATCGAGTACGGCGGCGACATCGCGCCCCACATCAACACGGGTGACCTTGTAGCCTTCGCCTTCGAGCGCAAGCGCGCAGGCGTTGCCCGACGAGAGACTGACCGGCCGCTCCGACGAAAATCCACCCAAAAGAACAGCTACGTGCTTGCCGCCCATCGAACCCTCTGACACCAACTCTCCATTACGAACCATGTCCAAACCGACCGAATGAAACGGACGGTGATTCTGGCACATGATCCTTGAGATCAGTTAAACGCCATTAAGGTTAATGAATCGTTTACTTTCGTTAACCGCCGCGTCCAACATGCCGAGTTCCGTTAAAGAATCAGCATCAATCCCGATTACCTCCTTGGAATCAGAGAGTTGTACGGATTGCAACATGCAGGTTTTCAATGATCGGAAATAAAACCGCCCTGGCGGGTTCGCCACTTCGCGATGAAGGCAAGGTCGAAACGTTAACAGACGGGCTTATTCCCCAGACAAAATTATCTGGCGTTTCAGCATTTTAAATCCGCGGCCTGAATCAGTCTCTCAATCGCAGCACCGTGACCGGCAGTGCATTGCGAGGCCTGCGGTGTTCAACAATCACATTATTTGCATTATTTCTTTTTTAGCATTCCATAGGAACAAAAATTGCGTTAACGCAGTCCCTGCCTTCCAAGGCATGACATTCCAATCATCTGAAATGGAACCCAAACCATGACTGACGCGGTATCTCGGGTATCGTCGACAGCTGGCAATTCGAACGCTGTAAAGACAAATTCGCCTGCACGAGTTCTCACTGCCAGCCTGGTCGGCACGACCATCGAGTTTTTCGATTTTTACGTTTACGCCACGGCCGCGGTGCTCGTGTTCCCGGCCCTGTTCTTCCCGAACAGCGACCCGACGACGGCGCTTCTGGCATCCTTTGCCACCTTCTCCATCGCCTTTTTCGCCCGCCCGCTCGGCGCGGTGGTTTTCGGCCATTATGGTGATCGCGTTGGCCGCAAGGCGACGCTTGTCGCAGCTCTGCTCACCATGGGCGTGTCGACGGTCGTGATCGGCCTTCTGCCGACCTATGAGACGGCCGGCGTTCTGGCGCCGCTGCTTTTGGCGCTTTGCCGCTTCGGCCAGGGTTTTGGCCTTGGCGGAGAATGGGGCGGCGCAGTCTTGCTCGCCACGGAAAATGCCCCGCCCGGTAAACGCAGCTGGTACGGCATGTTCCCGCAGCTCGGAGCACCCGTCGGTCTCTTCCTCTCCTCCGGCGTCTTTTGGATTCTGCTGCACTTCATGTCGCAGGAAGCGCTCCTGAGCTGGGGCTGGCGCATCCCCTTCGTCGCCTCGATCATTCTGATCGCTGTCGGCATGTGGGTTCGCCTGTCGATCACCGAAACGCCCGACTTCCAGAAAGCGATCGAAAAGGAAGAACGTGTGGCCGTGCCGATTGCGGAACTGTTCCGCAGCCACAAGCGCAGCCTCGTGCTCGGCACCTTCGTGGCGCTGGCCACCTTCGTGCTGTTCTATATCGGCACCGCCTATCTTCTGTCCTACAACGTCAAGGTTCTGAAAATTCCGTTCCTTGATGCACTGGAAGTGCAAATCCTCGGCTCCATCGTCTTCGGTATCTTCATCCCGGTCGCCGGCAAGCTCGCCGAGAAATTCGGCCGTCGTGAAGTCCTGATCGTGACGACGATACTGATCGGCCTGTTCTCCTTCCTGCTCCCCAGCCTGATGACTGGCGGCGAAGGCTCGATCTTCGTCTTCGCGGCTCTGGCGATGATGCTGATGGGCATGACCTACGGCCTGATCGGCACGGCGCTCGCCGCCCCCTTCCCGACCCGCGTGCGTTACACCGGCTCGTCCATCACCTTCAACATGGCCGGTATCTTCGGCGCATCGCTGGCGCCTTACATCGCCACATGGCTGCAGGTGAATTACGGCATGGGTTATGTGGGTTACTACCTCTGCATCTCCGCCCTCATCACGCTGGCCTGCATTTTTCTGTCCCGCAAGGACGAAGTCTGATCTGAGACCATCGACGTCAAAAAGCCCGCGAAACCTTCGTTTCGCGGGCTTTTCCTTGTCTATTTCTGCTTAAGCCACTGCCTGGCGCCGCTCGACATGACCGCTCATGCAAACGCGATTGCGTCCTCCGCCCTTGGCCCGATAAAGCGCGAGATCGGCATTGTGCATGACCTTGTCGAAGATTTCGGCGTCGCCGCGAAAGGCGACGCCAATTGAAATCGTCACCGTAATTCGCAGATCCTGATACGCCACCGGCGTCGTCTCGATCGCCGCACGAACCCTTTCGCACATCTGCAGAAACGCGAGCGGGCTGGTTTCCTGCACGACGACGAACTCCTCGCCACCCAGGCGGGCGACATGCGCGGGAGGATCGAAATGCTCCTTTATCCGGCGGGCGACGCTTGCGATGACGAGGTCACCAACAAGATGGCTGTACCCGTCGTTCACCGCTTTGAAATGATCGATGTCCAAAAAGGCAACACAATAGTCGCTGCCAAGTTCGGCGCATGCCGCATAAAGGCCTAGCCGGTTGCTAAGGCCAGTCAGCGCGTCCGTATGGCTCAGGTGCAGGAAGCGTTCGTGGGACTGCACGAGAATTTGCACTTCCCTCGCATTCAGCCAGCAGACCAGCAACGTCACCGTAAAGGCGACAGCCCCGCCGAGCGTCACGCTTAACATGATCCCGTTGAAGAGATCGGTCACGAGCCCGAACTGCGCGAGAAGCGTCAGGCCACCCGTGCACATCACGATGACAATGAGCGTCACGAGACAAGCGATACGAACGGAGAATTCAAGAGGCCCCAGCCGCCGGCGACCCGCCTGCGTAGCGACCGAAAAACTCATCATCTCGATCGGTTTTTTCCAAAGACCCAACATCATGCTCAGAGTGCCTAAATCACGTAATGCCGTTGGTATTTGCAAATAAAGAAAGATTTAATATTTAAGGAGCGGGGCGTTACTTCGCCCACTCACGTATTTGTCGCCAAGATTATGGCAAAAATCGTTGATCGACCGTTACGATAAACGCAACGGTCTTATCAACACTCGTATTTTCTTTCAGTATAGAAGCGCGATCAAGGCTTACGCCCCGAGGAACGGCTCCACTTCACGGCCCGGCATGAAGAGGCCAAGGCGCTTGATTTCCCATTCCAGCCGGATGCCCGATTTCTCGAACACGCGCCTGCGGATGGTCTCGCCCAGATATTCCAGATCGTAGCCGGTCGCATGGCCGGTATTGATCATGAAATTGCAATGCAGCGACGACATTTGCGCGCCGCCGATGACCAGACCGCGGCCACCCGCCTCGTCGATCAGTTCCCAGGCGGAATGACCTTCAGGGTTCTTGAAGGTGGAACCACCGGTCTGTTCGCGGATCGGCTGCACGGTCTCGCGGTGATGCCGCACAGCGTCCATATCCGCCCGGATCTTTGCCTTGTCTTCCGGATAACCCTCAAACAGCGCCCCGGTGAAGATCAGGCCGGCATCGGCGCCGGAATGGCGATAGCTGTAGCCCATATCCGCATTGGAAAGCACATGTTGGTTGCCCTGACGGTCGACCGCATAGACCTCAACGACACGCTCACGCGTTTCACCGCCATTGGCGCCGGCATTCATGCGCAGCGCACCACCGATGGAGCCGGGAATGCCGTAATAGAAGTGGAAACCGCCAATGCCATTATCCATGGCCATGGCGGCAATGTGCTTGTCCGGGCAGATCGCACCGGCCTTGATGCGGTTTTCGTCCGCAAGCTCCACCGAGCCGAAGCCTTTGGCGGACAGACGCACGACAACGCCCGGAATGCCGCCATCACGCACCAGCAGGTTCGAGCCAACGCCGACCACGGTCAACGGCACGTCTTCCGGCAGAATTTTCAGGAAGGCGATCAGATCGTCGGTATCGTGCGGCTGGAACATCACCTCCGCAAGACCGCCGGCTCTGAACCACGTCACGCGGTCCATGGGCGCATCCGGTGTCAGACGTCCCCGCAATTCATTTACCCCGTCGCCGAGCCTCCCCAGCAATTTAACCCCATCGACCTGTCTCATTCAGACTTTCCTGATATGCTCTTCAATTCCGAAGGCAGCGCGGCTGCCCATTGTGTGATATTTCCAGCCCCCAAGAGAACCACAAAATCACCCGGATTCGCAATGGCTGCGACCTGCGACGCAAGGTCCTCCCGTTTTTCGAGGAAACGGGCATCGCGGTGACCGGCGGCCTTGATGGCCGAAACCAGCGCTTCCGAGCTTGCACCTTCGATTGGATCTTCGCCCGCAGCATAGACCGGGGCAAGAAGAATCGTATCGGCATCGTTGAAACAATGGGCGAAATCGTCAAACAGGCTGGAAAGACGGCTGTAGCGGTGCGGTTGGTGCACGGCGATGATGCGACCCTTGCAGGCCTCCCGCGCTGCCGCCAGCACGGCCTTGATCTCAACCGGATGATGGCCGTAATCGTCGAAGACCTGCACGCCATTGGCCTCACCCGTCAGCGTGAAGCGACGCTTGACACCGGCAAAGGAGGCAAGTCCCTTCTTGATGTCGGCTTCCGAGATGCCGAGACGGTTGGCAACGGCAATCGCCGCCGTTGCATTGGACACATTGTGGCGTCCGGGCATCGGCAGTACGAGGTCCTTGAAGGAGAATATCTTGCCGGTGCGGCGACGACGGATTTCCACGTCGAAGATCGACCGCGTACCATCGATGCGGACATTCGAGAACCGCACGTCGGCCTGCGGGTTCTCACCGTATGTGATGACCTTGCGGTCCTCGATCCGGCCGACCAGCGCCTGCACTTCAGGGTGATCGAGGCACATGACGCCGAAACCGTAGAACGGCACGTTCTCGACGAACTGTCGGAAAGCAGCGCGCACGGCGTCGAAATTGCCATAGTGATCCAGATGCTCCGGATCGATATTGGTGATGACGGCCACATCGGCCGGCAGCTTCAGGAAGGTGCCGTCGGATTCGTCGGCCTCCACCACCATCCACTCGCCCTCGCCCATGCGCGCATTGGTGCCATAGGCATTGATGATGCCGCCATTGATGACGGTCGGGTCGAGATTGCCGGCTTCGAGCAGCGTTGCGACCATGGAGGTCGTCGTTGTCTTGCCGTGGGTGCCGCCAATGGCGATGGCATTGCGGAAACGCATCAACTCGGCCAGCATTTCGGCGCGGCGAACGATCGGCAGGTGTTTTTCACGCGCGGCGATCAGTTCCGGGTTGTTCTTCTTGATTGCGGTGGAAACGACAACGACCTCGGCATCACCGAGATTATCCGCCGTGTGGCCAACGAAAACCTCGATGCCCTTGTCGCGCAGGCGCTGCACATTGGCGCTGTCGGCCTGATCCGACCCCTGAACGCGATGGCCGAGATTGTGAAGCACTTCGGCAATGCCGCTCATGCCGATCCCGCCTATGCCGATGAAATGCACAAGGCCTATGGCTTTCGGCATCTTCATGCCCCAACTCCTTCATTCTTCTTCTTGAATTCCTGTACGGACCGGCCTTCGGCAATCGCCTCGACCAGATCGGCCAGCACATCCGCCGCATGCGGTTTTCCGGTCGCCTTGGCCGCTGCCGCGGTGGCAGAAAGCCGGTCGGGCTCGGCAAGCGCCGATGACAACAGGCTGGAAAGCTTCTGCGGCGACAGTTCCGCCTGCTTGATGACGCTTGCCCCGCCGGCTGCCGAAAGCGCTGCCGCATTCGCCGCCTGATCATGGTCCAGCGCATGCGGATAAGGCACGAGGATCGACGGACGGCCGATCACCGAAAGCTCCGATACGGTCGAGGCGCCCGAGCGGCTGATGACGAGATCGGCCTCACCGATGCGTGAGGCCATGTCGCCGAAGAAGGGGGAAACGTCAGCCTTCACACCCAGCTTCTGGTAGGAGGCGATGACGCTGTCCTTGTCTTCGGGGCGCGCCTGCTGGGTCACGACGATGCGTTTGCGCTGCTCGTCCTTCATCAGGCAGATCGCTGCCGGAACGGCGCTCGAAAAGAACTGCGCGCCCTGGCTGCCGCCGAAAACCACAAGCTGGAAGGTCTCGCCCGTCTGTGAAGGCGTATAGGGAATTTCAGATGCAGCCAGCACCGCCGGGCGCACCGGATTGCCGGTCGCAACCGTCTTCTCCGAATATTGGCCGTTGGCGGGCGGCAGGAAGCCGCCGGCAATCGCCTTCACGCGGGCAGCGAGCGCCTTGTTGGCGCGGCCCATAACCGCATTCTGCTCGTGAATGATCGAAGGAACGCCAAGTCCGGTCGAGGCCAGCAGCGGCGGCACGGTGGGATAACCGCCGAAACCGACAACCGCGACCGGCTTCAGTTTCGTCACCAGCCGGCGCGCGGTGCGCAGGCCCACCCATAGTTTCCAGAGCGAACGCACGACCGAAATCGGGTTTTTCGAGCCGATGGTGGCTGAAGGCACGACGTGAATTTCATCGGCCGGGAACTTGCCGGCATAACGTTCGGCGCGGCTGTCGGTGACGAGATGCACCTGATAACCGCGCGCCTTCAGCGTATGCGCCAGGGCTTCCGCCGGAAACACATGGCCGCCGGTTCCCCCGGCGGCAAGAAGAACAATACCCTTGTTCATGATCGTTTACTCCGCAGGAACGCCGGAACCGACGCGGAAGAAGCTGCGCTCCTGCGCCCGCTTTTCCGGTCTGTGGCGTGTCAGCGCCAGAAGGAAGCCGGCGGTCACGCAGATCGCCATCATCGACGAACCACCATATGAAATCAGCGGCAGCGTCATGCCCTTGGCGGGCATCAGCTCCAGATTGACGCCGATATTGATCATCGACTGCATGCCGATTTGAAGGACCAGACCGGCCACGGCAAAACGGCAGAAATCGTCCTTTTCCTTGAAGGCGTGCGAGAGGCCGCGCAGCACGATGAAGGCGAAGATCGCGACGAGGAACATGCAGAATATAATGCCGAATTCTTCCGCCGCCACCGAGAAGATGAAGTCAGTATGGCTGTCTGGAATGATGCGCTTGACAATGCCCTCGCCCGGTCCACGCCCGAACCAGTCACCGCGAATGATCGCCTCGCGCGCGGTATCCACCTGGAACGTATCGCCCTCACCCGTCCAGAACCGGTCGATACGGCCTGCAACGTGCGGCAACATGAGATAGGCGGTCACAATGCCGCCGACACCGAGACCACCGAGCATGATGATCCAGAACCACGGCACGCCGGCCATGAAAAACATGCCGCCCCAGACCACCGATGTCAGGATCGTCTGACCGAAGTCCGGCTGGGCGATAAGAAGTGCGGCAACGATGCCAAAGGTGATGATGGCGAAGAGATTGCCCGGAATTTCAGGATGGCGCGCCCGCTCAGCAAAGAGCCATGCACAGACAATGACGAAGGCCGGCTTCATGAATTCGGAAGGCTGGATCGAGAAAGTGCCGATGGAAATCCAGCGCCGCGCGCCCTTGACCTCTATGCCGAAAAACAGCGCAAAGATCATCATCAACAGTGCGGCAATCAGCATGATGACCGCAACGCGCCTGACCTGTCGGGGTGACAGGAAGGAAAGGCCGACCATGATTGCCAGTGACGGCACCATGAACATCGCCTGGCGTTCAACGAAAAAGAAGCTGTTGAGACCGATACGCTCGGCAACCGCAGGCGACGCTGCAAAGGACAGCATCAGGCCGATACCCATCAGCGCGACAAACGCCGCCAGAAAGAAACGATCGATGGTCCAGAACCACTCCGCGACCGGACCGCGATCAACTCGGCTTACCATGGCCTCAGCCCCCTTTTCCAGAGTGAACGAGCATCGTCATGCCCTCGAGCGCCGCAACCTGCGCGACGAACGAATCACCTCTGATTTCAAAGTTCTTATATTGATCGAAGCTTGCGCAAGCCGGGGATAACATCACGACATTGCCGGCCGTCGCATCTTTTTCCGCATCCGCCGCCGCGTGCTGCACCGCCTTGTCCAGCGTACCGGATATTTCGTAAGGCACCGCCTCGCCAAGCGTCGCAGCAAATTCCGCCGCTGCCTCACCGATCAGATAGGCCTTGGCGATGCGCGGGAAGAGCGGCGAAAGGCTGGTGATGCCGCCCGCCTTGGGCAAACCGCCGGCGATCCAGTAGATGCGGTCAAAGCTCGAAAGTGCGGGCGCTGCCGCATCGGCGTTGGTCGCCTTGCTATCATTAACGAAGGTGACATTGCCACGCCGGCCGACGGGCTGCATGCGGTGCTTGAGACCGGGGAAGGACTTGAGACCGGCACGAATTTCCTCTTCGGAAACACCGACCGCAAGGCAGGCAGCAATCGCTGCCGCTGCATTCTGTGCATTGTGGCTGCCGCGAAGCGTCTGGATACCGTCGAGATCGACCAGCAGCGAAGACGTGCCGCCATGCGCCCTGAGTATCTGGCTGCCTTCGGCATAGAGACCTTCGGAAACGACATTGCGCTTGGAGATGCGCTCCACCTTGACGCCGGCGCGCTCGATGCGATCGGCAATCAGCGTCGAATGACTGTCATCCACGCCGACAATCGCAGTGCCGCTGCCGGCCACCAGCCGTTCCTTGACGTCGGCATAATGCTGCATCGTGCCGTGCCGGTCGAGATGGTCAGGCGTCAGATTGAGCAGAATGCCGGCGGTCGGATTGATCGTCGGCGCCAGATCGATCTGGTAGGACGAGCATTCCACCACGTAGAAACGTTGTGCCTTGGGCGGATCGAGGCTCAGCACCGCCGTGCCGATATTGCCGCCGAGCTGGGTATCGCGGCCCGATGATTGCAGAATATGCGCGATCAACGCTGTCGTCGTCGACTTGCCGTTGGTGCCGGTAATCGCAATGAAAGGGCAATCCGGCGCATGCACCCGCCGCTCACGGATGAAAAGCTCGATATCGCCGATCACTTCGACGCCCGCCGCCTTCGCAAGGTCCACCGACCAATGCGGCTTCGGATGCGTTAACGGGACTCCCGGAGCCAGCACAAACGAGGAAAACGAAGACCAGTCAATCGTGTGGAGATCCGCAGTCGCAATACCCTCGGCCTGCGCCTTCGCGACGCTGTCAGGATTGTCGTCAAAAGCAACGACAGCAGCACCACCGGCAACCAGCGCGCGGGCGGTGACGAGACCGGAACCGCCGAGCCCGAAGAGAGCGACTTTCTTACCCCTAAACGACGTGACCGGGATCATCGCTCACCTCAGCTTCAGGGTGGCAAGACCGAGCAGCGCGAGGCCGACGGAGATGATCCAGAAACGGATAACCACCTGGCTTTCCGTCCAGCCCTTTTTCTCGAAATGGTGATGGATCGGCGCCATCAGGAAGACGCGGCGGCCGGTGCGTTTAAACCAGAAGACCTGGATGATGACCGACAGCGTTTCCATGACGAACAGACCACCAACGATGACCATGACGATCTCATGCTTGGTGGCGACGGCGATGGAGCCAATCAGACCGCCGAGCGCCAGCGAACCCGTATCGCCCATGAAGATGGCGGCGGGCGGCGCATTGAACCACAGAAAACCGAGGCCCGCGCCGATGACGGCACCGACGATGACGGCGAGTTCACCCGTACCGGGCACGAAATTGATCTGCAGGTAATTGGCAAAAACCGCATTACCGGCGAGATAGGCGATCACGCCGAAGGTGGCGGCAGCGATCATGACCGGCACGATGGCGAGACCATCGAGACCATCGGTCAGGTTCACCGCATTGCCCGCACCGACGATGACAAAAGCACCGAACAGTACGAAGAAATAACCGAGATTGATCACGAATTCCTTGAAGAAGGGAAAGGCGATGGAGCTGCCGAGCGTGCCGCCATGCGGTGCGGAGGCAAGCGCCATCTTCATCATGAAGAACACGGCAATCGCCGCAATCAGAAATTCGATGCCGAGACGGGCCTTGCCGGAGAAACCCTTGTCGCTCTGCTTCGTCACCTTCAGATAATCGTCGTAAAAGCCGATGGCGCCGAAACCGAGCGTCACCATCAGAACGGCAACGACATAGACGTTCGACAGGTCACCCCAGAGCAGCGAACCGCCGAGAATGCCCGCAAGGATCATCAGTCCGCCCATGGTCGGCGTACCGGCCTTCTTGAAATGCGTCTGCGGCCCGTCGGCGCGGATCGGCTGGCCCTTGCCCTGGCGCACGCGCAGCGAGTTGATGATCGCCGGTCCGAACAGGAACACGATCAACGCAGAGGTGAACATTGCAGCACCCGCCCGGAAGGTGATGTACCGGAAGAGGTTGAACAGTTGAACTTTGTCCGACAGTTCGACGAGCCAGATCAGCATAATTGCCCTTTCAAAAGGCTATTTCAGACTTGGCGTTCCGTCTCGGGGAATGCCGGATACTTGTCAAGCAGGGCGGCGACAATCTTGCCGAAACCAAGCCCAAGTGACGATTTTACCATCAGCGCGTCTCCCGGTTGCACCCATTGCAGGGCAAAATCGGTGAGTTCCGCCGTCGTCGGGAACCAGATGACGGTGACGCTGTCAGGCAGCGCGTCGCGAAGCGCGGCCATGGCCTCGCCCGCGAGCCAGACATGTTCGATACCGGCAGCGAGCAGCGGCCCGGCCAGCTCTTCGTGCAACTGCGCCGAAAACTCGCCCATTTCCAGCATATCGCCGAGAACGGCGACGCGCCGGCCGTGACCCTGCGTTTCCGTTTCCGCCAGCACGGCAATCGCCGCACGCATGGAGGCCGGATTGGCATTGTAGCTTTCATCGATCAGCAGGAAGGATCCGCCATTGATCGTCAGGTGGTGGCGCTGGCCACGTCCCTTCACCGCCTCGAGCGTTCCGAGCGCCTCAAGCGCACGGTCGAGATTGGCACCGGTGACGGCAACGGCACCAAGGACCGCCATCGCATTGTCGGCGATGTGCCGGCCGGGAATGTTGATGTGCAGCTCGCTGGTTTCGCCGTTGAGGATCGCCCAGATCGTCGAACCCGTCGTCGTGCTCTCGAAATCCGCAAGGCGGAAATCGGCCTTGGCATGCTGGCCGAAGGTGAGGATATGTTCGATACCCGCCTCCTGCGCCGCCTCTTCAAGCTGCTCGAACTGGGCGTTGTCGCGGTTGAGGATGACGGAGCCGCCCTCTTCCACGCCTTCGAAAATTTCGGCCTTCGCGGCAGCGATCTCTTCGATATTCTTGAAATTGCCGAGATGGGCGGGCGCGATGGTGGTGATGATCGCCACATGCGGGCGGACCATCTTTACCAGCGGCCGGATTTCGCCGGAATGGTTCATGCCGATTTCGAACACGCCGAATTCCGTATCGGCAGGCATGCGTGCGAGCGTCAGCGGCACGCCCCAATGGTTGTTGAAGGACGCCACCGCCGCATGCACCCGCCCCGAAGGGGCCAGAGCCTGCCGCAGCATCTCCTTGGTCGTTGTCTTACCCACCGAACCGGTCACCGCGATGATGCGCGCCGAGGTTCTTTCGCGCGCCGCAAGGGCAAGCTTGCCAAGGGCTGCAAGTACGTCCTCGACCACGATCATCGGCACGGTTAGGCGACCAAGCGCCGGCAGCTTGGCTTCGGCAACCACCAGAAGGCTGGCGCCGTTGGCAACGGCAAAGCTGGTATAGTCATGGCCGTCTACCCGATCACCCTTGATCGCGAAGAAGGCTTCACCCTGTTTGACCGTCCGGCTGTCGATGGAAATGCCGGTGATACCGGTCGGCAGGTTGCCCACCGGGCGGCCTGCCGTGATGGCGATCATGTCGGCGACTGTCCATAACCAGCTCAAATCTTCGATCCTTCCAGCTCTGCCAGTGCAGAGCGCACCTGTTCATGATCGGAAAACGGCAGCGTCACGGAGCCGACGATCTGCCCTTCTTCGTGCCCCTTGCCCGCGACGATCAGCGTATCGCCATGCGACAGCATCGACACCGCATGACGGATCGCCTCTGCCCGATCGCCGATTTCCAACGCGCCGGCTGCCGCCGCCATGACCTCGGAGCGGATCGTTGCGGCATCTTCCGAACGCGGATTGTCGTCCGTGACGATGACGATGTCGGAAAGCCGCGTCGCCACCTCGCCCATGATCGGGCGCTTGCCCTTGTCGCGGTCGCCACCACAACCGAAAACGGTAATGATTCGGCCGGAGGTGAAGGGCCTAACCGAGGTCAGCACGTTTTCCAGTGCGTCGGGCTTGTGGGCGTAATCCACATAGGCGAGCGCGCCATTCTTCGTCTGGCCGACGAGTTCGAGACGACCGGCAGCGCCAACAAGCTTTTCAAGCGCCTTCAACGCTGTCGCGGCGGGAACGCCGGTGGACATGGCAAGACCGGCAGCGACAAGCGCATTCGCCACCTGGAAATCGCCAGCCAATGGAATGTCGACTTCAAAGATTACGCCGTCATGATGTACTTCGATCATCTGCTTGTGACGGAAATGCTCGACACGCTTCAGCGTCAGATATTGACCGTTGCGGCCGACGGTGCGCACCTCGAGACCCGCTTCGCGCGCCGCACCGATCGCCTTGTCCGACCATGGATCGTCAGCAAAGATCACGGCGGGAGCGCCTTTTTCCATCAGCGTATCGAAGAGCCGCATCTTCGCGGCCATATAGTCCTCGATGGTCGGATGGTAATCCATGTGATCGCGGCCGAGATTGGTGAAGCCGGCGGCGGAAAGGTGCACGCCATCAAGACGACGCTGGTCCAGACCATGGCTGGAGGCCTCCATTGCCGCATGGGTCACGCCTTCGCTCGCAAGTTCGGCCAGAAGCGCGTGCAGCGTCACCGGATCGGGCGTCGTCAGCGCGCCATAATCTTCGCGACCAGGAGCGATGACGCCCGTGGTGCCGATCTGAGCGGCGGCATGGCCAGCAAAAGCCCAGATCTGCCGCACGAAGGAGGCAACGGATGTTTTGCCCGCCGTGCCGGTGACGGCAACCATGGTATCAGGTTGTTTTCCGTAAAAACGGGAGGCGGCAAGCGAGAGATAAAGGCGCGGGTCCGTGACCACCAGCACCGGCACGTCGGCTTCCACTGCGTGTCCGGAAACAACGGCGACCGCACCTTTGGCAACCGCGTCCTTCACATAGGCCGCACCGTCAGCCTTGGTGCCTGCAACCGCGACGAACAGGCTGCCGGGCGCAGCCTTGCGGCTGTCTGCGGTGATCCCCCCGATTTCGATCGCCCCGATTTCAGACAGGAGCAATTCTTTCAATTCCGGAAACGCATTTCCGGATATATCTCGCAAATTCATCGACTGTGTCCGTCTTGTCCCCCCGGCGCGAATCGCCGGAACATCATAAGCTAACAATCAATAAGACACGAGCAAGGCCGAGCCATCCTTGCCGAACTTCGGCTTCACGCCCAGCACCGCCGCCGTGCGGGTGATGATGTCGTGCACCATCGGTGCTGCGGACGTGCCGGCAAGCGCCGCGCCGTTGCCCTTGTCCGTCTTCGGCTCATCGATGAAGGACAGCACCACATATTGCGGGTCATCCATCGGGAAGGCCGACAGGAAAGCGTTGAAGTTCTTGTCGTGCACGTAACGTCCGTTGACGACCTTATCAGCCGTGCCGGTCTTGCCGCCGACGTTGAAGCCGTCGACGCGCGCATTGCGGCCGGAACCGTTGACGCCGTTCCACTCGAACAGGAAACGCATATCCTTGCTGGCGCCAGGCTTCAGAACCTGTTTCGCCACCTGATCCGCCTGTTCGCGGGTACGCGGCAGGAATGTCGGCTCGATCAGCTTGCCACCATTGACGAGCGCCGCACCGGCAACCGCCGTCTGCAGCGGTGTCGTGGAAACACCGTGACCGAAGGAAATGGTGATGGAGTTGATCTTCTTCCATTCGCGCGGCTGCGACGGCAACGCCACTTCCGGCAGTTCGGTCTGCATGCGGGTCAGGAGGCCAAGCCGCGTCAGGAATTCCTTGTGGCCTTCGGTACCAACGGTGTCGGCGATCTTGGCCGTACCGATATTCGAAGAAAACTGGAAGATTTCCGGCACCGAAAGCATCCGGCCCTTGCCGTGGAAGTCCTTGATGGTGAAGCCGCCGATGCGGATCGGATAACGCGCATCGAACATATCACCGAGACGGACGCGGCCCGAATCGAGACCCATGGCAATCGTGAAGGACTTGAAGGTGGACCCCATTTCGAACGTGCCGTTCGACATGCGGTTGAGCCAGCCTTCCTTGGCGCCTTCGGCCGGGTTGTTCGGATCGTAATCCGGCACCGAGGCCATGGCGAGAACTTCACCGGTATGCACATCCAGAACCACGGCACCCGCACCGATCGCCTGGAACTTGGCGATCGCCGCCGTCACGACTTCACGCACGATGGACTGCACGCGCAGATCGATCGAAAGCTTCACCGGTTCCAGCGGCTGGTCGCTGGTCATGCCGAGCGCCGTCAGATCGGCCAGCCCCTGGCTGTCGACGTAACGTTCCATGCCGGCAACACCGCGATTGTCGATGTTGACGTGGCCGACGACATGGGCGGCGGTCGGCCCACCGGGATAAAAGCGACGCTTTTCCGGGCGGAACCCGACGCCGGGAATGCCGAGCGCCAGAATCTGGCTCTGCTGCTTCGGCGTCAGCTGACGGCGCAGCCACTGGAAACGCGAATTGGAGGTGAGCTTCTGATAGGTGCCGCGCTGGTCGAGGTCAGGCAGCACGGTGCGCAGCTTTTCGATGGCCTCGTCGATATCGACAATGCGATGCGGCTCGGCAAACAGCGAGACGGTGCGGATATCGGTGGCCAGCACCTCGCCGTTGCGGTCGAGGAGATCGGGGCGCGACGCCATCAGCCGGTCTGCGGGCGCGATGCTCGACACCGTTTCCTGTTCCGCCATGCCATATTGCACCAGACGACCACCGACGACGGCATAAAAGGCGATGAAACCGAAAATGAGAAGGCCGACGCGGCTTTTCGCCTGGGCAGCGCGCTTCTTGCGGGCGCCCTCAAAAGCAGCGTGGTCGGTATAGACACCGGTGGTGCTGGCGGAAAAGTGAGCCTTGCTCTTCAGGACCATGACACGGGAAAGGAAAGACATCAGCGGTTCACCGATCCTGTTATGGTTTCATCCATCTCGCCGGTTTCATCGCCAGCGGTGGCGGAGGCAACCGGTACAGGTGTCGGCGCCGGCGCCGGACGTGAAACGCGTGCGCGGGGCGTCGGAACCGGAACGCCGTTCACGGCGATCTGGCCGGCGGGCGGCGATTTCGGCTTCGAGGCACCACCGAGCGTGGCGCCCGGCTTGGAACCGTTGACGGCGGCGGCAATCACGTCCTCGACGCTCATGCCTTCAGGTTCGGGTGGCTGCGGCAATTGCGAGCGCAGCATGGGAAGCTCGCGCGGCTGCGCCAGTTGCGTCGGCAGCGTCGGCGAAAGGCCAAGCTCGGTCTGATAGGCGTTCACGACACGGTGTAGGCGGTTCGGCTGCGTCAGAAGCGCCCAGTCGGCTCTCAAAAGATCGATCGTATCCTTTTCAAGCTTGATCTCGGCCTCGAGCTTGCGGACCTCCTCAAGCTTCAGATCGGCCTTGTGCTTGATCGAATAGGTCACGACGGCCGCAGCGACCATCACACCCATCAAGATGACATCGAAAGTGCGCAGCATATCAGCCTCCCATCTTTTCAAGGCTGGCGAGATCGGGAAGCTCGAAGATCGAGAAATCCGCGGCCCGCGCCGGTGCGGTGGTGCGCAGGCCGGCGCGCAACTTGGCGGAACGGGCCCGCGGATTAAGCTCCGCCTCCTCGTCGCTGGCGGCGATCATCGGCTTGCCGATATTCTCGAAAATGGCGGGCTTGTCCTCCACCATTGGCAGATGCCGGGAACCGGCGGCCTTGCCCGAACGGTCGGAGAAGAACTTCTTGACGATACGGTCTTCCAGCGAATGGAAGGTGACGACGACCAGCCGGCCGCCGGGCTTCAAGGACCGTTCTGCAGCGAACAGCGCCTGCGCCAACTCGCCAAGCTCATCATTGACGAAAACACGCAGCGCCTGGAACACCCGTGTTGCGGGATGGATCTTGTCCTTCGCCTTGCGCGGCGTGACGATCTCGATGAGACCAGCCAGATCGCGGGTGGTGCGGAAGGGTTCTTCCGCCCGCTTCTTCTCGATGGCGCGGGCGATGCGGCCCGGCTGCTTTTCTTCACCGAGAAAACCGAAGATGCGAATGAGATCGCCGACCTTCGCACGATTGACGACATCGGCCGCCGAAACGCCCGAAGCGGACATGCGCATGTCGAGCGGACCATTCTTCTGGAAGGAAAAACCGCGCTCGGCCTCGTCGATCTGCATGGAGGAAACGCCGATATCGAGAACGACGCCATCAAGCCCATCCTCGGGAGCATGCTTGGCAAGATCGGAAAATTGCGACTGGATGAGGCTCAATCGGCCGCCATTGGCGACAACCATCGCCTCGCCGCCGGCGATTGCTGTCGGATCGCGATCGAGCGCGATGACGTTGGCACCCTGGTCAAGAATGGCCTGGGTATAACCGCCGGCGCCAAAGGTTCCGTCGAGAATGATCTTGCCGGGCGCTGGTTCCAGCGCGGCAATGACTTCGCGAAGCAGGACCGGGATGTGACGCTGAGGTCCGCCATCGGCATCAGAAGATCGCCCGCCAGAATTCGCCGCCATTCCGTGTCCCCGTCCTATGCGGGGCGAGCAGCCGAAAAACCGCGCCCCGCTCTTGCTTCCGCCTGCGCCGCCAGAAACGCATTCGGTTGCCAAAGCTGAAAATGATCCGCCCGTCCGACGAAGGTGACCTCGGTGGAGATGCCGGTGAATTCCCGCACAAAATCCGTCACCATCAATCGACCTTCCTGGTCGAGCTTCATGAAAACACCGCCGCCGTGAACCAGCAGCGACATCGCGTTCGCCTCCGGCGAGAAGGCATCCATGGACGCTATCTGCCGCTCGTAGCGCTCCAGCAGATCCGGACCGCCGACGCTGATTGCCGGAAAGGCGAAATCCTGGAGACAATAAAGCTCCTGAATGTCGCGCCTCGCCAGCACCGAACGAAACGGAGACGGAACCGAAACGCGCCCCTTGGCGTCGATCCTGTTCGTCACGTTCGATAAAAAGCGGTCCATTACTCAACTCGCCAAAACCGCGTTCCGCGAAGCGAACCATCCACTTCACAGACGACACCGGTACGCACGACACATCGCCAAGCGCCAGGGCAAGATGCCCTGCAGCAGCCCCTCGCAGGCTCCTCACTCGTTTCAGCGATTGCGGGTCAAAAACACGACCCAATGTGGTGTGCATTTGGGATATCATGGGACACTATGGGCGTCAATGGGATGAAGCCGGCACGATACCGACTTCGCATCGGAAATTCATAAGCCGTTAAGTTTAACGAATGGTTTACTTCAGTCGCACGGAGGCACATTCACGGCGCGGAAAGGTGCTGTGAAATCAACGTTTCTGTTGTAAAAACAAGGAAATGATTTGGAGCACCGCTCCAACTGCAAAAGGAGAGCAGCCGGACATCACTTACGGCTACACGACCTTGTCCTCCTTACGACCCGTTTGCATGCAGTCCCCGACGCCTCTCTGGCCTTCTCGAGCAGGAAGACCCAATCCACCACCGTGTATATGTTCCCCGCTTCTATCAACGGCGTAATTTTTTCGAGTTGCCCGCCACTCGCGGCCATGAAGACGAACGAGGAAGGAATAGATCACCGGCGGCGCTGATACGGACCACGTTGAGATCGAATACGGCCAATGAGAGCTTGACTTTTTAAACTTTCAATTGATTTTATACTCCTCAAATTGATTTTTATTGAGATATAATGATGACAATATACGCGGCCGGTTTACCCGCATTTCTAAGTTATTTCAGCATCGGCCTAGTGTGTTTTGCGATTTTTTCCACCATTTACACGCGCCTGACGCCACACGAAGAAGTTGAGCTCATCAAGGCTGGAAATATTTCGGCGGTGGTCGCCTTTCTAGGCGCCCTGATCGGCTTCAGCCTTCCGCTGGCATCGGCGGCGGCCCATTCGGTCAGCCTGCCCGACTACGTGATCTGGGCAGCGATCGGCCTGCTGGTGCAAGTCCTTGCGTTCTACATCGCCAAGCTCACCATGACCGACCTGCATTTGAAAATCACGGAGGGTAATGTCGCGGCCGGGCTCTGGAGCGGCGGCATCGCCGTGGTCATCGGGACTTTGAATGCCGCCTGCATGGCGTATTGAGGAACAGACATGCATCTGGACGTGACAGAACATCCGCGTCTTGCCCTGGGCACGATTGCCGCGATAGGCCTTTTTATGGCTTTTTCAACCGAGGAAGAGGTCCTCTACACCTCCGTTGACAAGTGCGTCGCCTCAGGCGTTTATCCCAAGGCTTGCCAAGCGGCATCCGAAGACGCCAACCAGCATCACCTCGCCACGGCACCGAGATTTCGCAACATGGTCGCATGCGAAATGGAATATGGTGCGGGTAATTGCGCTCAGCTGAGACAGAGCGTCAATTCCGACAATTCCAGCAGCACGAGCGCTTTCGTCCCTTCACCGGCCGGATTTGTGATGCCCCGATCCGTCGAAAACTTTTCAGACTACAGTGAATATCGTCGCCGTCAGCAAAACAACGAGTCTGGTTCCGCGGGTGCGATGTCGGCCTATCGAAAACGCAACGGCGACCTCGTCACACCGGACGTGAGTGCCGGCCAACAGAACAACGGCGGAGGCGGAGGCGCTGCAGGAGGCGGCGCGCTGGCCAATGATGTGAAGACGCTCAACGCCAAAACGAACGTCAAGGGCCGCGGCGGATTCGGCGGCCACTCCTTTTCCGGAAGCTGACATGCGCCGCATCACAGTACCACCGCGCCCGGATTGGCGCGAAAAAGCCAATGCCGTGGGTTTCTCCTTCCATGAAATGCACGGCGAACCTTACTGGGTGGACGATGCGGCCTATTGCTTTGGACTTGAGGAAATCGAACGCAATATCGAAGAACCGAGCCAGATTCTACACGATATGTGCATGGATCTCGTCGCCGACATCGTAAACAGTGAGGAGGCGCTCACCCGCCTTGCCATCCCGCGCGATTATCACGATGTGATCCGAAATTCATGGCGGCGGGGTGACCGCCACCTATATGGCCGTTTTGATCTCGCCTATGACGGACATGGCCCCGCAAAGCTGCTGGAATACAATGCAGACACGCCCACTTCCGTCTTCGAAACGGGATATTTCCAGTATAACTGGCTGACCGATCAGGTCGCCCTTGGAACGCTCCCGGCGCAAACCGACCAGTTCAACTCGGTTCAAGAAGCCTTGATCGAGGCCTTTGGGCAATTCTCGCGAGACAGGATGGGGGTGCGGATAAAAAGTTGGACTGCTTTATAATTTCAGGCCGAGGCTCTGACGATACTCGACGGGGCTGAGTGATCCCAGCGATATCTTGATACGCTTCTCATTGTACCATCGGATGTAGGCGTCCACCTCGGCGACGAACTGTTCGATCGTGATTGCCTTCCAGTCGCGTGGATAGAAGAGCTCAGTTTTCAACCGACCGAAGAACCCTTCGCACGCGGCGTTGTCTTGCGAGCATCCCTTTCGGGACATCGAACGAACCAGTCTTGCTTCGCTGATACGGGTTAACCAGCCGGGCCATCGATAATGGGCTCCTCGATCAGAATGGATGATAGGCCGTTCCTCGCCGTTGGCGACGGTCCCGATGGCTGCATCCAGCATGGTGTTGACGAGACCCGCATCTGGTTGGGTTCCGATGGACCAACTGATGACCATTCCGTCAAAGCAGTCGATGATGGGCGAAAGGTAGACCTTGCCAGCTGGGATCTGGAACTCGGTGATGTCTGTCAGCCATTTCACGTTCGGCGCGTCTGCATGAAAGTCGCGATTGATCAGGTTTTCGGGTGCCGGACTTATTTCTCCCAAGTATGATCCGAAACGCCGTCGGCGCGGTCTGGCTACGGCCAAGTGCTCCTGCTTCATCAAGCGCTGGACAACCTTTTCCGAGACGATCACGCTCTTCCTGGCCAGTGACGCCTGTAGTCTGCGGTAGCCGTAACAACGACGGTTCGCTTCAAAAATTTCCGCAAGGCTGAGGCGGACGGCGGCATACTTGTCTGCCAGGCACATACGGGCGCGATGGTAGAAGTACGAGCTTCGGGCAATTCGCAGTTGGGCAAGCAGCTCTGGCAAGCGATAAACTTCCTTGAGGGCGTCAATCAGCTGTGTCTTCTCCCGATTACTCAGGATCAGCAGATCGACGCCCAGACCTTTTTTTAATAGTTCGTTGGCCTTTTTCAGGAGATCATGTTCGAGTTGCAACTGGCGGACATCGCGTTGGAGGGCTTCAAGCTTTCGCTCGAGTTCTTCACGTTCAGGCACCTTGGGGTTGGCTTTGCGGCGTTTCATGGATGAAGAAGCCTCATGACCGAGTAACTGGTCTTTCCAGCTATACAATGTCGGTCTCGAGACGCCCAGACGGTCAGCTACCTGCTGAGCACTTTCATCTCCACTGCATAGTCCGATTACCCCCGCTTGCCGGACCTCCTCGGAATAGCCAGGGTGCCACGATCGACCGACCATTGATGTCCGCGCCTCCGGAAAAGCCTCACGAACCCATGCGGTTAGAGTTCCTCGACCGGGATAGCCGAGCGCCCTCATCGTCCCAGAGATGCAACGATCATGGGTGCGAAAGTGCTCAAGTGCCGCCTGCCTCTGAGCCTCTGAATATTTTGGCGCTCGCGCTACCGGCTGAGTACGCAGGTCGAGATGCTGCACATACTCGCGATACCAACCCCTCAGCGCATTCTTGGTGGGATATCCCAGCTGGCGAATGGTCGTGTTAAGCCGCTTGCCCAGCCGGATATAAAGCTCAACCGCTCGAAGTCTGTCTGCGTAGGAATACATGAACTACCTCCTGGTGGTCCAAGTTTTCGTCCGCACCCCCGATTTTCCATTTCGCAGCGGTGAGCGACAGCGCCGAAGATTGCGGCACGACAATTTACCTAATGGACTGCGCCATTCAGGCTGGCCACCGCGCCCAATTTCTCGATATCAGGGACATCGGCATCGATGCGAGCGGGCGTTACGCTGACCTTCAAAGCCGCGTCATTGAGCGCTGCTTCAAGCTTTATCCCTGGGAATTCATGTTACGGGAATCCTTTGCCGCAAATCTGCCTGCGGAAAGCGGCATTTTCATCGAGCCAGCCTGGAAAGCCCTGCTATCGAACAAAGGCCTGCTGCCCATGCTTTGGCAACGGCATCCCAATCACCCGAATCTGCTCCCCAGCTTCTTTCCCGACGATCCTGAAATATACGAATTACAGGATTACGTGGTGAAGCCGCTTCTCTCGCGTGAAGGTGAAAATGTCAGCCTCTACCGAAACCGACGCGAAATTTTATCGGCCCCCGGCAGTTATGGCAAAGAGGGGTATGTTTTTCAGGCCTACGCACCATTGTTCAAGAGCGAGTTCGGATATGCAGTGCTGGGAAGCTGGATCGTCGGCGATCGATCCTGCGGACTTGGCATTCGCGAGGACGTGTCGCCCATCACCGCAAATCTCTCCCGCTACGTTCCCCATATCATCGAGGGGTGAGCCCCGCCGAAAAATTCGGCAGGAAAATTCGCCAGTTGGCCTGTAAGCCGGGTTCTGTATGGCCCCGGTTTGACCCGGAACGTGGCAGCCATTCATCTGGGACGGCATTTGCATGCCGCCTCTCGCAACCCACCCGGATGACGGGCCCGGAAACCGGCTGTGAACAGGCTTTCGCCCGCCCCGTGTCATCCCTATTCGGTCTTGCTCCCGGTGGGGTTTACCTTGCCACCACTGTCACCAGCGGCGCGGTGGGCTCTTACCCCACCCTTTCACCCTTACCATGCAAGGCATGGCGGTTTGCTCTCTGTGGCACTTTCCCTGGGGTCGCCCCCGCCGGACGTTATCCGGCACCGTATTTCCGTGGAGCCCGGACTTTCCTCACCTTACCGTCTTTCGACATTGGTAGAGCGCGGCTGCCCGGCCAACTGGCATGGGCTGCATAACCATGTTCCGCAGCGAAAGCCACCGAAAAGCGACGGAAAGATCAAAGAAATTCCGGTTTGAAATCCGTCGAGAAGGCATCATCTGCGATTTTTCCGTCCCGCAGGAGCGCAGCACCCAGCCGCCCGATCTCATCGGAACTCTTGGCCGCCGTACCGTTACCGCCGGTCAGAACCGCAATACGCGGTGACGCGGTGAAGCCGATGGCCGGATAGCCGCTCTTTGTCTTGGAGACGACGCAGGCGGCCATCGAGACACGAGAGTGATCAACGGAAGGCACCAGTGTTCCGACAATCTCCGAAAGGTGATCACGCACGCTTTCGCGCCCGCCGGAACGGAACCATTCGCGGATCTCCGGGTCGCTGCCCACCCTTTTATCATCGGGATCACCGCCAATTTTCAGATAGAATTTGCCGTCAGGATAACGCACCGGCGGCAGCAGATAGATATGTTTCGTGGTGTCGTGCGGCTCATAGATCAGCGACGGCATGCCCGCATATTGACCCAGATCTCCTTCATCGATCTCGAAGAAAGCGACGGTACGGGCATAAACATCGAGCCCGACCGGCTGCGGCAGCAAATCCCTGGTGATGGAGAAGCCGCCGGCCGCCACCAGCACCCGTTCTGCGGTATAAACCGCGCCCGAGGCCGTCTGGACCGAGGCGCGGCCATCCTCTTCCCGCGTCGAGACGACAATATCGTCGATCAGCGTAACGCCCGCCTTTTCGGCGAGTATAGCCTGCGCTTTCACCAGAGCGCGCGGATTGACGTAACCGGCATTGTCCCTTTCGAACACGCCTTCGCAACCCGGTTCGAAGGAGAAATAGGGAAAGCGGCTTTTCAGACTCTGATCACCAAGCAGTTCCGTGGAGACGCCGAGCCGAGCCGCCGCCCTGAGAACATCGTCGACAAAGGGATTGGCACCGCCCCGTTCGGGCCCCACCATCAGGCAGCCGACCGGCGCGTAAAACTCGACACCGCTACGTGCGGCAATATCGGCATAACGCGCGATGGAGCGGTTGGCGAGCAAGGCCCAGTCGGGATCGCCATCGATGGTGCGAGTAATCCGCGCTTCATCGTAATGGCTGGCGAAAACGCCTTGATGCGACTTTATATCGGCAGGCTCGCCGGGACCGATCAGGGCCACGCCGTCCACCGTTTCCGCCAGATGGCGGGCAGCGGCCGCACCCATCATGCCGCGACCGACGACGATATAGTTGAAATGTCCCGACATGCCGCCCTCTTTACCTGTTCCGTTCACCCGCATTCTTGTAGCTGCCTGCATGGAGAATGTCAGACAAAAACCGGCGACATTTCGGCGGCGAACTCATCCTCGGTCAGCTGGCCATTGAGAAGCAGTTGCGCGCCCAGTCGCCCGATCTCATCCGAAGACTTGGCGGAAACGAAATTGCCGCCGGTCAGAACCGCAATATTGGAGGATTGCGTATAGCCGATATAGGGATAACCGCTGCAGGTGATGGAGGCGACGCAGGATCCTGATGTGACCGGGCAGCCGGCCAGCGCCGGCATCAGCGACAGGGCTTTTTTCGTCAGGAACTCCACCTCATCGGGCGTGCCGTCCGAGTGGAACCAGTCGACCGCTTGGACCAGCGTTTCAAGCCTGCCCTTTTCGCTTTCGCCACCGATTTTCAGATAGACCTTGCCATCGGGATATCGCACTGGCGGCAGGATATAGACGATATCGTCCTCGGTTTCCGCCAGCACGATCGTCGAGGGCATCGCGCTGAACAGCGCCTGCCGTGCTTCATCCAGCTCGAAGAACACGATGGTGCGGCCCGTCGCCGCCATATCGACCGGTGACGGCAGAAGCGCCGCCATATTGGTGAAACCGCCCGCCGCGACGATGACCTTTTCCGCCGTATAGGTGGCCCCTTCCCGCGTCATGACCTCGACGCTACGGGAGGTATCGCGAATATGCGCCGCCGTCTCGCGCACAAGCCGGCCGCCCTGCGCTTCGGCGATTGCGCATTGCGCTTTCACCAGCGCCCGTGGATTGATGTGGCCGGCATTGCGGGCCTCAAAGCTCCCGCCATGATCGGCAGGCAGCGCAAACATCGGAAACCGTCCTGCCAGCGCTTCAGCACCAAGCGTTTCCACGCCAAGACCGAGACGATCTGCCGAGGAAAGCGCCCGCGATACATAGTCTCCCGCAAGCCCCTTGCCGTTGCCCGTGAACAGGCAGCCCGCTTCGGTGAAGAACCGGATGCCGCTTTTCGCCTCTATCTCGGCGTAACGCCGGATCGAACGCAACGCGAGTTCGGCCCAGACCGGATCGCCGTCAAAACCGCGGGTGATACGCGCTACGTCGTAATGACTTGAAAATACACCCTGATGTGTCTTGCGATCAGCCGGTTCGGCCGGCCCGATCAGCGCCACGCCATCCGTTTGCACCGAAAGATGCCGCGCCGCGGCCGCTCCCATCATCCCGGCCCCGACCACGATATATTTGAAATCCGGCATGTCATGCTCCGTATCAGATTTGTTTCTGACTACAGCATGCCGACCCGAACCGGAATCGTTTTTCGCAATTTCGCAGATGATCGATGCCGGCCTCAGCTCGCCAGCAATGCCTGCACCTTGCCGCAATAACGCTTGGAGACCGGGTTCATGCGGGTGGCACCGTGGCCGGCATTGTAACGCAGGATGGTGCTGCACACTTCGCCGCCGCCAAGCTGATGCGCCGTCGCCAGATATTGCATGCCCCAGCGAATATTCGTCTCGGGATCGTAGAGCGCTTTGGTCGCGCCGCGAAAACCCATCATCCGCGCCGTTGCCGGCTTGATCTGCATTAGCCCGACCTCGCCGGCGCTGCCACGGGCCTTGGGGTTGAACTTGCTTTCCACCGAAACCACGGCATGCGCCAGGTTAGTGGGAACGCCGTAACGCTTGGCATATTTGACGATCAGATCGGAATAGCCGTTCTTGAGAGAGGCAGGCAGGCTTTTTTCGGGAATGGGATAACCGGGCTTGCGCACGAAGGTCTCCAGCGTCACGGTCTTGGTCTTGACGTCCTCATCTTTGGCAAAAGAAATCCCCGCCTGCGAAGCGAGCGCAACAACGCCCGCCACGACAGCAACAACAAACCTGTTCATATGTAGAAAAAGTCTCCAGATCGGATGACAGAAACAGTGAAATGGCACAAACAGCTTGGGCCCGGAAAGTCGATCACGACGCTCCGCTGTCCGGTCTCCTTCATTGATATTGACGGCAGGCTCCCCTGAAGAACGTCACCGCATACAGTGCCGTTCTTAGACTTCCTCAATGCGGATTAACTGTGGCACAACAAAAAAGCGACTTGGAGGCGCTGGAAAAACGGGAATGCTTTTCCAGAATCCGCGCTCAGGCGGCCGAAAATCTCGGCAGGCTGGAGATCAGCCGGTGCAGCGTGTCGATGGTGGAAAAATCCGCGATGCCATCCACGAGAGCGGGGCGGAAATGTCGCTGGAAGGCAGCCACGGCCCCTTCCGTTTTTTCGCAATAAGCGCCTGTAATTTCAGCGCCATATCCATAGATGGACAGCATCGATTGCAGTGCTTCGACCGGCTGTCCATGGTCGCCGCGCTGGAAAAAGCGTCCGCCGCGGATCGGCGCGGGCTCCACCCAGTGGCCGACGCCGTGCTGCGACAGGATGTCCCACGGGAATTTTTCGCCCGGATCGACCTTGCGGATCGGCGCGACATCCGAATGGGCAAGCACCCTTTCCGGGGCGATAGACCAGCGCCGGCCGCAATCGCGACACAATTCGATGACGGCTGCCACCTGCGCCTCGGGAAACTCCGGCAGTCCGCCGGGGTGACCCTGATTGGCGATTTCTATGCCGATGGAGCGGGAATTGATGTCCTCATCCCCTGCCCAGGAGCTTTTTCCCGCATGCCAGGCACGGCGGCTTTCCGGCACGAGCTGGATGACACGCCCATCCTCGAAGACGAAATAGTGGCTGGAAACCTGGCTTTCCGGATTGCGGAGCCACGAAAGGGCACCATCCGCAGTCGTCATGCCGGTATAGTGGAGAAGAATGATATCGGGGCCGGCCACGCCAAGTCTTTCGCCATGGTTAGGCGAAGGCGCAACGGCTGCGCCCCCGAAATCCGGGGCAAAATCCGGCAGACATTCTTTCATGCGACGCGGCGTTCTTTCTCGATGGCCGCATAGGCGGCGTTGAGAGCCGCCATACGCTCATTTGCAGCAGCATGCAATTCCATCGGCACGCCGCGCGCAATGAGCTTGTCCGGATGGTGCTCGGCGACCAGCGAACGGTAACGCTTGCGAATATCCAGGAAGTCGTCCGAAGGTGAAACACCGAGGACACGGTAAGGATCGCGACCGTCCATGTGCACATGCCGCGCCATGATCGTTTCGAAATGATCTTCGGTGATACGGAAGATTTCCGCAATACGGCCGAGGAAGGCCAGTTCCCGCTCGTGGATCAGGCCATCGGCCTTGGCAATGTGGAACAGGCCGTCGATGACGCTTTCCAGCATCTCGCAATTGGCATGACCCGAACCGCACAGACCCGCGAGCCGCTCCGCATAGGCCTCGTAACCGGCGACGTCCTGACGCGCGAGGTTATAAAGACGGGCGACGTTCTTGGCTTCTTCGTCCGGGAAATCGAAAATCTGCCGGAAGGCACGAACCTCGGCATCGTTGACCACGCCGTCAGCCTTCGCCATCTTGGCGGAAAGTGCAATGATGGCAACGGAAAAGGATACCTTGCGGCGGGTTTCCGGGTCGCCCTCGAACAGGGTGCGGATGGCTTCGACAACGCGCCCAAGCGCATTGCCTGCCGCGTCGCCGATTGCGCCGAGCAGCCGTTCCCACAGGGATGAAATTTGCAAACAGGCGAAATCGAACATCATGCTGGCAAGCATGAAGGGATATTCCCGCGAATGCAATATGCGGGACGGCCCGTCGGCATTAACTTTTATTCATCTTTGCGACAGTTTTGCTTCAGGAACAAGAGTGCGGCGAAAGGAGCAACCTTGGTTTTCCACAGGCGCGGCGGGCGGAGGTATCAATACGGCCACGCCGATGCGGATTGAAACGATTATATTCGACTGCTTTCGTCAAGCCGCTGAAAAACCGCAAGAAATCAGCATTTTTCGTCATAAATTCACTTTACACCTACACGCGGCTGTCGCATCCATTTGCCAGACATGTCTTTGGGTATACGCAAAAAGGAGAGCCATGATGGCGAAACAGAAAGTCGCAATGCTGACCGCGGGTGGCCTCGCGCCCTGTCTCTCTTCGGCCGTGGGTGGCCTGATCGAGCGCTATAGCGACATCGCGCCTGAAATCGACATCATCGCTTACCGCTCCGGTTATCAGGGCGTGCTTCTGGGCGAGCGTATCGAGATCACCAAGGATATGCGCGAAAAGGCGCATCTACTGCATCGTTACGGCGGCTCGCCGATCGGCAACAGCCGCGTCAAGCTGACCAATGCCGCCGATTGCGCCAAGCGCGGCCTCGTCAAGGAAGGCGACAATCCGTTGCGCGTCGCCGCTGAACGGCTGGCGGCTGACGGCATCACCATTCTCCATACTATCGGTGGCGACGACACCAACACCACCGCCGCGGACCTTGCCGCCTATCTCGGCGCCAACGGATATGACCTCACCGTCGTCGGCCTGCCGAAGACGGTGGATAATGACGTCGTGCCGATCAAGCAGTCGCTCGGCGCCTGGACGGCCGCGGAAGTCGGTGCTGCCTTCTTCGACAATGTCAGCAACGAGCAGAGCGCGGCACCGAAAACCTTCGTCATCCACGAAGTCATGGGCCGCCATTGCGGCTGGCTGACCGCCGCCACCGCCCGCGCCTATATCCAGAAAACCCGCGGCAACGACTATGTCGAAGGCCTGATGATGAACACGCAGATGAAGAACATCGACGGCATCTACCTGCCGGAAATGGCCTTCGACATCGAGGCGGAAGCCGAGCGCCTCAAAGAGGTCATGGACAAACATGGCTATGTCACGCTGTTCGTTTCCGAAGGTGCGGGCCTCGACGCCATCGTCGCCGAGCGGGAAGCTGCTGGCGAAGCCGTCAAGCGCGATGCCTTCGGCCATGTGAAGATCGACACCATCAATGTTGGCGGCTGGTTCCAGAAGCAGTTCGCCGGCCTCATCGGCGCCGAGCGCTCCATGGTGCAGAAGTCGGGCTATTTCGCCCGCTCCGCGCCCGCCAATGGCGACGATCTTCGCCTCATCCAGGGCATGGTCGATCTGGCGGTCGAAAGCGCGCTCAATAAGGTCTCCGGGGTCACCGGTCATGACGAAGACCAGAATGGCAAATTGCGGACCATCGAGTTTCCGCGTATCAAGGGCGGAAAGCATTTCGACCTCTCTGCAAAATGGTTTACCGAAGTGATGGAACACGTCGGTCAGCCGTTCACAGCGGCCTGATTTTACGATAGGCTAAAATAACGCGGTGACAGGGAGGGCAAGGAGGAAGAGAATGTCTGGACAGGCGTGGCTGATTTTCTGTGCAGCATGTGCCGTTGTGTTCGCACTCCCCTCTCCCCTTGTATTCTCTGTCGCCTCTTATGCGGCCATTCGCGGCAGGAAGACGATCTTCCCCTCCGTCGGCGGCGGCGCGCTTGGCGTCGTCACGGCCATGACGATTTCCGCCATTCCGGTGGCCGGTCTCGTCTATCTGCCGCAATCTTTCTTGGAAATCGTGCAATGGGCAGGCATCGGCTGGCTGATGCTGTTCGTGTTATGGACCTTCGCAACGCCCGCAGCCCAGGCGGCCAATGCCGACAATGACAATCTGCCGGGCAAATCCTGGAGCGGCATTTTCCGAGATTGTTACGCCGTTGCCGCCCTGCGCCCGCGCTATTTCTCTTTTTTCCTTGCGATGTTGCCGCAATTCGTTTCCACCACGGGCAATGCCGTTGAAACGCTCGCCATGGCACAGGCCGCTATCCTCATTCTGACATGTGTGATTCTGGCAGCGCAGGCGATGCTCGCCGGCCAGACACTCGCGCTGGTGCGCCGCATGTCAGGCGATAAAAAAATCCGGCCGAAATACCGCACCCACTTCATTTCCGGCCGCGCCGTCAGCGCCGGATACAGGCGCATCGCGGCCTGAAAATCCACCTGAAAGCCGGGGCGCCACGTCCCCGCTTGCCGCTTTCCTTACAATAGGTTAATGAAGGCGCGACGGGACACTGCCTGCTTCGCTTGACGCGGGGGTATCGAGAGACAGGCATAACGAAGGCGGCAACATGCGAAATTCGGGCAAATTCCGCGGAAGAAGTGCACTTCTTCTGTCTTCCACGGTGGGTCTGGCACTGGCACTAAGCGCATGCACCAGCGTCGAATATGCCGCGAAGGAAGGGCCGAACGGCCCGAAAATTGCAACAGTTACCTCTACCTCTTCGGCCCAGACATCGACGCAACCAGCGACGGCTGAAGCCGTAGCGGGCGCCACCCCGGCAGCACCGGCAGTTCAGACCGCCGACGCCGCAGCCTCTTCTCAAGCAGCAGCACTTCCCACCGCCGTCGCCGTCAAGGGCGGACGCGTGGCGCTGCCGCCTGCCTCCGAAATTGCAGCCGCCGCAGCCATCGCCACGCAGATGCAGCAGCCGACCGAAGTGGCTGGAGCCGCAGCAACGACAGCCGCGCCGACCACGGCCGCGGCACTTGTACCGACACACACCACGCCGGCGGCAGCAGCCATCGAAACGGCAAATGCGGCGGCAAAACCGGCCATGCACAATGCCGCCGTCGATCTGCCGCAGGTGGCTGCCGTCAAGGGCAGCTTCCCGGCCGCGCCGCCACCACCCGGTTCGCCGTCCATCGGCACCGAGTTGACGGCGGAACGGAAAGTCATCCCGCTGCCGAAACCGGACAGCACGGTTCTCGCTTATGCCGCCGGCCCGACCAATGCCGCGCTCGCCGCAATTCGCCAGAACGAATCAATGACGGCACCGCTCAGAACCGCACCGGCGGGACGCGAAAAGCTGAGTGGCCTGATTACCAAATACGCCACCATGTATGATGTGCCGGAAGATCTGGTTCACCGCGTGGTGCAGCGCGAAAGCCGCTACAATCCCGGCGCCTATAGCCGCGGCAATTTCGGCCTGATGCAAATCCGGCATGCCACGGCCCGCTCCCTGGGCTTCGATGGCCCCGCCTCCGGCCTGTTCGATGCCGAAACCAATCTCAAATACGCCGTCAAATATTTGCGCGGCGCATGGGTTGTGGCGGGTAACGACCGTGACAATGCCGTCCGCCTTTATGCGCGCGGTTATTATTACGATGCCAAGCGCAAGGGCATGCTGCACGTTCTGCGGAACTGACGGCCTCTGCCTGTGCTGGAGACGCCGCGCAGCTGAGCGGCTTTTTTGAAAATGCTGCGGCTCCCTTCTGTCGTCATTCTTGGGCTCGTCCCAGGGATCTAAACATGCCGTAAAAAATCGATCAGTTGCAGAACCTCGGGAATAGCCCCGGGGATGACGACTGAGTGGTCAGTGACCACCTCGCCTTCCAGCGGCGCCGCCGTTCTCTGGTGCCCGGCTCGGGCTGGTGCGGGCTGGTTTTCCAATGGTCTTTTCTTTTCGCTCTCTCTGCCAGCAACCCCTGTCATCAAACTGTAGCGTGGCGGCTGTAGACGCCTCTCAATCGACTGAGAGGTGAACATATGACGAGTGCGGCACCCAAGACCGGCTTCAGCAAAAACACGAAACTGAAGTCCGCATTGCTCCAGCACAAGGCACTCTCCAAAAGCGGCCTGTCCGAACGGTTTTTCGGCGTCCTCTTTTCCGGCCTCGTCTATCCGCAGATCTGGGAAGACCCCGAGATCGACATGGAAGCGATGGAGCTTGGCGAAGGCCACCGCATCGTCACCATCGGCTCCGGCGGCTGCAACATGCTGGCCTATCTCTCGCGCAACCCGGCCAGCATCGATGTGGTGGACCTCAACCCGCACCACATCGCGCTGAACAAGCTGAAGCTCGCTGCCTTCCGCCATCTGCCCGCCCATCAGGATGTGGTGCGCCACTTCGGCCGCGCCGGCACCCGCAGCAACAGCGTCGGTTATGACCGTTTCATCGCCGAGCATCTGGATGCCACGACCAAGGCATACTGGTCGAAGCGCACCCTTTCCGGCCGCCGTCGCATTTCGGTGTTCGACAGGAACATCTACCGGACCGGCCTGCTCGGCCGTTTCATCGGCGCCGGCCACATCATGGCCCGCCTGCACGGCGTGAAACTCACCGAAATGGCCAAGACCCGGACGCTGGACGAACAGCGCCAGTTTTTTGACAGCAAGGTCGCGCCGCTTTTCGACAAGCCGGTGGTGCGCTGGCTGACGAAGCGCAAGAGCTCGCTTTTCGGCCTTGGCATTCCGCCGCGCCAGTATGACGAGCTGGCAAGCCTTTCCAGCGACGGCACGGTTGCCTCCGTCCTCAAGGAGCGGCTGGAAAAGCTTGCCTGCAACTTCCCGCTCAGCGACAATTATTTCGCCTGGCAGGCCTTTGCGCGCCGTTATCCCGAGCCGCATGAGGGTGCCCTGCCCGCTTATCTCAAGCCGGAATATTACGAAAAGATCCGCAACAACACCGCGCGCGTCGCGGTGCATCACGCCACCTATACCGAGCTGCTTTCCCGCAAGCCGGCAAATGGCGTCGACCGCTATATCCTGCTCGATGCGCAGGACTGGATGACGGATGTGCAGCTCAACGAGTTATGGTCGCAGATCAGCCGCACTGCCGCATCCGGGGCACGCGTCATCTTCCGCACCGCGGCCGAAAAGAGCGTTATCGAGGGCCGGCTTTCGCCCGACATCCGCAACCAGTGGGTCTATCTCGAAGAGCGCTCCAACGAACTCAACGCCATGGACCGCTCGGCCATTTATGGCGGCTTCCATATCTACCAGAGGGCTATGGCATGAAAACCATCGGCGAGAATGTCGGCCTTGCAGACAGCGCGCATGCGGGCTTGATGGACCGCATGTATCGCCACCAGCGCCATATCTACGATATCACCCGCAAATATTATCTTCTGGGCCGTGACCGGACCATTTCCGGCCTCGACGTGCCAAAGGGCGGCACGCTGCTGGAAATCGGCTGCGGCACCGGCCGCAACCTGCTGCTGGCCAGCCGCCGGTTTCCCGACGCCAAACTCTTCGGCCTCGATATATCAGCCGAAATGCTGCTGACCGCCTCCGAGAATTTTGCCGGCAAAGCGGAGCGACCCATTCTGCGTGTCGCCGATGCCACCGCTTTCCGGTCTTCGGAATTCGGCCAGCCCGATGGCTTCGACCGCGTCATGATCCCTTATGCGCTGTCGATGATACCGGACTGGGAAAAAGCGATCGAACAGGCGCTCGCGGCGCTGAAACCCGGCGGTTCGCTGCATATCGTCGATTTCGGCCAGCAGGAACAGTTGCCGAAGTGGTTCCGCACGCTTCTTCAAGCCTGGCTCACCCGCTTTCACGTTACGCCCCGCGCAAATCTCCGTTACGTTCTCGCCAATATGGCCGGCCGTTTCGACGGGAATCTCGTCTTCGAGGAAATCGCGAGGGGATACGCATGGCGGGCTGTCATCACGCTTCCGGTTGCCGAAGCCCCGCAGCCGAAGATCCACCGCTTATTGGCTGACGCCTGATTCCCGGCGGATTAAGAAACCCGACCGACCCCATGCGGCATCGTCCTCAAGGCTTCTGTCGGGCCCAATCTCCGCACTAAAACCGCAAATCGCTTGGAATCCAGCAACTTGCGAGGTGCAAAAAACGCGCTCCCCCTTGCCATATCAGTTTGTTTACCATGTTATGCGTAAATCGGGAGATACGGCGCGCCGTTTTGCGGCCGCGGGATGGGCAACAATAATCATCAGGGTTCCAATGCGGCTGCGTTTTTCGGCACTATTGTCGGCTTTGCTGTTGGTCAGCGGCTGCACGTCCACCAGTTACGACCTGCTGGAAACCGCATCCGTTTCCAGGCCGAAATTCTCCGATACCGACCCGCAGGATTTCGGCGTCAACAACCCGCACCGCCATGAGGTACACGGCATCGACGTGTCCAAATGGAATGGCGATGTCGACTGGCAAACCGTGCGCAAATCCGGCGTCTCCTTCGTTTTCATCAAGGCAACGGAAGGGTCGGACCGTATCGATCCGAAATTCGGTGACCATTGGCGCAGCGCGGCCTCGGCGAATATTCTGCATGCGCCTTACCACTTCTATTATTTCTGTTCGACGGCGGACGCTCAAGCCGACTGGTTCATCAGCAACGTGCCGAAAGAAGCCGTCACCCTGCCGCCGGTTCTCGACGTGGAGTGGAATCCTTCCTCCCCCACCTGCAAGACCCGCCCTGCCCCGGGTATCGTGCGCGCCGAAATGCAGCGCTTCCTCGACCGCCTCGAGGCCCATTATGGGAAGCGCCCGATCATCTATACCTCGGTCGATTTCCACCGTGACAATCTCGTCGGCCAGTTCAAGGACTACCATTTCTGGGTGCGTTCCGTCGCCGCCCATCCGGCCAAGATTTACGAAGACCGGAAATGGGCCTTTTGGCAATATACCGCAACCGGCGTCGTACCCGGCGTGAACGGCCCCACCGACATCAATGTATTTGCCGGAAGTGAGAAAAACTGGCGAAAATGGATTGCTTCCGCCAAATAAGGCGGCCAAGAAGCAACACTTTCGAAAAATCGGCGTTGTTCTGCAACGCCAGATCGTCCGGTCCGTTTTTTTGTCGCAAACATATGGGTAAAGCGGGCCAACAACCTATCGAGGAAATTCCCCATGCCCACCTTCCGGTCGCGCAGCATCGTTTTTGCCGCCGCTTTGTCGCTTCTCTCCGCCGGCTCCGCCCTTGCCACGCCGCCTGTGGCTTCGCCTGACGATCCAAAGCAGGTTGCCTGTGGTGGTGATCTCGGCGCATTTCTCGAGGGCGTGAAGGCCGAGGCCGTTGCCAAGGGCGTTCCAGCCGCTGCCATCGAAAAGGCGCTGGCCGGCGCTCAGATTGACCCGAAAGTGCTTTCGCGTGACCGCGCCCAGGGCGTCTTCCGCCAGACCTTCCTGGAATTCTCCCAGCGCACCGTCAGCCAGGCGCGTCTCGATATCGGCCGCAAGAAGCTGCAGGAACTCTCCTCCACCTTCGCCCGCGCCGAAAATGAGTTCGGTGTACCGGCCGGCGTCATCGCCGCCTTCTGGGCCATGGAAACCGATTTCGGCGCCGTTCAGGGCGATTTCAACACCCGCAACGCACTGGTGACCCTGTCGCATGATTGCCGCCGCCCGGAACTTTTCCGCCCGCAGCTGCTGGCGCTGATCGAAATGGTCCAGCACGGCGATCTCGACCCAGCCACCAATACGGGCGCATGGGCCGGCGAAATCGGCCAGGTGCAGATGCTGCCCAAGGACATCATCGCCTTTGGTGTCGATGGTGATGGCAACGGTCATATCAACGTCAAGGACAGCGCCCCGGATGCGATCCTGACAGCCGCGAAATTTATCCAGCACCTCGGCTTCAAGAAGGGCGAACCCTGGATGCAGGAAGTTTCCGTACCGGAAAACCTGCCCTGGGAAAAATCCGGCCTTGGCGGGTCCCTGACCGCCGGCGACTGGTTTGCGCTTGGCGTGACCCCACGCGACGGCAATAAAAATTTTGCCTCCCTACCCGCGGCCCTTATCATGCCGCAGGGCCGCAAGGGACCGACCTTCATTACCTATCCCAACTTCAATATCTATCTGGAATGGAACCAGTCGTTTATCTACACGACCTCGGCCGCCTATTTCGCCAACCGCCTGATGGGCGCGCCGGTCTATAACAAGGGCAATCCCGATCCGGGCTTCGATGATGCCACGATGAAAGAGTTGCAGACCAAGCTTGAAGCGCGTGGCCACGATGTCGGCAAGGTGGATGGAATTCTCGGTTCCGGCACCCGCGTCGCTATCCAGAAGGAACAGCAGCGCCTCGGAATGCCCGCAGACGGATGGCCGACCCAGGCACTTCTCCAGGCGCTTTAACCTGGGTTAATCGCACTACCGGGCCTTTAATCTATCGGCCGGAATCAAGGCGCAAACTGTTAATCTCGACCGGGTGACTGGGGATAACACCCCGGTCATTTACTTTTTTAAAGATATGAAGCACTGCGTGATAGATAAATAATCATTTATTTTCAATATATTACAGAAGTCACTTTTTTAATAGGCGCCAAGCCGTGCTGCACCGCATCACAGAAACCGCTTTTCAAGTGCCACAAAACGGTCATATTATCGAACCTGTCAACAACAGGAGGCACCCATGGGACTTACAAAATCTCTCAATGCCTTGGCAGTCGGTTTGGCGTTTTTGTTCGTAGCGATGATGCTTTTCATCTGACGCGACGTGAAGACCAAACGCAGTTAAGAACCGTAGATGACACGAATTTAAAAAGCGCAGGCCCCGAGGGACCTGCGCTTTTTTCATGTCGGTAATCGGCTTTCCGGCGTCAGGCGGCGCTGCGGCGCAGGCGCTGCAGCCCGAGATTTTCCAGCACCGCGTCGACCAGCGGAGCGCGGTTCATGGTGTAGAGGTGGAACTCGTTAAAGCCACGCCGTTGCAGATCGGCGATCTGCTCGGCCGCAACTTCAGCGGCCACGCGGGCACGCCCTTCCAGATCCTCGTCATAGCCTTCGAAACGCTCATCCAGAAATCTGGGAACGCTGGTGCCGCAGCGGCCGGCGAAACGCTTGAGCTGGGTCAGGTTCTGGATCGGCATGATGCCCGGAACCACCGGAATGGTGATGCCTGCCGCAGTCACACGCTCCATGTAGCGTTCAAAGACGTCATTATCGAAGAAGAACTGGGTCAGCGCCCGGGTCGCACCATTGTCGGCCTTGCGCTTCAGCATGTCGATATCGACCGTCTCGCTTGCGCTTTCAGGATGTTTTTCCGGATAGGCGGAAACGGAAATCTCGAAATCGCCGATCTCGCGCAGCCCCTTCACCAGCGCTGCGGCGTTCTCGTAACCTTCCGGATGCGGCTGGTAAGCCGTGCCAATGCCAGTGGAGGGATCGCCACGCAGCGCCACGAAATGGCGAACGCCGGCGTTGCGAAACTCTTCGATGACCTGATGCACATCATCACGGCTGGCGTCGACGCAGGTCAGATGCGCAGCGGTCGGCAGATGGCTGTCACCGATCATCCGGCGCACGGCATCCAGCGTCGGCGCCTTGGTGGAACCACCAGCGCCATAGGTGACGGACACAAAATCCGGATCCCACTTCTTCAGCTCGGCAACCGTTTCCCAGAGCTGGGCGTCCATCTCGGCATTCTTGGGCGGGAAAAATTCGAAAGACAACCGGATATCGCCATCACGGCGTGCGGTTTCAGACCTCAACATATCATGCCCTCCCGGAGCGAAGTAAAACCGCCTCTTGCACCACATCGTCTGCCATCAGCAGCCGCTGGTCGCGGGCAACCCATATCGTCACGTCCAGAGCCTCGTCGGACGCTTTTTCAGAATGAAGATCGACAGCGCGCTCCAGCGAAAGCCCGGCCTTTTTCATCCATTCTTCCATCAGCGGATGCGAGAAGCCGAGCCGCACATGCGCATGTTCATCACGCAGATATTCGAAGGAATGCGGCGCAAGATCGATGACGATCAACCGCCCGCCCGGACGCAGCATGCGCGCGGCTTCGGAGAGCGCAATTTCCGGCTGGTCGAGAAAATGCAGGACCTGATGGATGACGATCAGATCGAAATCCTGCCCTTCGAGCGGCAGGTTGAGAATATCGCCATGGCGCACGGATGCATTTCCCACACCCGCCTTGTCGAGATTGGCGCGTGCGACCGAGAGCATGTCGCGGCTGGCGTCCACGCCGATCGCACGGCGGTAGATGCCGCTCAGAAGCTGGAGGATGCGGCCGGTGCCGGTGCCGAGATCAAGAAGCGAATCGATCGGCGTTGTGCCCACCAGCTTCAACAGCGCGCCTTCCACGGCCTCGTCGCTGACATGCAGGCGGCGCAGCTCGTCCCAGGCGGATGCATTGCGGCTGAAATAATCCTGCGCCCGCTCCGCCCGCACCCGCTTGACGGTGGCAAGACGTTCGCTGTCACGCTGGAGAACGGCGTCAGACGGCGATGCGGCGCCAAGCAGTTGCCTGACGACAACGGCGGGCTCGCCATCCTGCCGAAGCCGGAAATAGGCCCAGGCGCCTTCCTGATAACGCTCTATCAGCCCCTCTTCCGTCAAAAGCTTGAGGTGACGGGAGATGCGCGGCTGCGACTGGCCGAGAATTTCGGTAAGGTCAGTGACGGTCAGATCCCCGGCGGACAGAAGCGCCAGCAAACGGAAGCGCGTCGGCTCGCCCGCCGCCTTCAGAAGATCCACCAATTTGTCCAAACCGAACGCCAATTTGCTGCGCCTCGCAAACTAATCAAGATATAAAGATATCTTTATGTCGATGTCGCGTTCGATGCAAGCGCAAAGTGTCATGCGCCGTCTTCAAGTCGAATTATTGCACGAGAAAAGGCCCGCTTTGCGGCGGGCCTTTCCGAAGAGATTCGACAAGAGGATCAGCGCGTCAGGCGCTTGTAACTCACCCGGCCGGGCTTGATGCTTTCCGGGCCGAGACGGCGGACCTTGTCCTTTTCGTAATCTTCGAAGTTGCCTTCGAACCATTCCACATGGCTGTCACCCTCGAAAGCGAGGATGTGGGTGGCCAGACGGTCAAGGAACATGCGGTCGTGGCTGATGATAACGGCGCAACCCGCGAAGGCTTCCAGCGCTTCTTCAAGGGCTGCCAGCGTTTCGGTGTCAAGGTCGTTGGTCGGTTCGTCGAGCAGTAGCACGTTGCCGCCGGCCTTCAGCATCTTGGCAAGGTGCACGCGGTTGCGCTGACCACCCGAGAGATTGCCGACCTTCTGCTGCTGATCGCCGCCCTTGAAGTTGAAGGCGCCGCAATAGGCGCGCGAGTTCACTTCGAACTTGCCGAGCTTGATGATGTCGTTGCCGCCGGAGATTTCCTCCCAGACGGTTTTGTCACCGGCCAGCGTATCGCGGCTCTGGTCGACGTATCCGAGGTGCACGGTCTCGCCAACGGTCACCGAACCGCTATCTGGCTGTTCCTGACCGGTGATCATGCGAAACAGTGTGGTCTTACCTGCACCGTTCGGGCCGATGACACCGACAATGCCGCCCGGAGGCAGCTTGAAGGTCAGGTTTTCGATGAGAACCCGATCGCCATAGGACTTGGTGAGGTTTTCCGCTTCGATAACGACACGGCCCAGACGCTCGGCGACCGGAATGACGATCTGCGCGTCGCCGGGACGACGGTTTTCAGCGGCTTCCACCAGCTCGTCATAAGCGCGGATACGCGCCTTGGACTTCGTCTGGCGAGCCTTGGGGCTGGAAGCGATCCATTCCTGCTCGCGGCTGATCGCCTTCTGGCGCGAGGCGTCTTCACGGGCTTCCTGCTGCATGCGCTTGGCTTTTGCCTGCAGATAGGCGGAGTAGTTGCCTTCGTAGGGAATGCCGCGGCCACGGTCGAGTTCGAGAATCCAGCCGGTGACGTTGTCGAGGAAGTAGCGGTCGTGGGTGATCATCATCACGGCGCCGGGATAGTCGCGCAGGTGCTTTTCGAGCCAGGCGATGGTTTCGGCGTCCAGATGGTTGGTCGGTTCGTCAAGCAGCAGCAGGTCAGGCTGCGAAAGCAAGAGCTTGCAAAGCGCCACACGGCGGCGCTCACCACCCGAAAGGCCGGTTACGGCAGAGTCGCCGGGCGGGCAACGCAGCGCATCCATGGCCATTTCGACCTGATTTTCCAGATCCCACAGGTTCTGGCTGTCGATCATGTCCTGGAGCTTTGCGCCCTCATCCGCCGTTTCGTCGGAATAGTTCATCATCAATTCGTTGTAGCGGTCGACGATCGCCGTCTTGCTCGCCACGCCTTCCATGACGTTTTCCATCACGGTCTTGTTCTCGTCGAGCTTCGGCTCCTGCTCGAGATAACCGAGCGTCGCACCCTCGGCGAGCCAGGCTTCACCGGTATATTCCTTGTCGAGGCCAGCCATGATTTTGAGAACGGTCGACTTACCGGCGCCGTTCGGGCCGAGGATACCGATCTTGGCATCGGGGTAGAAGGAGAGATGGACGTTCTCCAGAACCTTCTTCGCGCCATAGGACTTGTTCAGCCCAGCCATGTGATAGATGAATTGACGTGCCATTGTAGCGAATGCTCCACATCGGATTTTTAAGAGTACGTATCGGGAAATTTGCCGCTATGTAGGGTAAATAGGACCTTGGGGCAACCTCTGGCACGATTATGACCCCATGATTATGACAGGCTGCGTGATGAGGCGATGGGTGCGATGATGAATGAGCCGACCGATAACTTCGCGTTCAGCCAGATCCAGAGGCTGGAAGCCCCTTCCGGCGCATCGATCGCCTTCCGTCATCAACCTTCCGCTCTATCCCCCGCCCGTGGCGTGCTGATGATCTGCCACGGCCTTGTCGAGCACGCCGGCCGCTACCGCCGTTTTGCCGATGTCATGGCGAAACAGGGTTTCGAGGTCTATGCCCATGATCATCGCGGCCACGGCCGCACCAAAGCGGCGGATGCGCCTCTCGGCCGCTTCGCCTGGAAGGACGGCGCGGAAAAGGTCGTTTCCGATGTCATGGCGATACGCGTCATGGTCGGTGAAAGACATCCCGGCCTGCCGGTCATTCTGTTCGGCCACTCCATGGGCGGCCTCGTGGCACTCAACGCCGCCGTCAACCACCCGGATGCCTTCGATGGTCTGTCGATCTGGAATTCCAATCTCAATCCCGGCGTCATGGGCCGCATCGCACAGGTCGTGCTCCGGCTTGAAAAGATGCTGAAGGGATCGGACGTGCCGAGCGCCATCCTGCCGAAGGCGACCTTCCGCGCCTGGAATGCAAAAATGCCGGAAAAACGCACCCATGCCGACTGGCTGAGCCACGACAAGGCGGCCGTGGATGCCTATGTGGAAGACCCGCTCTGCCAGTTCGAGGCCAGCGTTTCGCTCTGGCAGGATGTTTTCGACCTGTCCTATCGCGCGCCAAAACTCATCGAGCGCCTACCAAAGACCTTGCCGCTTCTCCTCGTCAGCGGCGATCAGGATGCAGCCACCAATGATGGCAGGGAGATCGTGTGGCTGGCCGAACGTTTTCGCCACGCGGGCTTCAGTCATGTCGAACACACGATCTACAAGGGAATGCGGCACGAGACGCTGAACGAGATCGGCTGGCAGGCCGTAGCGGCGGATTTCGCCGCCTGGTGCGCCGGGTCGTCAAAGACTGAGGGCGTCTTTGCCGAAACGGAATAAGTCCATGAGATAAAATCACATGCGGCGCGGCAAGCAGCGGTCTATAAACCGGCAAGCAGAAAATCCCGGGGGACAGATGACCGACATGCCGAACAGGAAACCGCCGCTCTCAGGCATCCGCGTCATTGAGCTGGCGCGTGTTCTGGCTGGTCCCTGGGCGGGGCAGATGCTGGCCGATATGGGCGCTGACGTCATCAAGGTCGAAAACCCCGAAGGTGGCGACGATACCCGGGCATGGGGGCCACCCTTCGTCGAAAGCGCCGATGGCGAAAACCTGTCTGCCGCCTATTACCACGCCACCAATCGTGGCAAACGCTCCATCGTCGCCGATCTGAAAACGCCCGAAGGCTGTGCGCTGGTGCGCCGGCTGGTCCGCACTGCCGATGTCGTTATCGAAAACTTCAAGCGCGACGGGCTTGCCAAATATGGCCTCGATTACGAGAGCCTGAGGGTGCTCAATCCGAAGCTGATCTATTGCTCCATCACCGGCTTCGGCCAGACCGGACCTTATGCCGATTTTGCCGGATACGACTATATCGTGCAGGGCATGTCCGGTTTCATGTCGATTACGGGCGAACCGGACGGCCAGCCGATGAAGGCCGGCGTGGCGGTCGCCGATATCTTCACCGGCATCTATTCCGTGTCAGCCATTCAGGCCGCCCTCATCCACGCCATGCGATCAGGCGAGGGGCAGCACATCGACATGGCGCTTCTCGATGTGCAATCGGCCGTGCTCGCCAACCAGAACATGAATTACCTGATCTCCGGCCGCCCGCCCATCCGGCTCGGTAACGCCCACCCGAATATTTCCCCCTATGAGGTAGTGCCGACGGCCGATGGTTTCCTGATCCTCGCGGTCGGCAATGACGGCCAGTTCCGCCGCCTCTGCAACATTCTCGGCATTGGCGCGATTGCCGATGACGAACGTTATGCGACAAACAAGGCCCGCGTGGCGCATAAGGTCGAAGTGCGGCAGATCATTTCCACCGAAACGCTGAAATGGAACAAGCGCGATCTTCTGACTGCTTGCGAAACGAACGCCGTGCCGGCCGGGCCGATCAACTCCATCGAGGAAATGTTCGCCGATCCGCAGGTTCAGGCACGTGGCCTGCGCGTCGATCTGGAGGCGGAAGACGGCACCGTCATCCCCGGTGTGCGGACACCGATTATCATGTCACAGACGCCGCTGCGTTATGAGCGCCCGAGCCCGAAGCTCGGCGAACATCAGGCGCAGGTGCTGGCCGAACTGGAAACTATCGAAAGGACCGCGACGCCATGAAGGCAGGAATGAAAAGAACTGGTGGCCAACTGATCGTCGAAGCGCTGAAGGCCAATGGCGTCTCGCGCGTTTCCTGCGTTCCGGGCGAAAGCTACCTGGCGGTGCTGGATGCACTTTATGAAAGCGGCATCGAAACCGTCGTCTGCCGCCAGGAAGGCGGCGCCGCCATGATGGCTGACACCTGGGGCCGCCTGACGGGCGAACCAGGCATCTGCATGGTGACGCGCGGACCGGGCGCCACCAACGCATCGGCCGGCCTGCACATTGCGAGACAGGATTCCATTCCGATGATCCTCTTCATCGGCCAGGTACAGCGCGAAGCCCGCGAGCGCGAGGCGTTTCAGGAAGTCGAATACCGCCGCGCCTTCACCGAATTCGCCAAATGGGTGGGCGAGATCGACGATGCCCGCCGCATCCCCGAATTCGTCACCCGTGCCTTCGCCGTTGCCACCTCCGGCCGCCCCGGCCCGGTGGTTCTGACGCTGCCCGAAGACATGCTGGTGGAGGAGGTCGAAGCGCCCGAGGCAAAGCCCTATATGCCGGTGGAGGCGCATCCCGGCCCTTCGCAGATGACGGCCTTCGCAAAAATGCTGGGCGAGGCGAAACGGCCGATTTTCATTATCGGCGGTACACGCTGGTCCGAAGAAAGCGTGGCAACCTTCCGGGCATTTGCCGAAAACCACAAGCTGCCCGTCGGCTGTTCCTTCCGCCGCCAGATGCTGTTCGATCATCTGAGCCCCTCTTATGCCGGAGATGTCGGCATCGGCATCAACCCGGCCTTAGCGAAGGAGATCAAGGAATCCGATCTGGTGGTGCTGCTCGGCGGTCGCCTCTCGGAAATGCCGTCCTCCGGTTATACGCTCATCGACATCCCCTACCCGTCGCAGAAGCTGATCCATATTTATCCCGAAGCCGAAGAGCTCGGCCGCGTCTATCGCCCCGATCTGGCGATCTGTGCTGCGCCGGATGATTTCGTCGCCGTCCTCTCCTCGCTCACCCTTTCCGGCAGCGCCGCCTGGGCGGAACGCACCGCCGCCATGCACGCGGCTTACCTCGCCTGGTCGACGCCGCCGCAGACCGGCCCCGGCACGGTGCAGATGGGGCCGATCATGGACTGGATCGAGGCCAATGTGGCCGACGACGCCATCTTCACCAATGGCGCCGGCAATTATGCCACCTGGCTGCACCGCTTCCACCGCTTCCGCCGCTACAACACGCAATCGGCCCCGACCTCCGGTTCCATGGGTTACGGCCTGCCGGCGGCTGTCGCCGCCAAGCATCTGTTCCCGGAGCGTGAGGTGATCTGCTTTGCCGGTGACGGCTGTTTCATGATGCACGGACAGGAATTCATCACTGCCGTGCGTTATGGCCTGCCGATCATCACCGTGCTTGTTAACAATGGCACCTATGGCACCATTCGCATGCATCAGGAGCGGGAATACCCCGGCCGTGTCAGCGGCACCGATCTCGTCAATCCGGATTTCAACGCTTTTGCCAAGGCCTATGGCGGCCATGGCGAAACGGTGGAAAGAACGCAAGACTTCGCCGCCGCCTTCGAGCGGGCGCGTGCAAGCGGCAAGCCTGGCATCATCGAGGTGAAGCTGGACCCGGAAGCGATCACGCCGACGCGCACGCTGACGCAGATCAGGACAAAAAGCTGACATGACGCATGGACATGCCTCCGGCATGGTGTAAATCCTGACGCTCGCTGCACGTCATCCTCGGGCTTGTCCCGAGGATCCAACCACGTCGCGTTAAATCGATCGGTTGCAAATGCTCGGGACAGGCCCGAGCATGACGTGGAGAGGTTTTACGCTTCTCTCAGCATCCACTAACTCAGGATAAGACATGCTGGACGTTGCCCCTCCCGTCATCACCCCACGAGGTACAAAGATCGAACCCTCCGCCGGTGCGCCTTTCGAGGCTGTGCGCGTGGCCCGGGATGTGCTGCACACTTCCCGCACGGCAGCACTTGCGACCCTCGATCCCGTCAGCGGTTATCCCTATACAACCGCCACCAATATCGGCATCGAGCCTGATGGCACGCCGTTCTTCTTTGCAGCGGGGCTGACGCTGCACGCCCGTAACATGGAGACGGACGCGCGCATCTCGGTGACACTCGCTCCCTTCGGCAAGGGTGACGCGCTGACGCTGCCGCGCCTGACACTGGTGGGCAGGGCTGACCGAATCGGCCCGGATGAAGTGCCGCTCGCCATCGCGCGCTACATTGCCCGCTACCCCAAAGCGAAACTTTATCTCTCCCTTCCCGACACAAGGCTTTACCGGCTGCGGACGGAAGGCGTGCAGATCAATGGCGGCCCGGCCCGCAATGCCAGCAACATCACCCCGGCCGACCTGCGCACCGATCTCTCAGGTGCGGAGGAACTGATGGCGGCGGCTGAAAGCGAAGCGACCCGCCTCAACGCCATCAAGGGCGAGGCGTCGCGGCTCGCAGTTCTCGCTGGTGCCAAAACCGGACGCTGGAAAATCACATCCATCGATCCTGACGGCATCGATCTCGCTTCGGCCAGCGATCTGGCGCGGCTCTGGTTTGCGGAGCGGGTAGAAACCTTGAAGCAGTTTGAGAAGGCGCTCGCTCAGCTTTTGAAGTGAAGGGCTCAAGCGATTCACAACCCTGAGACAATCGCTCTCCTCCGTCATACTCGGGCCTGTCCCGAGCATCTGCTACCTATCAATTTGCGATAGGTGATTGGATTCTCGGGACAAGCCCGAGGATGACGAAACGAATGTTTTGATTATCCCATCAAAAAAGGCCGGGCCGCTTCCACGACCCGGCCTTCCCATAGATCAAACCGTCGCTCAGAGAGCGGCAGTTACGATAAACTCAACCTTGTAGTCCGGCGTTGCCAGCGCTGCTTCGCTGGTGGCGCGGGCTGGCGGGTTTGCCGGGTCGATCCAGCCTTCCCAGACGGCGTTCATTTCGCCGAAGGTGGACATGTCGGAGAGGTAGATGATGGTCTGCAGGATCTTCGACTTGTCGGAACCGGCAGCGGCCAGCAGGCGGTCGACTTCAGCGAGAGCCGACTTGCTCTGTTCCGTCACACCAGTGCCTTCGCCAACCTGGCCGGCCAAATAAACGGTGTTGCCGTGAACGACGGCGCCGCTCATGCGCTTGCCCGGCTCGATACGCTTGATGGTCATGGAAAACTCCTGTTGATTGGCATTAAAATTCAAAGATGCGCGGAAAATCAGCCGCGCAGGTGATGGGTCTTTTCGTAGATTGCCGTCGAGCGCGCACCGGAACGGCAATAACCGAGCATCGGGCGCTGCAACTCATCAAGCGCATCCACCATGCCGGTAACGGCATCGGCGTCGACGCCGTAACGACCGACAGGCACATGCATGATGGTGAGCCCGAGCTGCTCTGCACGCTCAGCGATATCGGCGAAAAGCGGCTGGCCGTCTTCTTCGCCGTCGGGGCGGTGGCAGACGATCGACTTGAAGCCGAGTGCCTTGACCTCATCCAGATCGGAGACGCTGATCTGACCCGTTACGGAATATTCGTCGTCTATGCGCCTGATATCCATCTTCATGCCTCCGCTGGCCGTCACCCTTGAAATCCGCATCCGATGTAAGCGGTCAAAACCCCTGCGTCAATGACGGGACATCTTCATTCGGTACGGCTCAGAGGATGGAAAAGCGCAGGCCGAAGGAACGGCTTTCGCCCGGTTGGAGAATATTGAACTCGCCGGCCGCCTCCAGCTCCCTGCGCCCCACCCAGCGATGCGAAACCGGTTCGATGCCAAGCACATTGGCCGGGTCCTGCTGGTTCCGCCATATCTGCAGATAGGGCAAGGTCTCGGTGCGAAAACCGACGGTCAGCGTCTTGCCGCCGATGGCCGCGATCGGGCCCAGCTTCAATTCCGCCCACTCGCTCTTGCCGGCGGAGACGCAGAAAACGTTGCCCGGCTCCTCGCCAAACCGCCAGCCGTGGCCACCACCATCCATCATCGCGCCTTCAAGCCGCACGGCATCGTCAAACAGGCGCGCGCCGATATTCATGTGATACATCAGGAACACCGGGATTGGCCGGTCCGATGTATTGACGACCCTGTCATCAAGGCTGACTTCGCCGCTTTCGCCATCGATACGCCATGTCCGCTCCAGGAGTGCAGTGCCACCGTCGGCAAGCTTCACGGGAACCTCAACGCGCGCCAGCGCATTGGTCTCATGAACGTCGAAAGCGATGATGGTCGCGGGATGCGAGGAGAAGGAGCCATGCAACGGATACCGGCGCCCCTCAACGTCACCCTCGATAGGCTCGGGATGGCGGATATGATCAGGGCCGCAGGTGAAGAGAAAACCTTCGAGCGAATGATCGATGCGCGCATCGCCATCATCGGGAATGGCGCGGCCGGGCGCGATATCGATTCCATTGACGACGCAGGCGCCGATATCGAAAACGGAGGTTTCATCGAGGAAAATGCGTGGCGATCTGCCGGCCTGAAACGAACGCAAGACAACCTCCTTGGCAGTAAAAACGCAGAAATCACGGAAACGCTACTAACTGTGAGGAAAATTAAGATTGCATTAACCGCGAATTCACCTTTTTCACAATAGGGTCAAGATTAGCGTGTGTTTATCGGTGACGAAGCAAGGGATAGCAGAATCGTGAAACATTTTCTTAACGCCGCTCTGGGTCTGACGGTCGCGCTGGCGTCGGTTTTCGCCCCGCTACAGGCTGGCGCGCAGCAGCGTTATGGCGACCAACAGCAAACCATGCTGGTCACGCCGGATGGTCGTGTTCTCGACTTCATGCCCGAGCGTGGCGATATCGTCATCAGCCGTGACACGATGGGCCGCACAGTGTTTTACGACCGCTACGGCAATCTGCTGGCCACCGAAATGCCCTCAGGCTATCAGCAACGGCAGCAGCAGGACACCACCTATTATCCGCCCGCCCCCGGCGGCCAGTACCGCGAGCCGCAGCGCGACTATGGCTATCAGGACAATGGCAGCGTGCGCGATTATCGCGAATATCGCGGCGATGGCGCTGACGACAATGTCTATACCGGCTCCGTTCCCGCCCCCGGCTCGGTTGAAAGCGGGCCACTTGGCCAGCCGATGCCGGGCGAAAGCACCACGGCCGCCGTTCCGCAGCCGGAGCACCTGATCGAACGCCACACGCCGGTCACGACGCCGGTTAACCGTTCACGCCAGGAAATCGTCGCGCTCCAGACCTTCCTCGACCGCGAAGGCATTTCGCCCGGCGTGATCGACGGCAAGATGGGTGACAACGTCAACAAGGCAATTGCCGCCTGGCAGGACATGACCGGCGACAAGCTCGATCCGAACAATTCTGATGATATTCTGGAACGCCTGCGCGCTTCCGGCGGCATGCCGATCGTGGATTATACGATCACCGCCGCCGATGCCGCTGGCCCCTATGTCGCCTCCATTCCCGACGATTATGCCGCGAAATCGCAGCTGCCGGCGCTCTCTTTCACGTCCACTTCGGAAGCGCTGGCGGAACGGTTCCACATGGATGAAAACTACCTGAAGGAGCTGAACCCGGGCATCGATTTCACCGTACCCGGCACCATTATCAAGGTCGTTAATCCTGGCGAGGCGAAAAAGGGACAGGTCGCCCGCATCGTTGCCCATAAGGGCATCAAACAGGTCTTCGCTTACGGTCAGGACGGCAATCTGATCGCCGCTTACCCCGCCACCATCGGCTCCACGGATACCCCCTCGCCGAGCGGCACGCATACGGTGGAGCGCATCGCGCTCAATCCCGGCTACACCTATAATCCGAAGATCAATTTCAAGCAGGGCCAGAACGACAAAATCCTGCAAATTCCGCCGGGTCCGAACGGCCCGGTTGGCACGGTCTGGATCGCTCTGTCGAAGCCGACCTACGGCATTCACGGCACGCCGGAACCGTCCAAGATCGGCAAGACCAACAGCCACGGCTGTATCCGCCTGACCAACTGGGACGCGACCGAACTGGCTAAGATGGTCCGCCCCGGCGTTGTGGTCGAATTCGCCGAATAAAGCGACGGCAAGAAAAAAAGAAAGCCCGGCGGATTATGGTCCGCCGGGCTTTTTCATTTGTGGGGCTTTATGCGCGCTTTTCCGTCAGGAAATACAGGAGCGCCGCTACCGGCAAGGCGAAACCGATCCACGAGGCGGCTGGCCATTCGCCAACCGCATAGGCCCAGCCACCCACGGCGGAACCGATCGCACCGCCCATGAAAAACGTCGCCATGTAAATACCGTTCAGGCGGCTGCGGAATTCCGCCCCAAGCGTGAAGATCGCTCGTTGGCCGAGTACCAGATTGGTGGTGACGCCGAAATCCAGAACGATTGCCGCGACGACCAGAATGGCGAGCGCCAGATGCGAACCTTCGGGCGCCAGATGCGTGACGGCGAAAGAGAGCGCCACCGACACCAGCGCAAAGAGCGTGGCCACACGGGTCCAGCCACGATCGGCCATCCGCCCGGCAATTGGTGCGGCCACGGTGCCGGCCGCGCCCGCCAGTGCGAAGAGCGCGATCTCACCCTGGCTGAGATTGAAATGCGGCCCGCTCAGATAAAGCGGCGTCGTCGTCCAGAACAGGCTGAAGGCGGCAAAGAGGAAAGCGTGGTAGATCGCCCGCCGCCGCAGGATCGGAGTATGCAAGGCAAGCCTGCCCATCGAGGCCATCAACGCGCCGTAGCTCAGCCGCGCTTCGGGCATACGAACGGGCAGAAGTCGGAAAAGCACCACGGCAAGAAGCGCCATGACCGCTGCGGACGTCAGAAAGACGCCACGCCAGGAAACCACCTCCGATAGCAGGCTGGAGACCGGCCGCGCCAGCATGATGCCGGCCATCAGCCCGCTCATGACATTGCCGACCACGCGCCCCCGAATGGCGTGCGGCGCCATATGCGCAGCATAGGGAACGATGACCTGTACCGCCACGGAACTGACGCCAACCAGGAAGGCGGCGATCAGGAACGGCGCCGCATGCGGCGCAAACGCAGCAGCGACGAGCGACAACACCGCCATCGAGACCGAACTGACCACCAGCTTGCGGTTTTCGACGAGATCACCGAGCGGCACGACGAACAGCAGGCCGATACCATAACCGATCTGCGTCAGCGTCACGATCAGGCCAGTGGCGCCGGCGGAAAGACCGAGTTCCGTCCCGATGATGCCGGCAAGCGGCTGGCCATAATAAAGATTGGCTGCAATCAGCCCGCAGGCTGTTGCCAGCAAAAACGTCAGAGCCGGGGAAATGGATGTCGCTTCAACATCATCCCCATCAATTACACGCGTTGTCATCATTTTCTCCAATATGGAAACAAATGTTTCCTAAATAGTCACAAAATCAATCAGCAAGCTTCATGGCGATATCCACCACGGCCACCATGTCTTTCAGGGTGCGCCCGGTTTTCCCTACTACGCGCATGCCGTACATCATGCACAGCATCGCCCGGGCGAGATCATCCGGGTCGGCCGTCGAATGCACGGAACCATCCTTCTGCCCTTCGGTGATGATACGGGCGACGATCCGCTCCCTCGCCTTCACCGCCCGCTCAACCACGACGGCAATGTCGTCATCTAGGGCAGCCAGATCGGCAGCGGCGCCAACCACCAGACACCCGTCCGAGCCCACACCGCCGTGGGATCGTTCGGCATAAAACATCAGTCCGGCTCTCAGACGTTCATAACCAGTCTCGCCGCCGGCCACCGCCGCCTCGAACCGCTCGGTCTGCACGATCCTGTAGCGCTCCATCGTAGCGATGAAGATGGCTTTCTTGTCCTTGAAGGCCTTGTAGAGACTACCCTGCGCCAGCTCCATCGCATCGGTGAGATCACCGACCGAAGTGGCGTGGTAGCCGCGCCGGGAAAAGACACGGATCGCGCCGTCAAGCGCACGATCGAGATCGAACTCGCGTGGCCGGCCGCGATGGCGTTGCTCCTGGGAATGAGTTTGGGTCGTATTGGTCATGAACGCAATATAGGAAACGATCATTTCCAAATCAAGCGAAAAACGCGTGCCATGAGGAAGCGATGGGAAGCGCCTCATAACGACGCCTCTCCTCAGCAATTTGGGGGGGTGCCCATTTTATCCAACCGCGGCAACGTCGCTGCAACCAGCCGGAAATCGCAAGGTGGGGTCAGGCAGCTTTGCGCGTCACGAGACGTGCTAGGTGCGCAACACGCCTCGGAAGTCTTTTCGGCAGGAGCTTGATGACTTCCTCGGCAAAGGCCGTCGCGTTTTCGACCGCCTTGTCGATATTGCTGACCTTCTTGCAGTCCAGACAGAGGAGCGTGCCGCCATAGTCGAAAATATCACGATAGGCCGCCCGCTCGACGATCGCCGTATTGAGCACGGAGACGTTCTTTTCCGCCAGCAGCATCTTGACGAGCAGCAGCGAACGCGTCGCCACCATGGCGTTGACCCGCGTCAGCACGATGGAATGGGCAATCTCCTTGCCCATCCTGCGGTTCAGGAATTCGATGTGATCGAGCACTTCTGCAGCACCCCGCGCATCCATGGCAGAGCCCTGAACGGGGATCAGAACATGATCGGAGATACCGAGCGCCATGGTCAGAAGCGGCGTTTTCGCACCCGGCAGGTCGATGATGAAACAGTCGGTATTTGTTTTATTCTCGCGAATATGGCCCTCAAGCGAGGCAATCGTCACATGCGAAATCACCGAGAGATTTTCGATCTCGCCTGATAATTCGTGCCAGCGCGAAATCCACAATTGCGGATCGGCATCCAGAACCGTGACGCGATGGCCGCTGCGGGCCAGTTCGGTTGCCAGAAGCAGCACGGCCGTGGTTTTCCCGGCCCCGCCCTTGGTATTGGCAAAAGTGATGACTGACATGATGCCCCCTGTTGGTCAGAGCCATTTCATGCTCATTCACGCACCGACGCCTTCATGGTGCTTTCCACAATCTTAACGAACAGGGTTAACAAAAAGCTAAGAACGGTTTGCCGCGCAACAAAAAGCCCGCGATTTGTAACGCGGGCTTCTTCCAGTTCAGTGGATTATGTCACTTTGCGGCAGGAACCCACATCGTCCGCCCGCAGCCGGCCGGCTTTGAGATCCTCATATTTGGGCAGATCCAGCGAACCGCCCAGCCCTTTCGCAACGGTATTGCGATCAAGCGAAATCATGCGCCCGGCACTCGTGAAGGACACCATGCCATTCTTTCCGGAATAGGCCATGGTCGCGCGCATCTCGCAAAAATAGCGGTCGGAACCTTTAGACAGGTTCCAGCCTCGAATTCCCGCTTTGTTGCTCGAGAGGGCTCCAACTTTGTAGCCCTGCCCTGAAAGTTCCTTAAAAGAAGCAGCCTGCACAACGACAGGCAAACCCAACAACGCCACCGCGATCAGTGACGAAAAAAGTGAGAATCTCGCGGTCACTCTGTCTACCTTTTAAAAGCAAGCCTCAAAAAGCGCCTTGGTATTCTCAAGCGTCATCGGCACCGGATTACCACCGCAGCTCGGATCCTTGATCGCTTCTGCCGCCAGCTCGTCGATACGATCAGGCTTGATGCCCATGGCGGTCAGGTTTTCCGGCACGCCGAGTTCCCTGCGAAGATCCAGCACGTAGTCATAAAAACCGTCAAAACCGCCGGAAATGCCGAGATAGGCGGCAGCACGCGCGATCTTGTCTTCGATGGCAGGACGGTTGAAACGCAGCACCGCCGGCATGACGACGGCATTGGTCATGCCGTGATGGGTGTTGTAGACCGCCCCGATCGGATGCGAGAGCGAATGAATGGCCCCGAGACCCTTCTGGAAGGCAACCGCCCCCATCGCCGCCGCCGCCATCATATTGGTGCGGGCTTCGATATCCGTGCCATCCTTATAGGCGCGCGGCAGGAATTCCTTGACGAGACGCAGGCCCTCAAGCGCGACACCAGCACTCATCGGGTGGAAGAACGGTGACGAATACGCTTCGAGGCAATGGGCGAAGGCATCCATGCCGGTGCCGGCCGTGATGACCTTCGGCATGCCGACCGTCAGTTCCGGATCGCAGATGACGACACCGGGAAGCAGCTTGGGATGGAAGATGATCTTCTTCACATGCGTCTGCGAATTGGTGATGACGCTGGCGCGGCCGACTTCCGAACCGGTGCCAGCCGTCGTCGGGACTGCGACGATGGGCGCGATCTTCGACGCATCAGCGCGTGTCCACCAATCACCGATATCCTCGAAATCCCAGACCGGACGTGTCTGCCCGGCCATGAAGGCGATCATCTTGCCGAGATCGAGGCCCGAGCCGCCGCCAAAGGCGACGACGCCGTCATGACCGCCATCGCGGTAAGCCTTGACGCCGGCTTCCATGTTGATTTCGTTGGGGTTCGGATCGACATCGGCAAAGATCGCCCGGCCAAGACCCGCCTCTTCCAGCACATCCAGCGCATGCGCGGTGATCGCCATATTGGCAAGGCCACGATCCGTGACGAGCAGCGGCTTCCTGATGCCGAGCGTTTTGCAGGCTTCCGCCAGTTCCTTGATCCGGCCACGGCCAAGCTTGACGGCGGTGGGATAACTCCAGTTGGCGACGATATTCATTTCGTGACTTTCTTCAGATGGTAGGATTTCGGGCGGGTCAGATTCTGGAAACCGAGGACGGAGAGCGAACCGCCACGGCCGGTTTCCTTGACGCCGGTCCAGCAAAGCGCCGGGTCGAGATAATCGGCGCGGTTCATGAACACCGTTCCGGTCTCGATTTCCCGGCCGATCCGGGCAGCCCGCGCCGCATCCTGCGTCCACAGCGAAGCGGTGAGGCCGTATTTGCTGTCATTCATCAGCGCAATGGCTTCGTCGTCGTTCTTGACCTTCATGATGCCGATGGCAGGACCGAAAGTCTCTTCGGTCATGAATTCCATGGAATGATCGACATTGACGAGGATCTGCGGCGCGACATAGGCACTCTCGCCATCGTCAGCGGGGAAAAGCTTCGGATCGACCAGCGCTTTGGCACCCTTCGAAACCGCGTCCGCAATCTGCGCCCGCACCACCTTGGCGAAACGCTTGTTGGCCATCGGCCCAAGCGTCGTTTCCTGCTCGAGCGGATTGCCGAGCTTGTAGTTCGAAACCCACGCCACCGACTTCTCGACGAATTCGTCATAGAGGTTTTCATTGACGTAGATGCGCTCGATACCGCAGCAGCATTGCCCGGAATTATAAGTGCCGCCGTCCATCAGCGTATCGACGGCGGCGTCGAGATCGGCATCCTCCATCACATAACCGGGGTCTTTGCCGCCGAGCTCGAGCCCGAGACCGGTGAAGGTGCCGGCAGCGGCGCGCTCGATGGCCCGGCCACCTTCCACCGAACCGGTGAAATTGACGAAATTGAACAGGCCTTCGGAGATGAGCGTCGAGGTCGTGCCGTGATCAAGGAAGACATTGATGAACACATCCTCAGGCACGCCAGCCTCGACAAAGGCCCGCACCATGCGCTCGCCGACGAGAAGCGTCTGCGCCGCATGTTTGATGACAACCGTATTGCCAGCCATCAGCGCCGGAGCAACCGTGTTGATCGCGGTCATGTAAGGATAATTCCAGGGGGCGATGACGAAGACCACGCCATGCGCCTCGCGCTCGATGCGGCGTTCGAAATTGCCGCTTTCTTCGATAACGAGCGGCGCCAGCGCGTCCGCCGCAATGGAGGCGACATAGTTGGAACGCTCGTTGAATCCCCTAAACTCACCGCCATAACGAACCGGACGGCCCATCATATGCGCGAGTTCCGGCACCACCTCGGCCACCATTTCGTTAAGGCGCGCCACACCTTTGAGAACCAGCTGAACGCGGTCCTCAAGCGGCCGTCGCGCCCAGTCTTTCTGCGCCCTGCGCGCGGTCGAAACGGCGGCGCGCGCCGCTTCCAGCGACATCGCCTCCCGCTCGGCATAAACCGAGCCGTCAATGGGCGAGATATTTTGAATGACGGTCATGCCAAATAACTCCGATTCTAACAGGCTAAAGTCTTAACGTGGCCGGCCTCGCCATAAGCCAGAATGACGCGATCACGCGTGATGATGGTCAGGTCGTGTTCTCGCGCCGTCGTAATCAAAATACGATCGATCGGGTCTTTATGGACGAGCTGAGGAAGAAAGCAGGATGCTATAAAGATATCTGCGGTCACCGGCTGCTCGATGACTTCAGCCTCCCTTTTGAAATCGTCGTACCAACGCTGGGGACTTTTGGTCTCACTGATGCGCCCCTTCGCAACCAGCATACCCATCTCCCATGCGGTGACGGCAGAAACGCAAACAGGATCGCCTGCCCGATAGGACTGGTTCAAGGCACTGACCGCCTCGTCTGAAACAGGTTCACCCTGCGACATCCAGATCACTGCACATGTATCGAGAAGAAAGCCGTCACTCATTGTAGAGCTTTTCTCCCCATTCAAAATCAACGGGTTTGGTTAAGTCCACATCGGGCATGACGGTAATCGTGCCTTTCATACAGCCGAAAATCGGATGTCTACTTTCAGTTGTACTGACATTGCCTGCCTCAGGGCCTGATCTTCCGGACGGAGCAGGTTCGGAATAGGCCGTTTGGTTGTTTTCCGAAAAGCCGGCAACTCCGCCCCGACGATGAAGAGCGACGTCGCCGACCGGAATCTCGAGATATTCAGCAATCCGATCCTGCTCCTCCACGCTCATATTGCGATCCCCATTTAACATTCGCGTCACCGCGCTGCGGTCCAGATTCAGGAAGCGGGCCAAATCAGCCTGACTCTTTCCTTTTCTCTTAAGCTGTTGTGAAAACCACGACTTATCAATCTGATCGCCGGTCATCGCCACGCCCCCATTGAGGTAATAGCAACAGCATACTATGCGATTGAGATTTCAACAACGCCATGGTTTCACGCTCGCTCGAAACCGCGTGCCACTTCCCAGTCGGTCACGCGGCGGTCGTATTCTTCCTGCTCCCACCTTGCGGCATGCACGTAGTGATCGACCACGTCGTCGCCAAAGGCCTGGCGCAGCATTTTCGATCCGTCCAGAAAGGCGGTCGCGTCGCGTAATGTCTTGGGTATCTCGCGCACGTCCTTACCGCCATAGGCATCACCGACAAAAGCGGGCTCAAGTTCGAGTTTATTTTCGATACCGTCAATGCCCGCTGCAAGAAGAGCGGCCATGGCGAGATAGGGATTGAGGTCCGACCCGCCGACGCGGCACTCGATACGGATGCCCTTGGTTTCCGCGCCGCAAAGGCGGTATCCTGCCGTGCGGTTGTCGAGGCTCCAGATCGCCTTTGTCGGCGCAAACGTGCCAGCCATGAAGCGCTTGTAGGAATTGATGTATGGCGCCAGGAAATAGGTGATGTCGCTGGCATGCGCCAGAAGCCCGGCAACATAATGCCGCATCACATCCGACATGCCATGTTCGCCATCCTTGTCGAGGAAGGCCGGCTTACCGTCCAGGCTCCAGAGCGACTGGTGGATATGCGATGAACTGCCCGCGGCATTGTAGTTCCACTTGGCAAGGAACGTGACTGCCTTGCCCTTCGACCAGGCGATCTCCTTGGTGGCGTTCTTGATGATGGCGTGCCGGTCAGCCATGGTCAGCGCCTCGGCATAACGCACATTGATTTCCGCCTGACCGGGAGACGCCTCGCCCTTGGAATTCTCGACCGGAATTCCCGCACCCTGCAGGCCCTTGCGCAACGCCCGCATGACATCCTCTTCCTTGGTCGTCTGGAAGATATGGTAATCCTCATTATAGCCGCTGGCGAGATTGAGGTCTTTATAACCGCTGGCGCGCGCCGCATCGAAGGTCTGGTCGAACAGAAAGAATTCTAGTTCGGTCGCCATATAGGCCTTCAGCCCCATCGCCTCCAGCCGCGCCACCTGCTTTTTCAGGAGCGCGCGCGGCGAATGCGGCACTTCTTCATGGGTGTGATGGTCGAGCACGTCGCACAAAACCAGCGCCGTACCTTCCAGCCACGGCACCTTCCGCAGCGTCGAAAGGTCGGGCTTCAGCGTATAATCGCCATATCCCTTTTCCCAGCTCGAGGACTTGTAACCGGGAACGGTTTCCATCTCCATGTCGGTGGCAAGCACATAGTTGCAGCTATGGGTTTCCTCAAAGGCGCTTTCAACGAAGAATTCCGCCTGGAACCGTTTGCCCATCAGACGCCCCTGCATGTCGACAAGGCAGGCCAGAACAGTGTCGATGCGCCCCTCGGCGACATCCATTTTAAGTGCGTCGAATGTGTAGCTCGTCATTTTGTCCGTTCCCTTGATTGCGCAGACAGGGCGGCCGGGAAACGGCCGCCCGTTTTATTTGAGCGTCAGGCCTTTGCAGCCGCTGCCGCAACGGCAGCCTGCTTGTGCTCCAGCGCGAACTCCTCTTCCGGCGACAGGATGAGGCGATGGCGTCCGACAAAGGCGAAATACGCGATGGCAACCGCAAACCATACGGCTACCCACAGCACACCCTTGGTGAAGTTCGGATCTTGGATCTGGTAGAGCAGCGTCACGATGGCGATGATGATCGTCAGCAATGCACCCGGAATGCCGAAAGGCGAACGGAACGGCCGCTCGATATTCGGCAGGTTCTTACGCAGCAGAATGAAGGAAATCGCCTGCATGATGTAGGAGAACATGGCGCCGAACACGGCCATGTTCAAAAGCACGCTGCCGATGATGCTGCCGCCCTGTTCCGCACCCAGCGAGAACCAGATGACCAGCATGACCGCGAGCCCGACTATGGCGCCGGTAATATTGGCCACGTATGGCGTGCGGTATTTCGAGTGGGTGATGGACAGCACGGTCGGGAAGTAACCCGCACGCGACAACGAATAGATCTGGCGGCCCTGCGCATAGAGGATCGTGTGGAAGCTGGCGATCAGGCCCGTGAGCGCCACGAGACCGAGCAGCACCACGCCGCCATCGCCATAGATCGCCTTGAAGCCATCCAGCAGCGGTTCCAGCGAGGAGCTGAGATGGAAGGCGCCGACGCCCGGCAGGGACGGGTTGAGCAGCACGATCATGAAGGCCGAGACCATCAGCGTGACCATGCCGAGAATGATGCCCTTCGGCATGTCGCGCTTGGGATCCACCGATTCTTCAGCCGCCAGCGGCAGCTGCTCGATGGCGAGGAACAGCCACACCGCGAAAGGCAGCGTGGCAAGAACGCCCGAGAAACCAAAGGGGAAGAAGGAGCCGCCGCCTTCCGGCAGTTCCACAGCCTTGCCGTCCGGTCCGACGCCAATATTGAGCGCGAAACGCGAAAAATCGATATTCGGAATGGCGCTGATCCAGAAGAACACCAGAACGGCAAGCGAAATCAGCGTGATGACCAGCGTGACCTTGAAGGAAAGCTCCAGCCCGAAGACGTTGAGCGCAAGGAAAATCGCATAAAACACGATCCACACGAACGGCGAATAGGCTGGATCAAGGCCGAGAATGGAATTCACATAAGCGGTAATGAAGGTGACGACGACCGCCGGCGTCAGCACATATTCGACATTCTCGCAAAGTCCGGTGACGAAACCGCCCCACGGGCCCATGGCCGTGCGGGCGAAGGAATAGGCCGCGCCCGTGTGCGGCAAGGCCGGGCTCATTTCCGCGATCGAAAATGTCAGCCCGAGATACATGATGGCGATGATGATGCCCGCCACCAGCATGCCGCCCCAGCCGCCGGTGGAAAAGCCGAAATTCCATCCGGAGAAATGCCCTGAAATAACCGCTCCGACGCCGAGTGCCCAGAGCGACCATACCCCCGCATAACGGGAAAGTCCGCGTTTTTCGAAATAGGATGCATCAGCCTTCTTGTAGCTGACGCCCGATGATGAACTGTCCATGCCCTTCTCTCCTGATAAGAAAAAAACAAGCCAGTCAGCCATTATTGGCCGATTGTGCCCCAGTTTTCAGCGTCACACGGATGTTTGCCGCGATCTGCCGCACGCACTGCTGTTCCCTTGCCGCTTCGCGTCTTTCCGGCTTCTCTGGCCGGCTTTATCGAATGGCGGCAGTCTCCTTTGACGGCGGCCCCGGTGTCTTCACCATCGGCCAGCCCTTGCTCCCTCACTCTTCAATCGATGAGAGCGCTTTCCCCATAAGTTCGTGGAGGAAACCGGCAATAGCCGCCTGTTCCCCTTCATTGGCGATGAGATCGTTGCGGATTTCGATCATGACATTCAAAAGACCGTCCGGCAGCGCATGCAGCCGCAGCGTATGTGTCACACCGTCTTCCGGCCCGTAAGGGTCGTTGCGCCTGACCGTCAGCGAGGCCCCTTCGGCACCCGCCAGCATCGCGTCCGCCAGGCGGCTGTCGTTATCGTGCAGAATGCCGATTTCAACCTCGCGGAACCGGCCGTGATAAACCGGCGTAAAACTGTGGATGGTCACCACCACCACCTTGCGGCCGGCGGCCTGCCGCTCCGCGATGATCTCGCTCACGCGGTCATGAAACGGCACGTAAAGCGCCGACGTGCGCGCGAAACGTTCCGCTTCATCGAGATCGAAATTGCCGGGAATATCGTAAATCTCGCTCTTCACCGGCATCGCGGAAGGCGATTCGGGCGGGCGGTTGCAATCATAGACCAGACGCGAAAACCGTTGATAGACAAGCGTGGCGTGGAATTTTTCAGATAGCAGACGGGCAACGGCAAGAGCACCCGGATCCCAGGCCGCATGGCTTGAAAGCACATCCGCCGAAAGACCCAACGTGCCGTATTTCTGCGGAATGGTGGCGGAGGCATGTTCACAGACAAGAAGAACATCGCCCTTCGCCGCCGCATTCTCGACGCCGACAGCCTTCCCCTCCGCTTCTGTGAAAAACCGTGAACGCACCGTCATGCACGACCCCGCCCGGAAACCCGCTATCCCGCCAATGACGAAAAGAATTCTTCACATTATCGCGAGTGTCAAATGGAATTTGAAATTTTCTCTTCATTTTTCCATTGACTCGGCGGCTGGCACAGATGTTTATTTTAGCCATGCACCGGCAGAAGACCGGAGGGGGAAAAGTTTGCGCAGCACGACGGCCACCGTCTCGGATGTCATCCATGCCCATTACGACGCACTGACCCGTTCGGAAAAACGGCTGGCGGAAAGCCTGCTCGGCAACTACCCGGTTTCGGGTCTCGGCAGCATCACCACCATCGCCGAAAACGCCGGCGTTTCGACGCCGACGGTGGCGCGCATGGTGCAGAAGCTCGGTTATAAGGGTTATCCGGAATTCCAGGCGCATCTGCATCAGGAGCTGGAGGCGACGATCTCAGGCCCGGTCGCCAAACATGACCGCTGGGCGACCAATGCCCCCGGGCTGCACATTCTCAACCGCTTCGCCGACGCCATCACCGGCAATCTGCGCGACACGCTTGGTGATCTCGACACTGCCGTCTTCGACAATGCGGCAAGGCTGCTCTCGGACCGCAAACGCAGCATCTATTTCGTCGGCGGGCGCATCACCGGCGCGATTGCCGAATATTTCTTCACCCACATGCAGGTGATTCGACCAAAAACGACGCTGATGTCGTCCAATTCCAGCGCCTGGCCGCAATATATGCTGAACATGAGCGCCGGCGACGTGCTGGTCATTTTCGACATCCGCCGTTACGAGCACGACATGACGACGTTGGCCGAAGTCGCGAAGGCAAACGGTGTGCAGATCATCCTCTTCACCGACCAATGGACATCGCCGGTGGCGCGCCATGCGCTGCACACCTTCCGGGTCCGGATCGAGGCTCCCTCGGCGTGGGATTCCTCCGTCGTCACCCTGTTCGTGGTCGAAGCCCTGATCGAAGCGGTGCAGAACGGCACCTGGGATGAAACCAAGGAACGCATGAACGCACTCGAGGGGCTGTTCGAACAGACACGGCTGTTCCGCAGGCCGGAAAGAACATGAAACTATCTAGCCGGCAACTTACTTGACGCGGATGCCGCACGCTGATTGGATACCTGTAATCGCTACCAGCACGATAAAACAGGATAATAGACCAAGCTGGGGAACATATCTGGACAATCGGATAACGAGGGGAATCTCCCGCAATTGCAGGCACAAAAGCCTGATGATGGCGGAAAACGAGTGTAAAGTGGCGGAATCCGGATAAATAAATTGCAATCCAACCGTCACATTAGCTTCATCGAGACTCCGTATCAGCGTCCGCAATATGAGAACACGAAGAGGAGAAAAAAGTGATCTCTCACTGCCGCCGACTGCTTGCTACGACCACCGCACTGGTCATCGCCTCCACCGCGATTGCCGCCGCTGAACCGAGCGCTGAACTGATCGCTGCCGCCAAGAAGGAAGGCATGCTGACCACCGTCGCGCTGCCGCACGACTGGTGCGGATATGGCGACGTGATCGCCGCGTTCAAGGCAAAATATCCGGAAATCACCGTCAACGAACTGAACCCCGACGCCGGTTCCGCCGACGAAGTGGAAGCGGTCAAGGCGAACAAGGACAATAAGGGGCCGCAGGCTCCTGACGTTGTCGACGTCGGTCTCGCCTTTGGACCGCAGATGAAGGCCGAAGGCCTGCTGCAGCCCTACAAGGTCTCCACCTGGGCCGAAATCCCTGACAACGTCAAGGATGCCGACGGTTACTGGTACGGCGACTATTACGGCGTCATGTCGATGTTCGTAAACAAGGATCTCGTCAAGAACGTGCCGAAGGATTGGGCCGACCTGCTGAAGCCGGAATATTCCGGTCAGGTAGCGCTCGCTGGCGATCCGCGCGCCTCCAACCAGGCGATCCTCGGCGTTCTCGCCGCCGGTCTTTCCACCGGCGCGAAATCCGGCAAGGAAGCCGGTGAAGCTGGCCTGAAGTATTTCGCCGACCTCAACAAGGCTGGTAACTTCCTTCCGGTCATCGGCAAGGCTGGCACGCTGGCACAGGGCGCGACCCCGATCATCGTCGCCTGGGACTACAACGCCCTTTCCTGGAAGAAGACGCTGAACGACAACCCGCCGACCGAAGTCGTCGTGCCTGAAAAGGGTGTTCTCGCTGGCGTTTACGTTCAGGGCATTTCCGCCTACGCGCCGCATCCGAATGCTGCAAAGCTCTGGATGGAGCATCTCTATTCGGACGACGGTCAGCTCGGCTGGCTGAAGGGCTATTGCCACCCGATCCGCTTCAACGCCATGGTCAAGGCCGGCAAGGTTCCGCAGGAACTGATCGACAGCCTGCCGCCGGCAGCAGCCTATGAAAAGGCGATCTTCCCGACACTCGAGGAAGTTGATGCCAACAAGGCTGCCGTCACCGGCGGCTGGGACAAAGTCGTCGGCGCAAACGTGAAGTAAACTGCTGAAAACGCACCCCGGCCGATCCAAAGCCGGGGTGCTTCTTTAAAAGCATTTCCAGTAAAAGTGCGTCGCGGTTTTACGTCCGGAAAATGCGCAAGACAAAAATAGAGCGCGCGTCCGACGTTTCCGTTTTAACCGGATGTGCTCGAGAAAGACCTTTAGAGACAGACCGTTTTGAAAACGGCGTTTGGGGACAAGGCATGCCATCAAACAACACCGGCGGACCATCCGACGCGGGCAGAAAGTTGCCGCTGAACTGGATAGGCGTCGTACCTTTTGCCGTCTTTGTTATGCTGTTCCTGATCCTGCCGACGATGAAGATCGTCATCGGCGCGTTTCAGCAAACGGATGGCAGCTTCACGCTGGACAACATTGCCGGGCTTTTCACCTCTTCGATCCTTGCTGCCTACTGGATCTCGATCAAGATCAGCCTCGCCTCCGCGGCGCTGGGCTGCCTGATCGGTTTTGCCGTGGCCGCAGCCGTCGTTTTGGGTGGCCTGCCGCAACGTATCCGCGGCCCGCTTCTCACCTTTTCCGGTGTCGCCTCGCAATTTGCCGGCGTGCCGCTCGCCTTCGCCTTCATCGCTACACTTGGCCCGGTCGGCCTGCTCACCGTCTTCCTGAAGACGCAGATCGGCATTGATCTGAGGCTCCTCGGTTTCAACATCCTGTCCTTCTGGGGCCTGACGGTCACCTATCTGTTTTTCCAGATACCGCTGATGATCCTCATCATCACGCCGGCGCTGGACGGGCTGAAGCGTGAATGGCGCGAGGCGGCCGAAATTCTCGGCGCCACCGGCCTGCAATATTGGCGCATGGTGGCTTTCCCGATCCTGTTGCCGTCGCTGCTCGGCACCATGTCGCTGCTGTTTGCCAATGCCTTCGGCGCAGTGGCCACCGCGATCGCGCTCACCGGCTCCTCGCTCAACATCGTGCCGATCCTGCTCTTCGCGCAAATCCGCGGCGACGTTCTCGGCAATCCGCATCTCGGTTACGCGCTCGCCTTCGGCATGATCGTCCTGACCGGCATCGCTAATGCACTTTACATCTGGCTACGCGCCCGCAGCGAAAGGTGGCTGAAATGAAGCGTTTCTTCGCCTGGGGCGCGCTGACATTCGGCCTCCTTTATTTCGCTCTGCCGCTGATCGGCATGACCAACTTTTCACTGAAGATGCGGCGCGGCGAATATTCCTTCGATGCCTATGGCAAGGTGCTCACCGATCCGCGCTTTCAGGAAACCTTCAGCTATTCGGTGGTGATGGCGCTGTTCACCATCGTTTTCGGGGTTCTTCTGGTGGTGCCGACAGCCTATTGGGTGCGCCTGAAACTGCCGGGCCTGCGCCCCTATATCGAATTCATCACGCTGCTACCGCTGGTCATTCCGGCCATCGTCATCGTGTTCGGTTATATCAGGCTCTACAACACCTCGAGCTGGCTGCCACTGACCGGCACGACCTTCGGCACCAACCTGCTTTTGATGTTCGGTTATGCCACGCTTGCCCTGCCCTACATGTACCGCGCCGTAGACACGGGTCTTAGAACCATCGACGTCTCGACGCTGACGGAAGCGGCGCAGAGCCTTGGCGCGGGATGGACGACCATCCTGTCGCGCATCATCCTGCCCAATGTACTGGTCGCCGTGCTTTCGGGCGCGTTCTTGACCTTCGCCATCGTCATCGGTGAATTCACCATGGCGGCCCTTTTGAACCGCCCGGCCTTTGGCCCCTACATGCAGCTGCTCGGCGCCAACCGCGCCTATGAACCGGCAGCGCTTGCCGTGATTTCCTTCGGCATCACCTGGGGTTGCCTCGGTCTGATCCAACTCGTTTCCCGCTATCAGAAGGGCGCGCCTCCCAAGGCCTGAGGACAAGATTTTCATGAGCTTTTTGACACTTAGCAACATCAAGAAATCCTTCGGCTCCGTGCAGGTCGTGCATGATTTCAACATGGCCATCGAAAAGGGCGAATTCGTCTCCTTTCTCGGGCCATCGGGCTGTGGCAAGACCACCGTGCTGCGCATGATCGCCGGTTTCGAAATCCCGACCGGCGGATCGATCGTCATCAACGGCAAGGACCAGACGACGCTCAGACCGAACCAGCGCAATATCGGCATGGTGTTCCAGGCCTATGCCCTGTTCCCGAACATGAATGTCTATGAAAACGTCGCCTTCGGTCTGAAAGTCGCCGGCAAACCAAAAGCCGAGATCGACGCCCGCGTGAAGGAAATGCTCCAGCTCATCCATCTGGAACATCTGGCGGACCGCTACCCCTATCAGATGTCGGGCGGTCAGCAGCAGCGCGTGGCGCTCGCCCGGGCGCTTGCGCCGAAGCCGGAAGTGCTTCTGCTGGACGAACCGCTCTCCGCCCTCGACGCCAAGATCCGCGTCTCGCTGCGTGAGGAAATCCGCCAGATCCAGCAGAAACTCGGCATCACCACCATTTTCGTGACCCACGATCAGGAAGAGGCCCTGTCGATATCCGACCGCATCGTCGTGATGAATGGCGGCCGTGCCGACCAGATCGGTTCGCCCTTCGATATCTACAACAAACCCGCCACCCGCTTCGTCGCCTCCTTCGTCGGTACGTTGAACCTCATCGACGCCACCGTGGTGGATTCCTCATCCAATACCATCCGTGTCGGAGAGCAGCAGATCACCCTGCCGAAGCCGGTCGATGCAGCGAATGGCGAAAAAATCACGCTGGCACTTCGCCCGGAAGCAGGTTCCCTCGGCAGCGATGCGAAAGGCGATGTTGCCATTTCCGGCCTCGTCACCTCCAGCCAGTTCCTCGGCTCCGTCATCCGCACCCGCCTTGATCTGGGCGGTTCGACGCTGTCCTTCGACATGTTCAACGACCCCGGCACAGCGCCGCCCGCTGTCGGTGAGCGGGTGACACTGAAATTCGCTGCCGGCGACCTGATGCTCATCAAGGACTGAAGCGCTTCCCCAGACGTAAAACGGCTTCGCACTTTTGCTGAAAATGCTCTAGAGCAGGTTCGGATTGAACCTGCGGACCAATGATGAGGCCATGATGCGCGCGCTTTATTACGAACGATTCGGCGAGACCCCTGTAGTCGCGTCCCTGCCTGATCCGGCACCGAGCGATGGCGGCGTGGTGATTGCGGTGAAGGCAACCGGCCTCTGCCGCAGCGACTGGCATGGCTGGATGGGACATGACACGGATATCCGTCTGCCGCATGTGCCCGGCCACGAGTTCGCCGGCGTCATCTCCGCAGTCGGCAGAAACGTCACCCGCTTCAAGACGGGTGATCGCGTTACCGTGCCTTTCGTCTCCGGCTGCGGCCATTGCCATGAGTGCCGCTCCGGCAATCAGCAGGTCTGCGAAACGCAGTTCCAGCCCGGCTTCACCCATTGGGGTTCCTTCGCCGAATATGTCGCCATCGACTATGCCGATCAGAACCTCGTGCACCTGCCGGAATCGATGAGTTACGCCACCGCCGCCGGCCTCGGTTGCCGTTTCGCCACCTCCTTCCGGGCGGTGACGGATCAGGGACGCCTGAAGGGCGGCGAATGGCTGGCTGTCCATGGCTGCGGCGGTGTCGGTCTCTCCGCCATCATGATCGGCGCCGGCCTCGGCGCACAGGTCGTCGCCATCGATATTGCCGAAGACAAGCTCGAACTCGCCCGGCAACTGGGTGCAACCGCAACCATCAACAGCCGCTCCGTTGCCGATGTCGCCGAAGCGGTGCGCGACATCACCGGTGGCGGCGCGCATGTGTCGGTGGATGCGCTTGGCCATCCGCAGACCTGCTGCAATTCCATCAGCAACCTGCGCCGGCGCGGACGCCATGTGCAGGTGGGGCTGATGCTGGCAGACCATGCCATGCCGGCCATTCCCATGGCCCGGGTGATCGCTCATGAGCTGGAGATCTATGGCAGCCACGGCATGCAGGCATGGCGTTACGAGGACATGCTGGCCATGATCGAAAGCGGCAGGCTTGCGCCGGAAAAGCTGATTGGCCGCCATATCTCGCTGACCGAAGCGGCCGTCGCCCTGCCCGGAATGGATAGGTTCCAGGAGAGCGGCATCAGCATCATCGACCGGTTCGAATAGTACCGGTCGCAGCCATTCGGTTTCGCTTCACTTGGTCCTGCGCCCAAAAGCCCGGGCCGTGCCGCCTGTCGGGGGTGAGGCCTCCACCGGCGGGGGCGCCGGGCTGGCGGCAACGGAATCTGTCCGAGGCCGGCTGTACTGAGGTCTCACCAGCCGCTTCTTGCGAGCTTTGAGTGGATCGTGAGGCTCAGCCGCCTGCCCTTTGTCAGTGTCGACGAGCATTGTCAGCAATCGCCAAAACCACCGGACGGCGTCCAGACCCTTAAGGACGACCAGAAAAAAGCCGACCACCAGCACGATGAAAAAAATAGCCAGATTCCAGCGCTCATTCTGCTTTTCGCGGGCTGCGCGTTCCAGGCGGTGCTGGATCGTCGGATCGAAACCAAGCCTAGACTTCAATCGCCCAACATCGGCATCGCTGAGCCTGGTATAACGGTCGCCATAATACAGAACATAACCGCTGCCACTGTCGCTGTTCAGAAAACCGAGATCGAGCGTGTTTCCCTCCGCCAGAAAAGCGGGGGTATTCGGCAAATCGTAGACGAGAGCAATCGTCTCGCCGCCACCGGATTCGGAGATGGCGAATAAACGATCCTTCCGCGCTTCCGCCACACTCGCGAATATCACGGAAAATAAGGCTCCGGCTGAAAATAGTGCTGTGTAACTCATCCATTCCTCAAAATAGAAAAAAGAATGAAAAACTAATAGAATATCTCGCTTAAACTGACATTTACATCAGAATTATAGTTTTAACAATACCAGATATATTTAGAATAGACCGAATAAATTAGAGTATTTATTTTAAATATCTGAATTATTATTTCATACCTCTCTAAATCACCACGAGAATCAACACGGTGGAGCATACTGAGTGGGCCGTTGGCGCGGGCCACGCGACGCGTTAAGCTCCGGCCACACTCACCCGCCCCGGTGCACGGGCCTCGAACAGGCATTCGGGCGAAACATTTCTGAACAGGATCAATATTGGCAAGGACTACGACATGCTGTTTCTCGACAGCGTAGCCATGAAGGAAAAGCCGGAAGGACGGGAGGAATATCCTTTTTCCGTCCCAGCCATGCGCCATCTGGAACGCCTCGAATTCAAGACACCGATCACCTTTTTTGCCGGCAATAACGGTTCCGGCAAATCGACATTGTTGGAAGGTCTGGCGGCGGGAATGACGGCCTATGCCATTGGCAATCATGGCGATGTCAAGGGTGACCTCTATCTCCAGCATGCCGAGACCGTGGCGAAGGCCTTCTATTTCGCCCGCAAGAAATATCCGAAGATACGCATGTTTCTGCGCGCCGAAGATGTGCTGGGCTATATCCGTCGGCAGAACGAAAATGCGCTGGACGATTTTCGCTGGGAACGGGAAAAGGCCCTGAAGAAAGGCGAGGATTTTCCGGAGGAAACGCCGGAGATCTTTCGCGGGATTGTCAGGAACAACAGCCTCGACCGACGGTCACATGGTGAAGGCTTCCTCGATATCATGCACCGGCGGCTTCACGGCGCTGGCCTCTATTTTCTCGACGAACCGGAAAGCCCACTTTCGCCGCAAAAGCAGCTGGAACTGGCGGCAATCATCCGCCAAGCGGCCGATAGCGGCGGGCAATTGATCATTGCCACCCACTCGCCCGTGCTTTTAGCCATTCCAGAGGCGACGATTTATTATTTCGATGAGGATGGCATTACAGAACGGCTCTATGACGAACTGGAAAACATCGCCTTCCTGCGCCGCTTTCTCGATCGTCCGTCGAAATACCTGGACGATTGAGGATCGATAAGGCTTGAAATCCCGCCGCGCTTGCCGCATTCCCATAAGTAATACGTAATTTAGAAAAGAAGCAGGCTTATGTCTCCCACCACCACCCCGGCGGCGGCCCGTCCCCTCAACAGCCAGGATTTCAGAACGCTCGGTCTTTCGGCCCTTGGCGGCGCGCTCGAATTTTACGACTTCATCATTTTCGTATTTTTCGCCACCGTCATCGGCCATCTGTTTTTCCCGCCGGAAATGCCGGACTGGCTGGTGATGATTCAGACCTTCGGCATCTTCGCCGCCGGTTATCTGGTGCGGCCGCTCGGCGGCATCGTGCTCGCCCATTATGGCGACAGGTATGGACGCAAGCGCGTCTTCGCCTTCTCCATCCTCCTGATGGCGCTCTCCACACTCGGCATGGCGCTGATGCCGACCTATGCCACCATCGGCGTGGCGGCCCCGATCCTGCTCATCATCCTGCGCATGCTGCAGGGCGCCGCCATCGGTGGTGAAGTACCGGGAGCCTGGACATTTGTCGCCGAACATGTGCCCTTCCGCCGCGTTGGCCTCGCCTGCGGTTTCCTCACCTCCGGGCTTTCGTTCGGCATCATGCTGGGGTCGCTGATCGCCTTTGCGATCAACTCGCTCTTCACACCGGAAGACGTGGCCGGCTACGCCTGGCGCATCCCGTTCCTGCTTGGCGGCGTTTTCGGCCTCATCGCCGTCTATCTGCGCCGTTGGCTGGAAGAGACGCCGATCTACATGGAGATGAAGAAGTCGAAGTCCCTCACGGACAAGCTGCCGCTTGGCCTCGTGCTGAAGCATCACAGGCGTGGCGTGATCATTTCCGCCCTGCTGACCTGGGTTCTGTCAGCGGCCATCGTCGTCACCACGCTGATGACGGCCACCTTCCTGCAGAAGCTCTACGGTTACACCCCGACGCAGGCCTTAGCCGGTACCAGCTTCGGCACGCTGTTCCTGATCTTCGGCGTCATCATCGCCGGAGCGCTGATCGACCGCGTCGGCTCCGGCATCTTTTTCATGGGCGCCAGCATCTTCTTCGGCATCGCCACCTTCACCTTCTACAGCTATGCCGGCACCTCGCTCGAAACCATGTTCGTGCTTTATGGCGTGATGGGCCTTTCGGTGGGCATGGCCGGCGCCGTGCCCTATGTCATGGTGCGGGCCTTCCCGGCATCGGTCCGCTTCTCCGGCCTCTCCTTCGCCTACAACGTCTCTTATGCCGTCTTCGGCGGGCTGACACCGATTGGCGTAACGACGGCGCTTGCCATCAATCCGATGGCCCACGCCTGGTATCTGGTCTTCATCGCCTTCCTCGCCTTCGCGATCGGCCTCTACCTCCATCTGCGCGGCAGCGAGGTAGAAAGCCATGTCGGCATTGAGGAGCTGGCGGCATTGCGGTCGTAAGCTCAACAGAAAACACAAAAAAAGCGCGGGCAAGACCCGCGCTTTTTTATTTGTCCCGGCGATGCGTGAAACATCACGCAGCGCTGTCGATTTTCTCCTCGCCGTTGGTCGGCACGTAGTTGAGCACCGGCCCGAGCCAGCGCTCCACCTCTGTGACCGGCATATCCTTGCGGCGCGCATAGTCGAGAACCTGATCCCGCTCCACCTTGGCAACGCCGAAATAATAGCTTTCGGGATGGCCGATATAGAGGCCCGAAACCGACGAGCCGGGCCACATCGCATAGCTTTCCGTCAATTCCACACCCGCCGCATTGGTGGCGTCCAGCAGAGCAAACAGCGTCTTCTTTTCGGTGTGGTCCGGCTGGGCCGGATAACCCGGTGCCGGGCGGATACCGGCATAGGCTTCGCCTATCAGATCGTCACCGGCAAGAGCCTCGTCCGGCGCATAACCCCAGAACTCCTTGCGCACGCGCTCATGCATACGCTCGGCAAAGGCTTCGGCAAAACGGTCAGCCAACGCCTTGACGAGGATGGACGAATAATCGTCATTGGCCCGCTCGAAGCGCTCGGCAATCGCCACTTCCTCGATACCCGCCGTTACCACGAAACCGCCGACATAATCGGCAACGCCGCTATCGACGGGCGCGACGAAATCGGACAGCGCCACGTTCGGACGGCCATCGCGCTTGGAAAGCTGCTGGCGCAGCGTGAAGAACGTCGCCAACTCTTCCTTCCGACCTTCATCCGTAAAGAGCCTGATATCGTCACCCACGGCATTGGCCGGCCAGAAGCCGATCACCGCGCGTGGTCGGAACCACTTTTCCTCGATGATCTTCGCAAGCATGGCCTGCGCATCGGCATAAAGCTGCCGCGCCGCCTCGCCCTGCTTTTCGTCTTCAAGGATCGCCGGGAAACGGCCCTTCAATTCCCAGGTCTGGAAGAACGGCGTCCAGTCGATGTAACGGGAAAGCTCTTCCAGATCATAGGTCTCAAAAACCTTGGTGCCGAAGAACTGCGGCTTGACAACGCTGTAGCTCGACCAGTCGATCTTGTGCGCATTCTCCCGGGCGCGGGAAAGCGGCAGGCGCTGCTTTTCGCGCTCATTGCGGGCATGGGCTTCCGCCACCTTGGCATATTCGGCTCGGATGCCGTCGATATAAGCGGGCTTCTGCTCTTCGGAGAGGAGCGCTGAAACGACGCCCACCGCGCGCGAGGCGTCGGTGACATAGATCGCCTGCCCCTGCTCGTAACGCGGATGGATTTTTACCGCCGTATGCACACGGCTGGTCGTCGCACCGCCGATCAGCAGCGGAATGTCGAAACCCTGTCGCTCCATTTCGGCCGCCACATGCACCATCTCATCCAGCGACGGGGTGATGAGGCCGGAGAGGCCGATCACATCCACCTTTTCGGCGATCGCCGTTTCGAGGATTTTCGTCGTCGGCACCATCACGCCGAGATCAATGATCTCGTAATTGTTGCAGGCTAGCACAACGCCGACGATGTTCTTGCCGATATCGTGCACGTCGCCCTTCACGGTCGCCATTAGCACCTTGCCGGCGGCACTGCGCTCGGAACCGCCATTCAGGCGCTTTTCCTCTTCCATGTAAGGCAGCAGAACGGCAACCGCCTGCTTCATCACACGGGCGGATTTCACCACCTGTGGCAGGAACATCTTGCCGGAACCGAACAGGTCACCCACCACATTCATACCGGCCATCAGCGGCCCTTCGATGACATGCAGCGGGCGGGCGGCCTGCTGGCGTGCCTCTTCCGTATCGGCCTCGATATAGTCGGTAATGCCGTTGACCAGAGCATGTTCCAGCCGCTTTTCAACGGGATACTCGCGCCAGGAAAGATCCTGCACCTTGGCCTGTTTTTCACCCGTACCACGGAAACGCTCCGCCACCTCGAGCAGACGCTCCGTGGCATCGTCGCGGCGGTTCAGCACCACGTCTTCGCAGGCCTCGCGCAGTTCCGCATCGATATTGTCGTAAACCGCAAGCTGCCCGGCGTTGACGATGCCCATATCCATGCCGACCTGAATGGCGTGATAGAGGAACACGGCATGCATCGCCTCACGCACCGGCTCATTGCCGCGGAAGGAGAAGGACAGGTTGGAAACGCCCCCGGAAATATGCGTGAGCGGCATGGTTTCGCGGATGGTCTTGGTGGCCTCGATGAAGTCCACGCCGTAATTATTGTGCTCCTCGATGCCCGTAGCTACCGCAAACACATTCGGGTCGAAGATGATGTCTTCCGGAGACAGACCGGCCTTTTCGGTCAGAAGCTTGTAGGCGCGCGCGCAGATTTCCACCTTGCGCTGATAGGTATCCGCCTGCCCGACCTCATCAAAGGCCATGACGACAACCGCCGCACCGTAATTGTGGACGAGCCGAGCCTGCTGGAGAAACTTCTCCTCGCCTTCCTTCAGCGAAATGGAATTGACGATCGATTTGCCCTGCACGCATTTCAGGCCGGCCTCGATGATCTCGAACTTGGATGAGTCGATCATGACGGGCACACGGGCAATGTCAGGCTCGGCGGCGATGAGGTTCAGGAACTCGACCATCGCCTTTTCCGAATCGATCAGGCCCTCATCCATGTTGATGTCGATGATCTGCGCGCCGTTTTCCACCTGGTCGCGGGCAACAGCCAGCGCCGCCGTATAGTCGCCGGCAGTGATGAGCTTGCGGAAGCGGGCCGAACCGGTGACGTTGGTGCGCTCGCCCACGTTGACGAAGGGAATGTCCTTGGTCAGCACGAAGGGTTCAAGGCCGGAAAGCGACATGAACGGCTTGTGTTCAGGAATTTCGCGGGGCTTGTAATCCTTGACGGCTTCGGCAATCGCCCGGATATGTTCCGGCGTCGAACCGCAGCAACCGCCGACGATGTTGACGAGACCGTCACGAACGAAGCCCTCAACCTGGCGCGCCATCATCTCGGGCGTTTCGTCATATTGGCCGAACTCGTTCGGCAGGCCGGCATTCGGATAGGCGCAGACAAAGGTGTCGGCCACATCGGACAGTTCCTGCAGATGCGGGCGCATGGCATCCGCACCGAGCGCGCAGTTGAGGCCGATGGTGAAGGGGTTGGCGTGGCGCACCGAGTTCCAGAACGCCGAAGGCGTCTGGCCGGACAACGTGCGACCGGAAAGGTCGGTGATCGTGCCTGAGATCATGACCGGCAGGCGGATGCCCTTAGCCTCGAAACGTTCCTCGCAGGCGAAGATCGCCGCCTTGGCGTTCAGCGTATCGAAGATCGTCTCGATGAGGATGATATCGGCACCACCGTCGATCAGGCCATCGATCTGCTCGCCATAGGCAATGCGCAGATCGTCGAAACTGACGGCGCGGTAACCGGGATTGTTGACGTCAGGCGAGATCGAGGCCGTGCGGTTGGTCGGACCGATGGCACCGGCCACGAAACGGCGGCGGCCATCCTCGCGCTCGGCGCGCTGAGCCGCCCGGCGCACGATCGCCGCGCCCTCGCGGTTGAGATCGTAGACGGCATTCTCCATCTCGTAATCGGCCTGCGCGATGCGGGTGGAGGAAAACGTGTTGGTTTCGAGAATATCCGCGCCCGCCATGGCGTAGCGATAGTGGATTTCCTCGATGGCATCGGGCTGTGTCAGGATCAGAAGGTCGTTATTGCCCTTCTGGTGACAGGCGCAGCCGATAAAACGGTCGCCACGAAAATGATCCTCGTCAAAACCGAGACCCTGGATCTGCGTGCCCATGGCACCATCGAGAATGAGGATGCGTTCGCTGGCGGCATCGCGCAACGCCTTGAAAATTTCCGCGCCGTCGCGCTTTGCCCCTTCAGGGCCAAACAGGTCGTCAAACACGGGCACACTCCTCATTTCGATTTGCAAGATCGCAAGCAGTCAAGTCACATAAAGATATGTTTATGTCAATATATCTTCAAGGTACAGACATGGCTTTGCGCCATTCCATCACGTTACGAAATATCGCTGACAGATGACAGGTTTATACGGCAAGGATATAAGCCGAAGCAGCAAACCGCATGGAGGACGAGATGCCCGAAGACGATCACAACAGCCGCAACTGGAATACCCTGCCCTGGCACCGCCAGTGGCTGGTAAAACAGGTCGAGGGACTTTTCGACTTCTTCCAGCACCGTGCCCTCAACCCCGCCGGCGGTTTCTTCGATCTGGACGCCAAGGGCGCGCCGCTACAGGCGAATGACCCGGTGCGCGGCATTCACGCCTCCGCCCGCATGGTGCATTGCTTCTCCATCGGCCACCTGCTCGGCCGCCCGGGCTGCGGCGATATTGTCGACCACGGCATGACCTATCTCTGGAACAATCATCGTGATGGCGAACATGGCGGTTACTTCTGGCAGGTGAATGATGCCGGCCCAGTGGATGCCACCAAACAGGGCTACGGCCATGCCTTCGTGCTTCTGGCCGCTTCTTCCGCCAAGACCGTCGGGCATCCGCTTGCCGACCAGATGCTGGCCGACATTACCGAAGTGCTGGAAACCCGGTTCTGGGAAGAAAAACACGGCGCCATCGCCGAGGAATTCAATCGCGACTGGTCGCCCATCGATAATTACCGCGGCCAGAATTCCAATATGCATCTGACCGAAGCGCTGATGGCCGCCTATGAGGCGACGGGCGACAGCAACTACCTGACCAAGGCTGAACGCATCGCCGATCTCGTCATCCGCCGCCGCGCCGGTGAGCTGGATTTCCGCGTGCCGGAGCACTTTGACGAGAACTGGACGCTCGACAAGGCGTATCGCGGCAACGAAATGTTCCGCCCCTCCGGCTCCACCCCCGGCCACTGGCTGGAATGGGCGCGTCTCATCCTGCAATTATGGGTGCTCGGTGAGCGCCAGCACGACTGGATGCCGGTGGCCGCCAAATCGCTATTCGTACAATCCATGGCGCTCGGCTGGGATCGGGAAAAGGGCGGCTTCTTTTATACGCTCGACTGGAACGACAACCCCGACAAGCGGGCAAAGCTCTGGTGGCCCATGTGCGAGGCGGCGGGTGCGGCCCACTTCCTCAACGAGAACCTGCCGGCCGATGCCTTCTACGAGGATAGCTACCGCCGCATCTGGAGCACCATCGCCAACAACTTCATCGATCACGAGAATGGCGGCTGGCACGAAGAACTGACGGAAGATCTGGTGCCGGCCCACACGCTGTTCCCCGGCAAGGGCGATATCTACCACGCGCTTCAGGCCTGCCTGATCCCGCTTTTCCCGGCAGCGGGAAGCCTGACGACGGTGATCAAGGAGAGCGGCGGGGATTATTGAGGTGCATTGGGGGAAACGGATGCCAGCGGACGACGGCGTCGAAGACTTCTCTGCCGTCATGCTCGGGCTTGTCCCGAGCATCTGCTACCTATCCACTGGACCAACGTGGTTGGATCCTCGGAACAAGTCCGAGGATAACGCCACGCAGAAAAGGACACCGCCAAGGTAAATCAAAAGGCGTTCCAAAACCCTCAAAACCCGATGGTTTCCTCAAAATCATCCCAGGACTGGTACATTTCGTAGCGCCCGATGCCGGGGATCGGCACATGCCCGTAATAGGGCGAAAGCTGAAACTCGGCTGCGGCCTCGCTTTTGCCGGCCACAACAGCCACGTAGATGGCGGAGGCAAGCCCGGTGCGGTTCGCGCCGTGTTCGCAATGGATGAGAACAGGCTTTTCCGCATTGCGCAGTACCGCCGCCAGCGTTTCTGAATCCTCCACCGAGACCTTTTCGCTTGAGCTCAGCGGATAATCGACGAGCCGGATGCCGTTGTTTTTCGCAGCAAGGCTTTCGGCCTCATACCAGCCTTCACGCTTTTCATCACGCAGGTTGATGATCGTCTTGATGCCATAGGCCTTGGCATAAGCAGCGATGTCCTTGCCGCTCGGCTGCGCCGAACGATAGAGCTCGCCGGGAATGACTTCGTGAAAATTCCCCGTCAGCTGGCCGATGCCCATATGCGCGCCGGCGAGAACCGGCAGCGCGACAAGGCCAATGGCCGTGATTTTCAGAAACTTCAGAACACTATACAAACCATCAGCCCGTCACATTCATCGGATGGACGGGGAGATGGCATCGCAAATGGACGAAAACAAGTCGTCGGCTTTGCCAGCGCTGGCGCGAGGCATTCGCCTCTCCGCTGAAGTCGCTGTGGCCAAAGGCTTTCACGCGCACCATTCATCAGCGCCGAAAATTTTCAAAATCCCGTGATCGCAAAATGTCGTGAGAACAGCTCAGTCGAATTCCGCGGAAATGACGGTCACGCGCCAATCCAGCCGCTGCGGCTCCACCCGTTCATTGTTGCGCAGCCGGAAAGACCGGCAGGCCGCGAAAGTCTCGCTGGCCTCGATCCGCCTTTCGCTCACCTGGTAGGGATCGAAGGCAACGGAGGCGCGGAATGCCGGTTCAAAACCTTCCAGCGTATAGGTCAGCCGCTGCACGGCGACATTATTGTCGTTGCGGAAGCTGACGCGAATGGGCAAGGCCGAATCCGCGCAGGCAGTATCGAAACTGGCGGTCGCAACGATATGCTCGATCCGCTTGCTGCCACGCCACCAGTCATAAATGACAAAGGCGGCAGTGGTCGTCCAGATCAGCAGCAGGCAGATGACGACGGGTTTGAGATGCCGCGGAAACGCAATGAGGGTGAGAAGAAGAATGGCGCTGAGAACGGCTCCGACAATCACGTCGTTCCTCCCCAGCAAATACAAAACCCCATGCGATCTTATCCTCCCATGCCCTTCCTGCCGCAACGACCACCCTCGTGGCGTGGGCGTGGCGGTATCGTCTCGACAGCGATGATGCGTCCTGAGATGCGGCACAAAGCACCGGCATTATCACTGTCGACCACAACTCTATGGTCGCCTCCCCTTCTGTCAAGACAACCAAGCGTGACACCGGCTGATGGCCACGCCCGAGCTTTGACGAAACACCAATGGGAACCAAACGCGGGCAGGGACGTTCGCTGCATCAGAACCGCATGACGGGGCGATAGAACGCCACGAACCGGGGCAAGAGCGGCCAGAACGCCGGGAGGACAAAAACGCCTCTTGGAACCGCCGAACCCCAACCCATATTAAAAGTAGCTAATCTATGCTATGGATGTCAGTCAGCTCAGGGAGAAAACGATGAAAACGCTGATCGTAACGTCACTCCTGGCCCTGTCGGCCAGCACCGCAATGGCCGCGGATGCCGTCTACGAAACCCCGGCCCCGCCGGTTGCGCAGGAAACCCTGCCGGTCTTCACCTGGTCTGGCCCCTATCTTGGTATTCAAGGTGGCGCAGGCTGGGCAAATGGCGATTTTTCGGCGGGCGGCCCCGTTGTTTCGGATGATTTCAACGGCGGAATTCTCGGCGCCTTCGCCGGTTACAATTACCAGTTCGACAATAACATGGTCCTCGGCATCGAGGGCGATGTCGATTATAACTGGAACGATAATGACTATTCGGGCATCAAAGTCGGCACCGACTGGCAGGGCTCTGTCCGCGGTCGCGTCGGTTATGCCTTTGACCACGCATTGATCTATGCCACCGCCGGCTGGACGGCCACCCGCGGTTTCATCGAAACGCCCGTCGGCGACGACAAAGCTACCTTCAACGGCTACACGGTTGGCGCAGGTGTGGATTATGCCTTCACCGACAATGTCTTCGGCAGGCTGGAATATCGATATAACGACTATGGCGACAAGGACATCTTCGGCATCAACACCGATTTCGACCAGCATACCGTGAAAGTGGGTCTCGGCGTGAAGTTCTGAGTCGACCGCATAAGTTCAGTAAAAAGCCCGGCCATCCGCCGGGCTTTTTTGTGGGAAGCCTGCGTGGGCTATCCACCCATCCGAAGGTTTGAATATGAACACCGGGGCACTGAAACATTCACAGGCCGTTCACCCGTGCCATGCCATCATGCGGGCATAATGAGCCTCTATCTCCGCAAGCAGGCTTATGGAGTAGCCCCGATGAAAAAGATAATTCTTTCCACAATTGCTGCCCTGGTCGCCAGCGGCAGCGTCTTTGCGTCCTACGGCACCGCTGCCGCGCAGGACTATCCCTATCGTCCGCGCTACGACCGTGGTTATGACCGCGGCGGTCCGCCCCCACCGCCCTATCGCGAACATCGCCGCCACAATGATGGCGCAGCCATCGCCGGCGGCCTTGCCGCAGGCGTCATCGGCGGCCTGATCGGCGGCGCCATCGCCAACGGCAATGGCGGCCCGCGCTATTACGAACCGCCACCCCCGCCACGCTGCTGGTTCGAAGACCGCCGCGTGCCCAACGCCTATGACGGCGGCTGGCACATGGAGAGCATGCGGGTCTGCAACTGATCTGAGATACCTTGAGGTCTGGTTTGTCATATGCACAAGCCAGACCGATCTCCCAATGAGATACCACGCTTCCCAACCTGCGCAGCGGCAGGGGTATCCTCGTAAGCATATGATTTCAGAAGAAAAATGGTGGGCCCGGAGAGACTCGAACTCCCAACCAAGCGGTTATGAGCCGCCGGCTCTAACCATTGAGCTACAGGCCCTTTCGGAAAAAACGATCCGAAACACCGGTTTCGCAATGGCTCGAATCCGGCAGGTCACGCTCTAACGCAATTTTTACAGCCCGACAAGCCAATCCTTCTTTCGCAAAGCAGTGTCGCCGTATTAGCTACACAATCTAAGGCAATACCCTTCAAAGGGACTCAATCAACGAGGAAACACCATGAAGACTAAAACGGCCCGCCTTTTCGCACTCACCGCATTGACCGCGGCGACCACGATGCCGCTTGCCGCCCAGGTATCTGCGCAGGAGGCTTCCCCGCGCGAAGCCACCATCAGTGTTTCCGGCGAAGGCCAGGCGGCCATCGCGCCCGATATGGCGATCCTCTCCTTCAGTGTCGTCAAGCAGGCGGAAACCGCAGCGGCTGCACTGACGGAAAACTCCAAGGCGCTGGCCGAGGTGCTGAAGGCGCTGAAAGAGGCCGCCATCGAAGACCGCGACCTCCAGACGAGCAATTTTTCGGTGCAGCCGCTTTACAAGCATTATGAGCCCAAGGACGGCGTTTATGTCGCGCCCGAGATCACCGGTTATCAGGTTTCCAACGGCCTGACGGTGCGGGTGCGCGATCTGAAGATGCTCGGCACGATCCTCGATACCTCCGTAAAGCTCGGCATCAACCAGGGCGGCGATATCACCTTCACCAATGACAAGCCCGAAGCCACGGTAACGGAAGCCCGCAAACAGGCCGTTGCCGATGCGATCGCCAAGGCGAAGACGCTGACGGAAGCCGCAGGCGTGAAGCTCGGCCGCGTCATTCAGATCAGCGAAAACTCGCAGCGCCCCATGCCGGTCCCGGCGGGCATGATGCGTGCTTCGATGATGAAGGAAGCCGACAGCGTTCCGATCGCTTCGGGTGAGAACAATTATAGCGTGGTGGTCAACGTCACCTTCGCGCTCGACCAGTAAGATCGACGGCGGCGGCACCCTGGTGCCGCCCTGGCCATCTTCACTTCCGCCATAGGCATAAAAAGAAATGCCCCTCACTGCCATTCCGGAAGCGAGGGGCATTTTTTATCGATCTGCCATACGGGGATATCGACAGATCAATGAAGATCGCTGCTGTTAGCGGCGAATAACCGGGCAACCGCGCTCATTGGCGAAAACGATGCGATCACGGCCGCGACGGTCAAAGCCTGCTACCACGACACGGCGCGGCGACACGTCAACCACGCGGGCACGGCGAAGGCCCATGCGGCTGGCTTTTTCTTCTGCAAGCGAGGCCGAGCAACCGCGATGCGGGCGGTCCGGGCGGCCCCAACCGGGACGATGACCATAGCCATCCTGGACCTGAACCCGGTACTGGACATCCGGGCCTGCGGAAGCAGCCGGCGCCGTAAAGGAAATTCCACCAATGGCGATGAGGGTAGCCAGGCCGGCTTTTGCAAAGTTGCTGAACATGAACTCACTCCGTTTGTGTCATTGCCGACAGGGGAACATCCCCCGGCGATTGACGAGACCCTAGACCCGCCCATCTGAATATCAGCAGAACCGAATGTTCAGCAGGCGTTCAGGGTGCTTAACGCGCAGCATGTCGCTCGGGATCCATATCTCAGGGTGAGATATGCAGCACAATTTCACGGCGATGCGGCTGGTCACGGTGTTCAAACAGGTAAAGCCCCTGCCACGTGCCGAGCACGAGCCGCCCCTCGCCGATCGGCACACCGATGGAAACCGCCGTCAGCGCCGATTTGATGTGGGCGGGCATATCATCCGGACCTTCGAGCGTATGAACGATCCAGCGCATGGAAGGATCGCTGGAAGGCGGCACGAGGCGAGAGAAAAATGTCAGCAGATCGTGCTTGACGTCAGGGTCGGCATTTTCCTGAATAAGCAACGAGCAGGATGTGTGCCGGACAAAGATCGTCAGCAACCCCTCCTCCAGCCCTGCCTGCCTCACCATCGCTTCTGCTTCAGATGTAAACTCGTAGAGGCCTTGTCCGCGGGTTGCGATGGTTATTGTTCTTTGCGGCACATTTTTTCTTTCTGGTAGTCGGAACAAAATCAGCGTTTCCGACGTTTTATGATGTCAAATTGTATCCAGCAACGTTAGGGATACATCAATTATGCAACGACGGCTTCCAAACCATACAACAAAGAAACCGGTTGATAGTTGCAAAGAACGGGGAAGGGCAGACCTTTAAGAATGATCGACTTTGGCTTCCCCTTTATTCGGCAAACGGCATTTCTTCATGCACTGGGTGCGAAAGACTGATTCATGGCATCCACGGACTATCATGTCGACCTGACCAATTGCGACCGCGAACCCATTCATATTCCAGGCTATATTCAACCGCATGGCTGCCTCATCGCCTGCGATAACGCCATGCGAATGGTGCTGCGGCATTCCGAAAACTGCGGCGAACTGCTGGGACTTGAGGGCGATCTCAACGGCAGGACCGCCGAGGATGTGCTCGGCAAAAAGCTCGTCCACGATCTCCGCAACGCGCTCACCGTCACCGGTAGAACCACGCGCCCCGCCATGCTGCCCGCAATGGAAACAAGCGACGGCCGCAGCTTCGATATTTCACTCCATCGCTACAAATCCACCACCATCATCGAATTCGAGCCCTCGGGCAGCGACGCGCAGCCGCTCGGCACGGCGCGCAAGATGGTGGACCGCATCCGCGAAGCCGACAGCGTCGAAAGCCTGATCTCCAGAACCACACGCCTGGTAAAGGCGACGCTGGGTTACGACCGGGTGATGATCTACCGCTTCCAGGAAGACGGCGCCGGCAAGGTCGTGTCGGAGGCCAAGCAGCCCGAGCTGGAGAGCTTTCTCGGGCAATATTTCCCCGCCAGCGATATTCCACAGCAGGCTCGCGCACTTTATCTCAAGAACACCTTGCGCATCATCTCCGATGCCAGCGGCACCCGCATTCCGGTCCTGCCAGCCGTCGATGTCTCCGGTGAGCCGCTCGATCTCTCTTACGCGCATTTGCGCAGCGTCTCGCCCATCCATTGCGAATATCTCCGCAATATGGGTGTTGCCGCCTCCATGTCGATTTCTGTGATTGTCGATGGCGCCCTGTGGGGCCTGATCGCCTGCCACCATTATTCGCCGCGTGTGCTGAGCATGCCAGTTCGGATCGCTGCGGAAATGTTCGGGGAATTTTTCTCCATGCATCTGCAGGTTCTGAAGCAGAAGCGCCGCCTCGACACCATCAACCACGCCCATGCGGCGCTCGACCGGTTTCTGCGGCTGGCCGCCCATCACGCCAACATTGAAGAACTGCTGGTCGACAGTTTTCAGGATTTTGCCGATCTGATGCCCTGCGACGGTGTCGGGCTGTGGGTCGGCAACAACTGGCACGGCCATGGCGCAACGCCACCGCATGATGCCATTCCAAGGCTGGCGCGTTTCGTCGCTTCGGCTTCGGAAGGCAGGGTCTGGGCAACACACGCCCTGTCGCAGGCCATACCGGAAGCGGAAATATACGCCGGCACCGCGGCCGGAATGCTTGCTATCCCGCTTTCGCAGGTCAAGAGCGACTATCTCCTGTTTTTCCGCAAGGAGATCGTGCAGAACCTGAACTGGGCCGGCAATCCGGAAAAATCCTATGAAACCGGCCCGATGGGCGACCGCCTCACGCCGCGTAAAAGCTTCGCAATCTGGAAAGAGACCGTTCGCCTGCAGGCACAGCCCTGGTCGGAAGCCGACCGGGAAATCGCCGAAGCCGCGAGAATCGCGCTTGTCGAAGTGGCGTTCCACCACAGCGAGTTGATGGCAGGCGAAAGAGAGCGCGCCGAGGTGCGCCAGCGCATGCTAAACGAGGAGCTTAATCACCGCGTCAAGAATGTTCTCGCCATCATCAAATCGCTGGTCGGCAATCCCTCGCAGGAGGGCAAGACCCTGCAGGAGTATGTCACCGCGCTGAAGGGCCGCATCCAGGCGCTGTCCTTTGCCCATGACCAGATCATTCGCGGCGAAGGCGGCGGCGCGCTGCGCGATCTGCTGGAGGCCGAATTGTCGCCCCATCGTTCGCCGGAAACGACGGTGAAGCTCGAAGGACCCCAGATCACACTCGATTCCCGCGCCTTTTCGGTGATGGCGCTGGTTCTGCACGAACTGGCGACGAATGCCGCCAAATATGGTGCGCTCTCGCAAAATGGCGGGCAATTGCATGTGCGCTGGGACGTTAACGAGAATCGCGATTGCGAAATATCATGGCGCGAGACCCTGCTGACCACTCTGCCGGCCCCATCGCGCGCCGGTTTCGGCACGGCGCTCATCAGCCGCAGCATTCCCTACGATCTCGGCGGGCGCAGCACGATACGGTATTTGCCGAATGGGCTGGAGGCAGAGATTCTCCTGCCGTTCCGCCATGTATCATCGGTCTCAGCGGCGTTCGAGACAAAAACCGAGGCGGAAACCCTGCCGCAACCCAGACGTTACAATCGGGAGGAGCCATTGAAAGTATTGCTCGTCGAAGACCAGATGCTGATCGCCATGGATGTCGAGAACATGCTGGAAGATAATGGCATCAAGGCAATCGAAACCGCGACCTCGTCGGCCATGGCGATTGAAAAGCTGAAAACCTATCTGCCTGACGTCGCCATTCTCGACATCAATCTTGGTTCCGACACCTCCATCCCCGTCGCCCGCGAACTGCACCGCCGCGGCATCCCGTTCCTCTTCGCCACCGGTTATGCGGATGGCAGCATGGTGCCGGATGAATTTGGCGCCGTGCCGGTTATCCGAAAACCCTATGACGAGGATGCGCTGATGGCTGGGATTGGGGTGTTGGTGGGGGATACGGAGCGGGTTTGAGCGTAGCCTCCCCTCATCCCTGTGCTTGTAACAGGAATGAGGTAGAGGCGCGCGCAGACCAATGATCCGCTATCGCCCCGTGAAACCGCGCTTCGTTGCTTCGGCCGGCGTAATGACATCCCCTATCTTAAATCTGAAGGCCGTCACCGCGTAATTGTCCACATCCACATCACATTGAAACGTGACATCGTGCCAGACGTCGCCGACGTTGAATGCGCCCCCAGTAGCGTCAAGGACATTGCCGGATATGCGTCCACCAGTGTCGGAAAAGCCGTACATGCCTCGGGTAGCTGGATAAACCTCTCTTATTTGCGCCAACGCCTCCGTCTGGCAAAGCTGCACGATCCGACGGCGGGGCGGTAGATCGCCAAAAATCTGTCGTCGCTGCGCCGGTGTTAGCAACGCCGATGATAGCAAACTCTTCACCGCAGGAAGCTTCGCGGGTTTCTTCTCCGCAACCTCCGCAGGCTTTTCCTCTGCCGGCTTGGCCTGCGGCACCGGTGGCTGCTCCGGCGGTGTTTCTTCCTTCACGGGTGAAACCGCGATCTCCCCCTGCTCGGCGGAAGCCTGAAGATCGCTGTTGGCGGCGGGTGGCGCAGGCTTCTCCTCAGCGGCCTTTTCAGGCTGGCTTGCAGGCTCCTCGGACGCTTGGCTCTTTTCAGCTTCTTCCGCCTTGCCCGGCTTGTCCTCTTTGTCGGCCTGCATTTCCTCCGGCCGCATGGAGATGGACGGCAGCGTCGCCTGCGGTTGCGGCGTCGGTTTTACATCTTCCTTCGGCGGTGCGGGCGGTGGTGGCGGCGGAGGTTGCGGTTTCTCCGCCTTGGCCGCCGCAGCCGGCGGCGGGGCAGCTTCTTCTTTTTTCTCCTCGGGCGGCGGCACGAGTTCAACGTTGACGCTTTCGGGCTCCTGCGGCTCGGCTATCCGTTCCGGCAATTCGAAAAAGAAGAGTGCAACGACGACAAGATGCAGCAACACGGAGACGGGCACAGCCCATCCTCCCCGCCGCCATTTGCCTGCCGAAACCTGTTGCATCCTGTCGAACCAAATCGAAGCTGAGCATTTCCAGTAAAGCGGAATGCCTGTTTTCACACATAAGGCTTGTCGCAGAGTTCGCCAGTGCGGGAAACAAAAAACCCGGCCAGCGCTCACTGACCGGGTTCAATTTTGAAGGAAGCGGGAAACTTAGCTGTCGAGGAAGCTGCGCAGCTTTCTCGAGCGGCTCGGGTGCTTCAGCTTGCGCAACGCCTTTGCCTCGATCTGGCGAATACGTTCGCGCGTGACCGAGAACTGCTGGCCGACTTCTTCCAGCGTATGGTCGGTATTCATGCCGATGCCGAAGCGCATGCGCAGAACACGTTCCTCACGCGGCGTCAGCGAGGCGAGAACCCGGGTGGTCGTCTCACGCAGGTTCGCCTGAATGGCGGCGTCGATCGGCAGCAGCGCGTTCTTGTCCTCGATGAAGTCGCCGAGATGCGAATCCTCTTCGTCACCAACAGGGGTTTCGAGCGAGATCGGCTCCTTGGCGATCTTCAGAACCTTGCGCACCTTTTCAAGCGGCATGGCCAGCTTTTCCGCCAGTTCTTCCGGGGTCGGCTCGCGGCCGATCTCGTGAAGCATCTGGCGCGAGGTGCGAACGATCTTGTTGATCGTCTCGATCATGTGAACCGGAATACGGATCGTGCGGGCCTGGTCGGCGATCGAGCGGGTGATCGCCTGCCTGATCCACCAGGTCGCATAGGTCGAGAACTTGTAACCACGGCGATATTCGAACTTGTCCACCGCCTTCATCAGGCCGATATTGCCTTCTTGAATGAGGTCGAGGAACTGCAGACCGCGGTTGGTGTATTTCTTCGCAATCGAGATCACGAGACGCAGGTTCGCTTCGACCATCTCCTTCTTGGCGATACGCGCTTCACGTTCGCCCTTCTGCACCATCGAAACGATGCGGCGGAATTCGGCAATGGAAATGCCGGTTTCCGTGGAGAGGTTCTGGATTTCCTGACGGATTTCCCGGATCGTGTTGCTTTCCTCGCGGGCGAATTCCTTCCAGCCGCGCGCGGCCAGATTGGTGATCGACTTCATCCAGTTCGGATCGAGTTCCGCACCGTGATACTGCTCGAGGAAGCTGTCGCGCTTGACGCCATAGGATTCGGCAAGACGCAGCAGCCGGCCTTCGTTCTGCATCAGCCGCTTGGAAATGTCGTAGAGCTGCTCGACGAGGCTGTCGATGCGGTTCTGGTTCAGCGACAGCGACTTGACGGCCGTGATCAGCTGATCCTTCAGTTCCTTGTAACGACGCTCCTGGCCGGAAGACAGGGTACCGGTGCAGGCGAGACGGGCCTCGACCTGCTGATCCTGAAGCTTGCGCAGCTTCTTGTAGGTGTCGGCAATGGTGTCGAGCGTTTCCATGACCTGCGGGCGCAGCTCGGCTTCCATCGCGGCAAGCGAAAGATTGGACTCGTCGTCGTCCTCTTCTTCCTCTTCCGGAGGCAGGCCATCGCCACCCACGTCAGTCACGTCTTCGTCGCCGGTTGGCGCACGCAGCCTGCGGGTCTTTTCCTTTTCTTCGGCGGCCTTGCGGTCAGCCTCGATCTTTTCCGGGCTCTGGAACTGCGGTGCAGCCTTGGCTTCCGGACCGGAATAGGTCGTTTCGAGATCGATGATCTCGCGCAGCAGCGTCGTGCCCTCGTTCAGTTCGTCGCGCCAGATGATCAGCGCCTGGAACGTCAGCGGGCTTTCGCACAGGCCCGAAATCATCGTTTCGCGGCCGGCCTCGATGCGCTTGGCGATGGCGATTTCGCCTTCGCGCGACAGAAGCTCGACGGAACCCATTTCGCGCAGATACATGCGCACGGGATCATCGGTGCGGTCGGTCGGTTCTTTCTTCTTGGCGGTCGCAAGCGCCGTGCCGCCGGACGGCGCCAGTTCGCCGCCTTCGGACTCCTCATTGTCGGAATCGCCGTCGTCTTCGGCAGGCGCGGCTTCCTCGGCATCCTCGTCCTCGATAACGTTGATGCCCATATCGGACAGCATCGCCATCGTGTCTTCGATCTGCTCGGACGTCACCTCTTCGGACGGCAGGACGGAATTCAGCTCGTCCATCGTCACATAGCCGCGCTTCTTGGCGGCCTTGATCATCTTTTTGACCGCGTCATCCGAAAGATCGAGAAGCGGACCGTCCGTCGCACCGTCGCGTTCGTTTTCTGCTTCTTCGTTTTCTTTGACTTTGGTTGCCATCTATCTCGTCGCTTTCCCTGACGCTAACACCTGTTCCGCCGCATCGCCGTCCGCCCCTTGAGCATCCAGCGGTTTGCCGCGAATCACTGTCAGACACCTAACGGAGTGATCTTTAATTGCCGATTAACCACGGCAGCCTCAGGCAGAATGCAAAGACAGTGCACCCGGAAATGCTTGCTCATGCAATTTCTATCCGCCAAGGCTCATTCCACCTTACTTTTCCTGAAATGGTGATTCCCGCTATTTACCGCCCCGTCAAGCCTTTGAGGGCGAGACAGCCACGGAAATTCTCAAAAAAGGCCGCATTTCGCGGTTATCACCAGACTATCCCCTATTTAGGACGCTTGCCGCAAAAGGCAACCCCACACGTCTTTCTATTCTTGGCCAGCCTCTCAGCCATGGCCAAAGGCCGGACCCTTCACCCGGCCCGACATGACCCCGAAACCATCGATGATCGCTTCCTGATTTTCCATGCGGCCGATTTCCAATTGAACTTCGGCAATCGCCCGCACCAGAAGCGTGCCACGCTCATCATCGGTCGCCTCGGCGATTTCCCGCTCCAGCTCCCGTTTCTGCCAGAGCAGGGATTTGGTTCTCTTATGCAGCGAAAGTGCCTGCACGTAACCTTCGCGCGCATCCTCCATCGCCGCCTGTTCCGTCGCCGTCCACAGGCGCGCATTGCGCACCTGCTGATCCATGGTCTTCAACAACGGCTCGAAACCGTGCTGCGACAGCCGGTCGATCAGCCCTGCCCGCGATATGTCCGCTGCACTCTCGGCCGCATAGGTCAACACCGTCGACCACAGCCGCTGCAGATCGCGGTTCTCGTAATCGATGGCGGCGATCTCGTCATATTCCTCCAGCAGCAACTCGGGATGGTTGACGATGGTGATGGCAAGAACGCTTTCGCGCAGAGACGGCTTGGTCTGATGCCCCCTGACGAGACCGGATTGCGTCAGCCGGTCGGAAATGCTGCTGGCCGGCGCAGACATCGCCCCGCCCCGCCCCGGCGCATTGCGCTGGAAACCGCGACCGGCACCCTGACCGCCGTCGCGGCGGAAATTCCCGCCCTGCGAGCCGCCCTGCTGAAAGCGCGGCTGGAAGAAGCCGTTCAGCCTGTCGCGCATATCCTGCTGGTAAAAGCGGCGCACCGTCTCGTCGGCAATCACGGTAACGATCTGACGCAGGCGGCTTTCAAGCTGAGCCCGTTTTTCAGGCGTATCGAACGTGACGCCTGATGTCTCGCGGCTCCAGATCATCGCGGCAAGCGGCTTGGCTTCCGAAAGCACCCGGTCAAAGGGCGCGCGCCCCTCCAGCCGCACAAGATCATCCGGATCCTTGCCGTCAGGCAACAGGGCAAAGCTGACGGAACGATCCGGCTTGATATGCGGCAGGGCAAGATCAGCCGCACGGTTGGCGGCACGAATGCCGGCGCCATCCCCATCGAAGCAGAGAACCGGCTGCGGCGACATCTTCCAGAGGAGATCGAGCTGGCTGTCGGTCAACGCCGTCCCGAGCGGCGCGACAGCATTTTCGACACCCGCCTGATAAAGCGCGATGACATCCATATAACCTTCGACGGCGATAACAGTGCCGCCGGCCGCCTGCGAAGCGCGGCGCGCGCGGGCGAAATTGTAGAGAACATTGCCCTTGTGAAAGAGTTCGGTCTCGTTGGAATTGAGATATTTCGCCACCGCATCCGCCGCCATGGCGCGGCCGCCAAAGGCGATCACTTTTTCCCGCGACGACAGGATCGGGAACATGATGCGGTCGCGGAACCGGTCGTAGGAAACCGGCACGTTTTCATGCACCACCAGCCCGCAGGCTTCCATCTGCTCCTTGGACACGCCCTTGCTTGCAAGATGCTCCTTCAGTGCATTGCGGCTGTCAGGCGCATAACCCAGCCGGAAGGTCTCGATGGTGCGCCCGGTCAGCCCGCGATCCCGAAGGTAAGCCCGCGCCCGCGCGCCGAGCGAGGTCTGCAACTGATCCTGAAAGAACAGCGTCGCCATTTCCATGACGTCCTGCAGCGAGGTGCGCTCGCGCTCGCGCTTTTCCGCCTGCGGATCGGGCTGCGGCATGGAAATGCCGGCCATATCGGCAATCTGCTGCACGGCTTCGGGAAAACTCAGCCCCTCAAGCTCCGTCAGAAAGCGGAAATGATCGCCAGAAACGCCGCAACCAAAACAATGATAGCGCCCCTTGCGGTCTTCGCAGTGAAAGCTCGGGCTTTTCTCGCCATGGAACGGGCAGCAGGCCCAATAATCCCCCCTCGGCGCATTGGTCTTTTTCTTATCCCAGGACACACGTCGGCCGATCACATCGGAGATGTTCACGCGGTCGCGTATCTCATCGAGAAAAGAATTGGAAAAGCGCATGGGTTACCTGTTCGAGGCCAGTCTTTCATATAAGCGCAGAAAGGCTTGAGCACCAACCCAAAGAAAGACAATACCCGATATTCACAGGCCACAGAGATAAAACCGACGCCGCCTTGGCGCCTGCTTCCGGCGAATTTATGGCAGCGCAACATCACTAAAAATTATGTTTTTGTAATTTGAGCGACGCGTTGCGACGATGTAAAAACGAAACACAGTCAAAGGCAGTGTCTGAACATTTCCATACATCTGCCGACACCCGCAGGCACGTCCCCCCGAAAAGCCTGCGCGGGAGAGCATTTTGATCCGCCGGAATGCATCTTCGTCGGCAGAAAAAAGGCAGGGTAGCCATGGCTACCCTGCCTTTACTTTTTCAGAAGTGACCAACGCTACTTCAGCAAGTCCTTGACGACGCCGGAGGCCTTCGCAAAGTCGATCTGTCCTGGATAACGCTCTTTCAGCGCATTCATGCACTTGCCCATGTCGCGCAGTCCGGATGCGCCGGTCTCGCTGATGACCGCCTGGCAGAGTTCGCGCACCTTCTCGGCCGGGATTTCTTCCGGCATGAATTCCTTGATGATGACGATTTCTTCGCGCTCCTGAGCGGCAAGCTCGGGACGGCCGGCACCTTCATAGATGGTGGCGGACTCCTCCCGCTGCTTCACCATCTTGGTCAGGATCTGCATGATGTCCTCATCGCTGACGGGGTCCTTGCCCACGCCACGATTGGCGATATCGCGATCCTTGACGGCCGCCTGGATGAGACGCACGGTCGAGGTGCGGCGTGCATCACGAGCCTTCAAAGCGTCTTTCAAAGTATTAGCGAACGTGTCGCGCAGCATTTTTCTTCTCCTTGGGAAAGCTCATTCCGCAGCTTCCTGATCGGCAAACTTTCCGCCTTATTTTTCGCAACGACATAAACGAGCAAACACGCTCAAGCAAATCAATTGCATAAACCCTTGAATCTACGACAGCTTAAATCCGCGTAAATCTTGGGCCTGCGGTTGACCGCTTGGGCTGCTTTCGTTATTTTCCGGCACCTGCACGAGATTTTAACGAAGGGTCGGAACGCGAGCTTTATCGCGCGCCCCTTTATGTCACGAAGCCTGCGACAGAAATGGCCCCTTACCCCCTGCCTTTCAAGAGGCGGGGTGCGAAGCGGCAGAAACGGAACGAGATGACCGAGACAGCGCCCTGGACTACCCGCAAACCCACCGCAATGCTTGTTCTAGCCGATGGCACGGTGATTGAAGGAACAGGCATCGGTGCAACCGGCAAGGTTCAGGCCGAAGTCTGCTTCAACACGGCGCTGACGGGTTACGAGGAAATCCTCACCGACCCCTCCTATCTCGGCCAGATCGTCACCTTCACCTTCCCTCATATCGGCAATGTCGGCACCAATGAGGAAGACATCGAAGACCTGACGCCCGCCGCCCGTCGCGGCGCCGTCGGCGTCATCTTCAAGGCCGATATCACCGACCCCTCGAACTTCCGCGCCGTCAAGCATCTGGATGCCTGGCTGAAGGCGCGTGGGGTCATCGGCCTCTGCGGTATCGATACACGCGCGCTGACGGCCTGGATCCGCGAAAACGGTGCGCCGAACGCGGTCATCGCTCATGACCCGAACGGCGTCTTTGACATCGAAGCGCTGAAGGCCGAAGCCAAGGCATGGAGCGGTCTCGTCGGCCTCGACCTCGCCATCGAAGCGACGTCCGGCCAGTCCTCCACCTGGACGGAAACGCCGTGGGTATGGAACAAGGGTTACGGCACGCTCGGTGAAGCCGATGCGAAATACCACGTCGTCTGCGTGGATTTCGGCGTCAAGCGCAACATCCTGCGCCTGTTTGCCGGCCTCGATTGCAAGGTGACGGTTGTTCCGGCGCAGACCTCGGCTGAAGATATTCTGGCGCTGAAGCCGGATGGCGTCTTTCTCTCCAACGGTCCGGGAGATCCGGCCGCGACGGGCGAATATGCCGTGCCTGTTATCCAGAACCTCATCAAGAGCGAACTGCCGATCTTCGGCATCTGCCTCGGTCACCAGATGCTTGGCCTCGCCGTTGGCGCGAAGACCGAAAAGATGCATCAGGGCCATCACGGCGCCAACCATCCGGTCAAGGACTTCACCACCGGCAAGGTGGAAATCGTCTCTATGAACCACGGCTTTGCGGTCGACACCAAATCGCTGCCCGAGGGCGTCGAGGAAACCCACACGTCGCTGTTCGACGGCACCAATTGCGGCCTGCGCATCGTCGGCAAGCCGGTCTTCTCCGTCCAGCACCATCCGGAAGCATCGCCCGGCCCGCAGGACAGCCACTATCTCTTCCGCCGCTTCGTCAACCTGCTGCGCGAAAACAAGGGTGAGGCAGCACTCGCCGAGCGCTGAGACAATCCGAGGAAATCGTGAAAGAACCGCCGCCGCTCCCGAGAGCTGCGGTCGGACAACTGATTGTAATACTCGGCGGAAGGCAGGGTCTGCGAGACCCTGCGCCCGTTGTCCTCGTTTAATCGTAAAATTTTCCAGCTCCCCACCATACTACGCATCTGCGCGCTCATCGTGACTCGTTGTATTAAGCGAGAGAAATCCGAAGTGCGACCTTATCAACCGTTTCAATTTGCGTGCGCTGAAAGGCATCTTTACAGGCAGCGAACGTTGACGGCCGCGATCGGCATTGAGGCCGGCCGCTGACAGAAAAATCTTTGGGAACGCATTCTTTTAAAGGTAGCTGCCGGCTTATGGAAAAATTGCGCGAGCCTTAAAGACTTTCAGTAAAAAAATTAATAAAGACGGTTTTTAAATACATTTCCGTAAAAAATCACGTATATTTATATAATTTTATTATTTAATCGAAAATATTAGTAAAATTATAAAGTAAATATCTCTATCATCATAGATTCCTAAATTATAGGAAAGCATTATGATATCAATAAATTTATATATAAAAAACATCATTGTAATTACTACAGATTGCATCGCACTTTCCTTGATAATATTATTGTCACCACCTGCGGAAGCAGCTTCATCATCATTCAATAAATCACGTATAAACTGGCTGCCTTGCACCAAGCCTCAATTTAAATTTTGGTTCGAAGGCAGACTTCCGCCGCCTATGCTTGAATGCGCAAGAATGGCAGCACCGTTAATATATTCCAATCGGCGCGAGGCGGGTTCATCTCCACCCAGACGGCGAGTCTCGCTTGCGATCACAAGATTGCCTGCAACGGGCCGAAAACAAGGAAGCCTCGTCATTATTACGGGGGGTCCAGGGATGTCAGGCATTATTCAACTGCTCGACCCGAGAACAGACGCGGTCAAGCGGTTGAGAGAGTCATACGATATTATCCGCTACGATCCTCGTGGGGTCGGACAATCGACTCCAAAAATTTCATGTGCTTCATACGTAAGCCGCGAAAACGCGCTGGTGGTTGACGACGCAGGCGATCGGGCGATGGCCGCCTATGTTGAAGCCTGCATAAAAACAACCGGGCGAACAGTTCTTGAACACATCGGTACGAACGAAGCGGTCGATGATCTCGATCTTCTGCGGCGGCAACTCGGGGAAGAGTTCCTTACGGCGATCGCTTACTCCTATGGGACCCAAGTCGCCGCTCTCTACGCGGAACGTTATCCTGGCTCAGTTCGGGCAATTGTATTGGACGGCGTCGTAGACCTCGCAGAGGACTGGCAAACGATGCGATTGAACCAGCAGCGTGGTTATCAAAATACATTCGAACGCTTTGTTTCCTTTTGCAATCTGGAAAAATCGTGTCCCTTCAAGGACAGCGTCGAAAAAACAACGGCCGATTTTCATCGACTGCTGCAAGCCGTCGACAACAGGCCGTTTTCAACAACCGGCGGCTACAGAGTGACGACGAGAGAGGTTCTGGCCGTCACGACCTACGGCCTGTTGTGGAAAACGCACTGGCCGACACTCGGCGAAGCCTTTGAAGCGCTATCGAACGGCAAAGCGGACAAGATCAAGGAATTGGCCGAAACAATACTGAAAGAAGACGAGATTGATGCTTCCGTGGCGATCACCTGTGCAGATTCTGCATCTCCGACGAAGGATCGGCAGGAGCGAATCGCCCGCGCAAAGGCAGTCAAGGAAGCAGCTCCCTATGCCAACTATAACCCTGACGTCATAGAAATCAATGTCTGCGATATGTGGCCCTTCGCTGGCAAATTAAGCGCCCGCATTCCCACTCTGCCCGACAACCTGCCCGCTTTGCTGTTTGTTGCTCAGAAATATGATCCGACCACGCCCCATATCAACGCGCGGCGTATGGCAGACTATTTTCGTAGCCCACTCGTCAGCAAAAACGCGGATGGTCACACTTTGGTACTTACGGGGTCCGACAAGTGCGTCGATCAGGAAGTTACGAGTTATCTGTTGAAGCCAACAGAACCCAGACAAGACAAGGCTTGCGATTGAGGCATCCCGTGAGGAACTCTTTTCGAGGCGCAGACGCGCCATGGCCGGATGACCACCCGACGGCCCGCTTTTAGCGGGCCGTTTTCATTTCGCGCTTCACCAAGAGCACGAAGCGCACCGTCAACAGAACGGCGGCCGTCGAAAGACCGATCACGAAACCGAACCATACGCCGCGCCCGCCAAAGCCGAGCGGAAAGGCCATGGTCCAGGCGAGCGCCAGCCCGATCGGCCAATAGGAAATCAGCGCCAGCATCGCCGGTATGCGTGCATCCTTAAGGCCACGCAGCAAACCTGCCGTCACGGCCTGAATGCCGTCCACCAGCTGGAAGATGCCGGCAATCACCACGAGGCTGCTGGCATAGGCAAGCACTTCAGCAGCTTCCGGCAATTTCGGATCGAGGAACCATTTCGCCAGGAATTCCGGCACGGCCGCAAACAGGATGCCACCGCAAAGGGCGATGCCACAGGCGATGGCATAGATCATGATCGAGGCGCGGATGAGGTTTTTGAAATCCCCCTGCCCGCGCGCCACGCCCACACGCACCGTCGCCGCTTGGGAAAGACCAAGCGGAATCATGAAGGCGATGGAGGCGAGCTGGAGGGCAATACCGTGGGCGGCAAGTTGCACCGTGCCGATCTGCCCCATCAGGATCGAAGCGGCCGCAAACAGCGTCACTTCGGCTAGAATGGTGATGCTGATCGGCAGGCCAAGCCGCAGGACTTCGAAAAGCGCATGCCAGTCCGGCCGCCAGAAGCGCACGAACAGCTCGTATTTCTTCGTTTCCTCCCGCGTCTGCACATAAGCGACGATGAAGATGAAGCTGAAGGCATTAACGATGACGGCAACAACGGCAGCACCATTCATGCCCATCGCCGGCAATCCGAAATGGCCGAAGACCAGCACATAGGCCATCAGACCGTTCATCACCAGCATGATGATGGTGACATAAAGAATGATGCCTGCACGGCCGATGGCGCTGACAAGCCCGCGCAGCACATAAAAAAGCAGCGCCGGCAGGAGGCCGAACTTGGCAATGGCGAGATAATGGCCGGTCAGTGCCGCAACATTGGGGTTCTGCCCGAGATAGACCAGAATGCGTTCGGCATTGAAGAAGATCGGCAAGGCGAGCAGCCAATAGGCGATCGCCACCCACATGCCCATGCGCAGCGAGCGGCGGGCCGATGTCGCATCGCCCTGCCCGTAAGCCTGCGCCACCATCGGCACGACGGCAACAGAAAAGCCCGAGCCGAAAATAAAGACGACGAAGAAGAACTGTCCGGCCAGCACCATGGCCGCAAGCTTCTCTGCTCCCAGCTGACCGACGATCACCATATCAGTGGTGTGGATACCAAGCTGAGCAAGCTGGGCGCCGATAAGCGGAATCCCGAGAACGAGCGTAGCCTTGAAATGCGAAAACCACGACCCCGATCCGGAAGGAACGGTTTCTGCAACAACCGACGAAGACATTGTAATTCACCTGAACCTTGGCCGTTGCCCGCGAATTGCGCAACGGCAGCACGAGGATGAATAAAATATTCCCATCCTGCACGCAACCGGCAGCAGTGCGTGATTAAAAATTACGCACATCGGCAACCACGCGAAATCCGACCGTATTGCGTCCTGACACAAGATAAATTTAGTCCAATTTTACCATTCGCTTTTATCTATTAGAACATCGGATAGCTCTTTTAAAATCATAAGCTGCATGACGCAGATTATTCCCGCCTTTGAGGCATGTTTCCCCCATCAATGTTAAAGATGACCTCGACGGTACATCCGGCTTCAAGGATCCGTAGCTTGCCAAAGAAAACCAATCTTATGACGCGCATTCTGGTTGCAGCGTCATCTCTTGTCGTTGCAGCCTTTGCAGGCTTTTCCTATTACATCGACAGCCTCCAGCATCGGGTTACTACCGAAGCAGTCGCGGAAAACATTGATTCTTCCGGCAAGCAGGCTGCGCAAAGCATCGCCAACTGGCTGAACGGTCGCATCATGCTGACACAAACGGTGGCGGCAACCCTGGCCAAGCTTCCGGATGACGAGGCAAAGCTGCGTTTTCTGGAAAATGACGTGCTGACGGCACAGTTCATGTCGACCTATTTCGGCAATGCCGAGACAGGCACCTTCACCACCTTCCCGAAGACACCGCTGCCGGAAGGTTACGATCCGCGCAAGCGTCCGTGGTATCTGGATGCGGTGAAAGCCGGCAAGACGGTTCTGACGGAACCCTATAATGACGCCTCGACCGGAGGCCTTATCATCACCGCCGCTATTCCCGTTTCCATCGATGGCAAGCTTGCCGGTGTGACAGGCAGCGATTTCTCGCTGGATTCGCTGGTGAAGATGATCAAGTCGGTGGATGCCGGCACGGATGGCTACGCGTTCCTCGTCAGCAAGGACGGCAAAATCCTCATTCATCCGGATCCAAAATTCGTCGACAAGCCGCTGGCCGATCTCTTCAAGGTCGATACGCCGGCGATTTCCTCCGCGATTTCCCAGACCGAAATCGACGGCAAGGGCAAGATCACCAGCTTCATCCCGGTTGCGGGCCTGCCTTCGGTCGACTGGTATCTCGGTTTCGTCGTGGATTCCGACGTCGCCTACAGCGCGATCGGCCAGTTCCGCCTGGCGGCGACCATCGCAACGGTTCTCGCCGCCGCGATCATGATTGGCCTGCTGGCGACCGTGCTGTCCCGCTTCATCGTCCGCCCTGTCACGCAGATGACCTCTGCCATGGAAGGTCTTGCCGCCGGTAATCTCGATGTCGGCATTCCCGGCCAGGAACGCACCGACCAGATCGGCTCCATGGCTGCAGCCGTCGCCGTGTTCCGCTCGAACGCAATGGAGCGCCTACGCCTTGAGGGCGATGCCGAACAGAACCGCACGCTTTCCGAACAGGAGCGCAACGAGCGCGAAAGAACCGCAGCAAAAGACGCGGCGGATATCCAGTTCGCGGTCGACTCGCTTGCCAAGGGTCTGGCGCATCTTTCCGATGGCGATCTCAACTATCGCATCGACACGCCTTTCGTGACCCGCATCGATCGCCTTCGTAACGATTTCAACAATTCCGTTGCGAAGCTGAATGCGGCGCTCAGCACGGTCGGCCAGAATGCGCTCGCCATCGACGCCGGAGCCGGCGAAATCCGCCAGTCCGCCGACGATCTGGCACGCCGCACCGAGCAGCAGGCGGCCTCCGTCGAGGAAACCGCCGCAGCACTCGAAGAGATCACCACGACGGTGAAGGATTCCGCCCGCCGTGCCGAAGAAGTCGGCCGTCTGGTCGATCGCGCCCGCGGCAATGCCGAACAGTCCGGCGTCATTGTGGAAGATGCCGTGCGTGCCATGGAAGGCATCGAAAAATCCTCGTCGGAGATCAGCAACATCATCGGCGTAATCGACGAGATCGCCTTCCAGACCAACCTCCTGGCGCTGAATGCCGGTGTCGAAGCCGCCCGCGCCGGTGAGGCCGGCAAGGGTTTTGCCGTCGTCGCACAGGAAGTGCGCGAACTCGCCCAGCGCTCCGCCAATGCCGCCAAAGCGATCAAGACATTGATCAACGCCTCGACATCGCAGGTGCAGTCCGGCGTCGAACTCGTCGGCAATGCCGGCAAGGCGCTGGAAACCATCGTTCGCGAAGTGCAGGAGATCAACCGCCACATCGATGCCATCGTGACATCGTCGCGCGAACAGTCGACCGGACTTCAGGAAATCAACACCGCCATCAACACCATCGATCAGGGCACGCAGCAGAATGCCGCCATGGTCGAGGAACAGACGGCGGCAAGCCACGGCCTTGCCTCGGAAGCGGCGGCGCTCAACGAGTTGCTTGCACAGTTCCAGCTCGCCGCCGCCACGCGGCGGCAGGCGGAATATGGTCGGGCTGCTTAACGGGATAAACAATTTGTTGGATTCGCTACAGCAGGCAGACATCCGTCAAACATTACCCCCCTCTTGGCGTCATCCTCGGGCTTGTCCCGAGGATCTAACCACGTCTCATTGATCGACACGTTGCAGATGCTCGGGACAAGCCCGAGCATGACGGAGGAGAGGTTTAGCCTGTCTCTCACCAATCTCATGGCCGGAGCAATCCGGCCATTTTTCTTCGCCACCCCGGCAATAGACCATTCCCGCCATCGACCCAATCCGCTAGAGCTTGATCGATCATGATCATGCGGAGGGATCTATGCTGGAACTGATTTGGCGCGGCATTGCCATGGGCATTGGCGGCACCGTGTTTATGGATATATGGGCAATCATTCTGCACCGGTTTTTCGGCCAGTCCGCGCCGAACTGGGCGCCGGTCGGCCGCTGGTTCTGGCATGTGCCGAAGGGTCGGATATTTCACGACAGCATCGCCACGGCGACACCCTATGAGCACGAACTGGCGCTCGGCTGGATTTCGCATTACGCCGTCGGCATCCTCTACGGCATCATTCTCGCGCTGGTCGTCCCGGCCGCATGGTTTGCCAATCCGTCCTTCATCGAGCCGTGGATCGTCGGCATCGTAACGGTCGGCGCGGGCTGGTTCCTGCTGCAGCCGGGGCTGGGCATCGGCTGGGCGGCATCGAAGACGCCGAACCCCACAAAGGTCCGTATCCTGAACCTCGTGGCCCATACCATCTTCGCGCTGGGCATGTATGCCGTGGCGCTCTTGATGAGCTGAATGAAAAAGGGGGCTGAAAGCCCCCTTTTTCATCTGATCTCTCAGATATTCGCCGAGAAAGTATCGCAATCCTCGACACGACCATTCTGGAAGCCGCGCTTGAACCATTCCATGCGCTGCGCCGAGGTGCCGTGGTTGAAACTGTCAGGCACCACATAACCTTGCGTCTGCTTCTGCAACGTATCGTCGCCGATCTGATGGGCCGCATTCAGCGCTTCCTCAAGATCGCCGGTCTCGAGAATGCCCTTCTGTTCGGTGAACTTGCCCCAGATGCCGGCATAACAATCCGCCTGAAGCTCCACACGCACCGACATCTTGTTTGCATCCGTCTGGCTCATCGACTGGCGGCGACGGTTGAACTCCGGCAGGACACCGGTGAGGTTCTGTACGTGGTGGCCAACCTCATGCGCAATCACATAGGCCTGCGCGAAGTCGCCGGACGCGCCGAAACGCTGATCCAGTTCCTTGAAGAAGTTGGTATCGAGATAGACCTTGCGGTCACCAGGGCAATAAAACGGGCCGCTGGCAGCGGAAGCATTGCCACAGGCGGAAGAAACCTGCCCGGAGAACAGCACCAGCGTCGGTTTCTGATAGGTCTCACCGGCGGATTGGAAGATACCGCTCCAGGTATCCTCGGTTTCCGCCAGCACGGTGCGCACGAAAGCCGTCGTCTCATCGGATGACTGGCCCTGCGGACGTGTGCCGGATTGCTGGGTTCCCGATTGCGTCGTGCCGCCGCCATCCATCGACATATCGCCGCCGGTCAGCAGCGTCAGTGGGTTGATGCCAAGCACCCAGCTGATCAGAAGAATGACCAGAAGACCACCAATCCCTATACCGCCGCCGCGACGCCCGATTGGCACGCGCATCCCGCCTCGGGAAAAAGGATCACCCGAACCCGCCGACATGCCGCGCCGGTCCTCGATATTGTCCGACTGGCGACGCCCTTTCCATTCCATATTTTTCTCCCGGCGAACGTCGCCTCAACAAGCTGCTTTATAACGGCACTATAATACATCTTGTTCCGGAAGAAAGCAGAGGAGGCCAACGGAACCTTTCATATGGTCCGACGGCGCTGTTTCAATACCGTCAGAAACAGGAAGGCAAACACCAGCACACCGGCGGAAAGGGCCACAAAATCGGCTTTTCCGTCACCCAAAACGGCCTCATGCATGATACGTCCGGGAAGGAAGGTGAAGCCGCCGGCAATCACGATACCGCCGAGATAAACACTCTGCATGATGCGCCTATGGCGTCGGATATCGCCGCGGCGCGCGAAATAGACCGATTGCAGACAGCCGTAAATGGTGAAGATGGACAGCAGATGGATCGGGCTGAAACCATAAAACACCTTCAATTCATGGATGAAGAAGGTCGAAACTGATGTCGCGACCATCAGCGCCACCCAGATCTTGCCGAGCAGCCGGTGGATGGCGGTGCCCTTGGGACGCAGGAAAATGAAGGCGCCAAGAACGGCTGCAGGTATAACGGTGGCGACATGGAACTGCACGGCAAGCGGTGCATCTAACAAAGGCTGGAATGACATGGGCGCTGCTTCGGCTCGGTTGAAATCACCGGCAATTTCAGCGAAACATACGGACAAGAAAAACGGATTGGCGCCATCAGCAGGAAAACTTCGTGGATCACCCGTATCTGCAATCCACGCTTCGTGAAATGCGCGCCATCCTGCAATCGCGCAGGCTGTGGCTGACATTTCTTGCCGTGCTGGCGATTTTCATTCTGACCGGGCCTTTCGGGACCAGCGAAACCATGAGCTTCGCCGATCGGCTGCTTTACTGGACGATCGTCCAGGGGGGCGCCTGGATGTTCGCCATATCCTTTTCGGTCATCGCCAATACAATCCTTGCAGGCCACATCGGCAACATGCTGACACGCATGATGATCGGCTCGCTGACGTCTGCACTGCCTATCGGGCTGCTGCTCACGGTCACCAATCAGATTTTCTACGGCAGGGAGATGGCTCTTGCATCGGTTCTGAAAAGCAGCCTCTCATCCCTGCCCCTCTGCGCGATCTTTTGCCTGTTGAGTTATCTCACGACCTGCCGGTCCTTCGAAAAAGTGGTGGAGGCTGCAACGGACATAAATGCAGATGCCGATCTTGACGTGAACGCCAGTATCCCATTGTTGGAGCGGCTGCCGCCGCAAAAGCGCGGAGAGTTGCTGCGACTATCCGTGCAGGATCATTACACGCAAATCGTCACCACGCGCGGGCAGCAGCTGGTTCTGCTGCGTTTTGCCGATGCGCTGAAAGAACTCGGCCAGACGGCGGGCCTGCAGGTGCATCGTTCCCACTGGATTGCCGATGCCGACATTGTTTCCCTCCGGAAACAGGCCGGTCGTCTGCATGTCATGACGAGAGACAGCACGGAAATCCCGGTTAGCCGCTCTTACCGTGCTGCGGTACAGGCCCGTTTCGCCACGCAAGTCCCTATCCGTTAAGGTTTCTGTCGATTCCGGAATTTATGGGGTTCCGTTCTCAAAAACATTTGCCTATAAGCCGCTTCTAGCCTGAAAACTTTGAATTGCGCGCACCGGCCGGTGATCCGTCACCCTGGCTGGTGCTTTGCGCAACCAAAAAGCGGAACGAGAGAGCCATGCCGAAGCGCCAAGATATCAAGTCCATCCTCATCATCGGCGCGGGACCGATCGTTATCGGTCAGGCATGTGAATTTGACTATTCCGGCACGCAGGCGTGCAAGGCGCTGAAGGAAGAGGGTTACCGGGTCATTCTGGTCAACTCCAACCCGGCCACCATCATGACCGATCCCGGTCTTGCCGATGCCACTTACGTCGAGCCGATCACACCGGAAGTCGTCGCCAAGATCATCGCCAAGGAGCGCCCGGATGCGCTTCTGCCGACCATGGGCGGCCAGACCGCGCTGAACACTGCGCTTTCTCTCAAGCGCATGGGCGTTCTCGATCGCTACAATGTCGAAATGATCGGCGCCAAGCCCGAAGCCATCGACATGGCTGAAGACCGCGCTTTGTTCCGCGAGGCGATGGCCCGCATCGGCCTTGAAACGCCGAAGTCGATGCTCGCCAACGCCACTGAAATCAAGGACGCCGACCGCAAGACGCACGAAGCCGCCCGCACTGAACTCAAGGCAAAACTGTCAGGCGCAGAGCTGGACAAGGCTCTCGACAACCTCGAAAACCAGTGGAACCTCGGCGAGACGGACCGCAAGCAGCGCTATATCAGCCACGCCATGGCCATTGCCGCGCAGGCCATCGACGTCGTCGGCCTGCCCGCCATTATCCGCCCTTCCTTCACCATGGGCGGCACAGGCGGCGGCATCGCCTATAACCGCTCGGAATTCTTCGAAATCATCGGCGGCGGTCTCGACGCATCGCCCACCACCGAAGTGCTGATCGAAGAATCCGTTCTCGGCTGGAAAGAATATGAAATGGAAGTGGTCCGCGACAAGGCGGACAACTGCATCATCATCTGCTCCATCGAAAACATCGACCCGATGGGCGTGCACACCGGCGACAGCATCACCGTTGCCCCTGCTTTGACGCTGACCGACAAAGAATACCAGATGATGCGCAACGCATCGATTGCGGTGTTGCGCGAGATTGGCGTCGAGACCGGCGGCTCCAACGTGCAGTTCGCCGTGAACCCGAAGGATGGCCGTCTGGTCGTCATCGAAATGAACCCGCGCGTTTCCCGCTCCTCGGCTCTTGCTTCCAAGGCAACCGGCTTCCCGATTGCCAAGGTCGCCGCCAAGCTCGCTATCGGCTATACGCTGGACGAGCTGGAAAACGACATCACCGGCGGCGCCACGCCTGCGTCCTTCGAGCCCTCCATCGACTACGTCGTCACCAAGATCCCGCGTTTCGCCTTCGAGAAATTCCCGGGCGCCTCGCCGATCCTCACCACCGCCATGAAGTCGGTCGGTGAAGTCATGGCCATCGGCCGTACCTTTGCCGAATCGCTGCAGAAGGCGCTGCGTGGCATGGAAACCGGCCTCACCGGTCTCGATGAAATCGAAATCCCCGGTTACGAGGAAGGCGAAGGTTCCAAGAACGCCATCCGTGCCGCCATCGGCACACCGACGCCCGACCGCCTGCGCATGGTCGCACAGGCGATGCGCATGGGAATGAGCGAAGAAGAGGTCCACGAAAACTCGAAGATCGATCCGTGGTTCATCGCCCAGCTTAAGGCCATCGTCGACATGGAGGCCCGCATTCGCGAGCATGGCCTGCCGCAGGATGCCGAAAACCTGCGCATGCTGAAAGCCATGGGCTTCTCCGACGCCCGCCTCGCCAGCCTGACGTCCAAGCGCCCGAAGGAAGTGGCCGAGCTGCGTAACAGCCTGAACGTTCGCCCGGTCTTCAAGCGCATCGACACCTGCGCTGCAGAGTTCGCTTCGCCCACTGCCTACATGTATTCGACCTATGAGACGCCCTTCGTCGGCGCTGCCCGCTCGGAAGCGCAGGTTTCCGACCGCAAGAAGGTCGTCATTCTCGGCGGCGGTCCGAACCGTATCGGCCAGGGTATCGAGTTCGATTATTGCTGCTGCCACGCCGCCTTCGCCCTGAAGGATGCCGGCTTCGAAGCCATCATGATCAACTGCAACCCGGAAACCGTTTCGACAGACTACGACACCTCCGACCGCCTCTATTTCGAGCCGCTGACGGCCGAAGACGTGATCGAGATCATGCGCGCCGAGCAGGAAAAGGGCGAGCTGGTCGGTGTCATCGTGCAGTTCGGTGGCCAGACGCCGCTGAAGCTCGCCGAAGCGCTGGAAAAGAACGGCATCCCGATCCTTGGCACCGCGCCTGACATGATCGACCTTGCCGAAGACCGCGACCGCTTCCAGAAGCTGCTGATGAAGCTCGATCTTGCCCAGCCGAACAATGGCATCGCCTATTCGGTCGAGCAGGCTCGCCTCGTCGCCTCGGAAATCGGTTTCCCGCTGGTCGTGCGTCCGTCCTACGTGCTGGGTGGCCGCGCCATGCAGATCATCCATTCGGAAGGCCAACTCCAGACCTATCTGCTCGACACCGTTCCCGGTCTCGTACCAGAGGATATCAAGCAGCGTTACCCGAACGACAAGACCGGTCAGATCAACACCCTGCTCGGCAAGAACCCGCTTCTGTTCGACAGCTACCTGACCAACGCCGTCGAAGTCGACGTCGATGCGCTGTGCGACGGCGAAAACGTCTTCGTCTCGGGCATCATGGAGCACATCGAAGAGGCCGGCATCCATTCGGGCGACTCGGCCTGCTCACTGCCGTCCCGTTCGCTCAGCAAGGAAACCCTCGATGAACTGGAACGCCAGACGACGGCGCTTGCCAAGGCACTCAAGGTCGGCGGCCTGATGAACGTGCAATACGCCATCAAGGACGGCACGATCTACGTTCTCGAAGTCAACCCGCGCGCCTCGCGTACCGTGCCTTTTGTTGCCAAGACCATCGGCGCGCCGATCGCCAAGATCGCCGCCCGCGTCATGGCCGGCGAGAAGCTTGATGCGGCGATTGCCGCTTATGGCGAGAAGCCCGATCCGCGCAACCTGAAGCACATCGCCGTCAAGGAAGCCGTCTTCCCCTTCGCACGCTTCCCCGGCGTCGACATCCTGCTCGGACCGGAAATGCGCTCGACCGGCGAAGTCATCGGCCTCGACACCGATTTCGCACTGGCCTTCGCCAAGAGCCAGCTCGGCGCCGGCGTCGACCTGCCGCGCTCCGGCACGGTCTTCGTTTCGGTGCGTGACGAGGACAAGGAAGGCGTGCTTTCCGCCATCCGCATTCTCGTGGAAAGCGGCTTCAAGGTGCTGGCAACCGGCGGCACCCAGCGTTTCCTCGCCGAACAGGGCATCAACGCCGAAAAGATCAACAAGGTGCAGGAAGGCCGTCCGCATATCGAGGACGCCATCCGCAACCGTCAGGTCCAGCTGGTCATCAACACCACCGACAGCAACAAGGCGATCTCGGATAGCAAGTCGCTACGCCGCGCAACGCTGATGCAGAAGGTGCCTTACTACACGACGATGGCCGGTGCGGAAGCAGCAGCGCTTGCCATCAAGGCGCTGAAGGCCGGCAATCTGGAAGTGAAGCCGCTGCAAAGCTACTTCAACTAAGACTGCTGCGGGAAAGCCCACAAGATTGAAAACAAGACGCCGCGGGTCACCATGCCTGCGGCGTTTTGTTTTGCGCAATCCCGCTGCAATCTAGTTCCCATATCAAAACGACATCATTCTCACATGAGGCTCATGATGACTTTTTGCGTTCCCGAAAAACCCTCCCCCACCGCCGGCCGCGCCGCGCCCCTGAATTCGAGGGTTAATTCATGATCGGACGTCCTTCAGGGCCACAGCGGGTGGCATTTCCGCTTCGAATCGAACCCGCCATATTGAACGCGATCCGGCAGACCGCGAGCGGTGAGTTGCGCAGCATCAATGCCCAGATCGAAATTCTACTGAAAGAGGCCTTGCGACATCGCGCCACTGCAGATGCAGCGAAAGAGCCGACAGGCTGAGCAGAGGCTGCCATCTTGGGAAAACAGGCGCAGGCTTTTCCGCTTCTTACGCGGCCAGCGCCTCGCGAACGCAATTGCGCCCTTCGGTCTTTGCCCGGTAAAGCGCTCGATCCGCCTTTTCGGCGAGCATCTGGAGATCGCAGCGCATATCGCCTGTGGTGGCAACGCCGATGCTGATGGTCACCCCGACACGCAGACCGCCGCAATCGACCTCATTTATCGCAACCGCGTCGCGAATGCGCTCGCCGATCATGCAAGCCTTGTCCACACCGGCACCCGGCAGGAAAATGATGAATTCCTCGCCGCCGTAACGCGCCAGCACATCGCCGCCACGGATGCTGCCGCTGATGCGCCTTGCCACTTCCTGCAGCACGCTGTCGCCGACAGCGTGGCCGAAACGGTCATTGATCGACTTGAAGTGGTCAATGTCAAGCAACATGGCCGCATCAGCGGGATCGGGGGCTGCGGGCATGGTCTGGAAGAAGAAACGCCGGTTCTTGACGCCCGTCAGTGGATCGGTATTCGCCAGAACCAGCAATTTCCGTTCGGACCGCTCCGCTACCAGCATCATCACAAAGAGCGAGATGGCGAAGTTGAGCATGATAATGAAGAAAAACGCAGTGACCAGATTGATGCTGGCGTAACCAGGGAAAAGCACGCTTTTCATCACCGCCAGCGATATCAGACCGGAAACGCCTGTAATCGCACCGAGAGCCAGCCGGGAAAGAAGCGGCTCTTTCCGCCACCGGGCAAAAAGCACGCCCGCCCCGCCAAGATAGGCCAGAGCCGCACAGCCATTAAAAAGCGCCGCGCGAAACGTATTGTTGCCGGCCACCTGCAGCGCAACGCCAATCGCCAGCAGGGCGACAAGACAGGTAAACAAGATGGTTTTGCGATTGACAAAGCGTCCGTCGCTCAACGTCTTCAGCCCAAGCCAGATCAGCGCATATCCGGCAATACCGAACAAAACGCTGCCAAGCTCCCACAGCGCCGGCGAAAGTATCTTCCATTCGCCGTAACCGGCAAGCGTAGAGCCGACCGTCATCGCCGCGAAACCCGCCGCAAGATGAACGGGGCCGGGCAAACCGCGATTACTCATCTTCAGGTAGATAAAACTCAACAGCCCAACGATGTAAGAACATTTTTGCATCAGTATGACTGTTGCAAGGTCGAGTTCACCCAGCATAATATGCCCATACGGTAAATAAATTTTGAGAGAACCTATTATAATATGGAGATAAATTTTCAATAAAAATTACAGATAAACAACCTGTAAAAAGTATTATTGAGAATCATAGTCCACATTCAAAGTAAACGTTTAATACGTAAAAAAATATATTAGAATTTCCTTATTATCTCCATATCCATCCGGAAGCGCGCCATTTCCGCCTCTTTCGCCCTGATATCGGCAAGGCGCAGGAGATAGGACGGATGCACGGTGACAAAAAGCGTCCTGCCCTCCTCCATCGGTAAAGGACGCCCACGGATTTCGGAAACCTTCTCCTTGCCGCCGGTCAGCGCATAAAGCGCGGTTGCGCCCATGGCCACGATCAGTTTCGGCCGCACGAGCGCGATTTCCCGGTTAAGCCACCAGCGACATTGCTCCACCTCTCCCGCGTTGGGCCGCTGATGGATGCGCCTCTTGCCACGCGTCTCATATTTGAAGTGCTTGACGGCATTGGTGACGTAGAGCTTTTTGCGCTCGGCACCGATCTCACGGAGAGTTCTGTCAAAAAGCTGACCCGCCGGGCCTATGAAAGGCTTGCCGGCGAGATCTTCGTTATCACCGGGCTGTTCGCCGACGATCATGATATCAGCATCTTCGGGCCCCTCCCCGAAAACGGTCTGCGTCGCCTTGCAATGCAGGGCGCAGCGAGTGCATTGGCGAGCCTCCCGCGCCAGCGATTGAAGCGTGCCGTCCGACACCGGTTGCGGCATCTCGCGCGCAGACGCTGCGGCCTGCAGCCGGTGGTGGAAGGGTTGCGGCTGGCTTGCCGCCTTGGCCGCCATCTCCAGCACCCGCGCTTCTGCCCCTAGGACAAGACCGGGTATGAGGTCCGCTTCCGGCAGGTTCTTCCAGTATTTTTTCGGCATTTCCGCCGTCATCGCCTTGATCTTCAGGCGGGCCGGATTGAAAATATTGGCATAATAGGTTCGCCAGAGTTCATCCGTCTCATCCGTCAGATCGGGTTTTACCGCCGCCTCCCGCGAGGTCTGCAACTCATCTCCATCCCACCGAGCAGACCCTTTCGGCGTCGCGATCAGCCAGTCCATATCGGTGAACCGGCGCTGGAAAAACGCTGCCGTCCGCTCGACGATGAAATGATCCGGCTCGAACCAGGCAATAAACCGCCGACGCCCGCCCTGCCCCTGCGGCAGGGGCACTTCCTTGAAACGAACGAAGGCCGTCATCTTGTGACAGTCGCGGCGCACGGATTTCTCCAGCAGCCGCGCCTCGGCAACGTCAGGATCGGACTTGAACTGCAACAGGGCGCGATCCCGCTTCAGCCGCCACAACAGCCGGTAAAGCAGCGCGAAGCGGCCGGGCTCGCTGTGACAGATGATGGCCTGCGCCAGCGCGACGAAGGAGGCCGGGACGGAAACCTGCCCGTCCCCGGCAGCAACCACCGGCAATGGCTCACCCGCAAAGTCGAGAAGCCCCGCTCCGTCATCCCGCAGCCGCCAGTCAATCATTTCCGGCCGGATATCGGCGGCAAGGGCCGCACGTGCGGCATCTCGCCACTCGCCGAACTCGCCCCGCCCTTCCAGAACCGGTCCATACATCAGAGTAGCGACAATTGTTCGGGCTGCGGCGCAAACATCGCCCGCAGGTCCGGCCGTTCGGTCAACTTGCCCGGCGTCCAGCCGTCAGCCACGACGAAGGCCTTGACCTTTTTCAGCGACACGCCAAAACGCGCCAGATCTTCCAGCCGCAGACGCCGAAACCTGCGGGAAGACAGAATGGAGGCCACGGTCTTCGTGCCGAATCCGGGCACCCGCAGCAGCATTTCCCGATCCGCCACGTTGACATCCACCGGAAACCGGTCGCGCTGTTTCAGCGCCCAGGCGAGCTTTGGGTCGATATCGAGATCGAGCATGCCGTCGCCACCGATTGCCGTTATCTCGCCGATGTCGAAACCGTAAAAACGATAAAGCCAGTCCGCCTGGTAAAGCCGGTGCTCGCGCATCAGTGGCGGCTTGATGAGCGGCAGGTTTTTCGACGAATCCGGAATGGGGCTGAAAGCGGAATAATAGACGCGCCGCAGACCGTAACTGCCATAAAGCCGGGCGCTGGTGGAAAGAATGGTGCTATCGTCAGCGCCATCCGCCCCCACGATCATCTGCGTGCTCTGGCCGGCCGGCGCAAAACGTCTGGTCTTTTTTGTCCTGATGGTTGGCTCCCCCGCCTCTTCGATCTTCAGGCGGATATCCGCCATGGAGCGGCGAATATTGGCGGGCTGCTTTTCCGGCGCGAAACGACTGACACCGCTATCGGTGGGTAATTCAATATTGATCGACAGCCGATCAGCATAAAGCCCCGCCTCCTCGATGAGCCTGGGCGATGCTTCCGGAATGGATTTCAGATGGATATAACCGCGAAAACCATGGGTGACCCGCAACTCCCGCGCCACGCGCACCATCTCTTCCATCGTATGGTCGGACGAACGGATGATGCCGGAGGACAGGAACAGCCCCTCGATATAGTTGCGCCGGTAAAACTCCAGCGTCAGCCACACCACCTCCTCGGCGGTGAACCGCGCCCGCTCGACATTGCTGGAGGAGCGATTGATGCAATAGGCGCAGTCATAGATGCAGAAATTGGTGAGCAGGATCTTCAGCAGCGAAATGCAGCGCCCATCCGGCGCATAGGCATGGCAGATGCCCGACCCCTCCGTGGAGCCCAATCCGCCCGATGCTGCGGAGTTACGTTTCACCGTGCCGCTCGATGCGCAGGATGCGTCATACTTGGCCGCGTCGGAGAGAATGGCCAGCCTTTGCCTGATCGACTTCTTCATGGATATGTTCACTATATGTTCTATTGACGGCTGTCAATATTGGAAATTAAGCCATTGATTAATTAGAAAAATATCCTCGGCTCAAATTTGCTGGCATTTCGCTATCGTCTTCTGATATAGTCGGCTCAGTTCTGATTTTGGCATGGTTCCGGAGTTCCTCTCCGGAACCTGTTTCTTTTTGTGTCTGCAAGTAAAGCGACCGGAATACGAAGGATAAAAAAATGGTAGAAAAAGTACCGATGACTCAGGGTGGATTCGTCAAGCTGCAGGAGGAGCTGCGCTTTCGCCAGCAGGAGGAGCGTCCCCGTATCATCGAGGCAATTGCGGAAGCGCGCGCCCATGGCGACCTTTCGGAAAATGCCGAGTACCATGCTGCCAAGGAAGCACAGAGCCACAATGAAGGCCGCATCACCGAACTCGAAGACCTGACCGCGCGCGCGGAAGTCATCGATCTTTCCAAGATGTCCGGTTCCAAGATCAAGTTCGGCGCCACCGTCAAGCTCATCGATGAAGACAGCGACGAGGAAAAGACCTATCAGATCGTCGGCGATCAGGAAGCCGATGTGAAGGCCGGCCGCATTTCCATCTCCTCGCCGATTGCCCGCGCCCTCATCGGCAAGGAAGTCGGCGACAGCATAGAAGTCAACGCGCCGGGTGGTGCCAAGGGTTACGAGATTCTCGCAGTTCAGTGGGGCTGATTGGCCCGATGCGATGCGCCTCGAGCGGGCGCATCGCTCCCTGACGAATCAACCTTCAGCCGCAGAGACGGAAGCCCATCTTGTCCCACGTCAGTCTGAAAGATGTGCAGGTACTCGCGCCGAATTTCAAGCGCAGGCTCTCCGGCGTCACCTCAACCATCGTTCAGCTCATTCCGGTGCAGAACCGGCTGGGGCAGAAGGTGGGCACCATCGGCCCCGGCCTGCCGCCGCATCTGCCGCATGTGCGCTTCCGTGACCTGTGGCGGCTTTGGCAAAACGGCCCCTCTGGCGGCCCGCGCATCTGGCATGCCCGCCGCAATCTGGAAATGCTGCCGGGCATTTTCATGCGGGACGTTCTGCGCATGAAGGTGAAGCTGCTCTTCACGTCAGCCGCACAGAGACGGCATTCCGCCTATACACGCTTTCTGATTTCGAAAATGGATGCGGTGGTTGCGACCAGCACCCGCTCCGGCTCGTTTCTCGAAGTACCCCACCGCGTCGTCATGCATGGCGTCGATACCGAGCTGTTCCACCCGGCTACAGGCCCCGAAGACACGATCGCGGCAACCGGCCTACCGGGACACTATCTGCTCGGCTGCTTCGGGCGGGTGCGCCATCAGAAGGGCACCGACCTCTTCGTGCGCGCCATGATCGAGCTTCTGCCCCACTACCCGCAGTGGACCGCTGTCGTTTCCGGCCGCGTAACGGCAGAACACAAGGCCTTCGGTGATACGCTCAAGGCCGATGTCGCCGCAGCCGGCCTTACCGACCGGATCATCTTTCAGGGTGAAGTTGACGACATCAAGCCCTGGTACCGTCGGCTGACGCTTTATGTCGCACCATCCCGCAACGAAGGCTTCGGCCTGACGCCACTCGAAGCCATGGCCTCGGAGACGGCCGTTGTCGCCAGCAATGCCGGCGCCTATGAGGAAATGATCGTCACTGGCGAAACCGGGTGGGTCGTCGGCGCGGGCGACTACGCATCGCTCAGAGATGCGATAAAGACCTATCTGGCCGATCCTGCTCTGGCCAAAGCTCATGCAAGCGCCGGACTTGCGCATGTGCGCAGCACTTTCCCGCTGGAAAAAGAAGCGACATGCCTCGGTGAAGTCTATGAGGCGTTACAGCGGGGGTGATATCCCCAAAATCGGCTAAAAGCCGGCTGCTCAGATTTCCACGAGGCCGACACGCTTGACCTGACGGATGGTCAGCATGGTGCGCACCGTGTCGACATTCTCATCCGCCGTCAGAACCTCGATGACGAAATCCTGAAACTCCGTCAGGTTCTTCGCGACGCAATGCAGCAGGAAATCGCTTTCGCCCGACACCATCCAGGCCTGCCGCACCAGCGACCATCCGCCCGTCGCCGCCGCAAAGGCCTTCAGATTACTGTCGGACTGGCGCTTGAGGCCAATCATGCAGAAGGCGACGAGGTCGAAACCAAGCTTCGGCGCGTTCAACATGGCGTGATAACCCTGGATCACGTCAGCTTCTTCCAGCTTGCGGACACGCCTGAGGCATGGCGGTGCGGAAATTCCGACCCTTTCGGCCAGCTCCACGTTGGTCATGCGCCCGTCGCGCTGCAATTCGCGCAGGATTTTCAGATCGATGGCATCGAGTTCGACGCTGGTCACGGAGAAGTACCTCGTTAAGCTGGAGAACTTCCTTGTACTATTCGGCGCAGGATTCGCAACATTATGCCAACGCCCGGTCACAAAATTGCGCACACATCCACAACTGCCTTGTTGGTAACGCAAGGCTGCCCTTGAATAAAGACACTAGACAACCTTAAATACCGGGCAACGAAGGGGTTGCGGCCTATCCGCCGTCTTGCGGCTGGATGGCTTTGCCGCCGAAAGGCCCCGCTGCTGAAAAAAGGAATATTTCCATGTCTGCCCGCCACACGAAGGTATTGATCATTGGCTCCGGTCCCGCCGGCTATACCGCGGCGATCTACGCGGCCCGCGCAATGCTGAAACCCGTGCTGATTGCCGGCATGGAACAGGGTGGCCAGCTGATGATCACCACCGATGTTGAAAACTACCCGGGCTTCGCCGATCCGATCCAGGGCCCGTGGCTGATGGACCAGATGCTGAAGCAGGCAACCCATGTGGGCGCGGAAATCGTCAGCGACCTCGTCACCGAAGTTGAGACCAACGTGCGGCCTTTCGTGGTCAGGACCGATTCGGGTCAGGTCTGGACCGCCGACACGCTAATCATCGCAACCGGTGCCAAGGCCAAATGGCTCGGCATCGAGAGCGAGCAGCACTTCCAGGGCTTCGGCGTCTCCGCCTGCGCCACCTGCGACGGGTTTTTCTATCGCAACAAGGATGTGATCGTGGTCGGCGGCGGCAACTCCGCCGTGGAAGAGGCGCTTTATCTCGCGCATATCGCCAAATCGGTCACCGTCGTGCACCGCCGCGACAGCTTCCGCTCGGAAAAAATCCTGCAGGAACGGCTGTTTGCCAAGGAAAACGTCAAGATTCTCTGGAATACGGAAATTGCCGAAATCACCGGCGCACCGGCAAAGCCGCCGATGCCGCCTTCCGTTTCCGGCGTCAGGCTGCGTGACACCAAGACTGGTGCGATCAGCGATACGCCCATTGATGGCGTTTTTGTCGCCATCGGCCACGCCCCGGCGGTCGAACTGTTCAAGGGCAAGGTGAAGCTCAAGGATAACGGCTACATGTGGACTGCTCCTGATTCCACGGCCACCGACGTGGAAGGCATCTTCGCCGCCGGCGACGTCACCGACGACATTTACCGCCAGGCAATCACCGCCGCCGGCATGGGCTGCATGGCCGCCCTCGAAGCAGAACGCTATCTCACGGCGCAACAACCGCTCGCGGTTGCAGCGGAATAACCGAAAGGCAGGATAGGCATGGCAATGCCATTGGACTGGGATAAACTGCGCATTTTTCATGCCGCAGCCGAAGCGGGGTCTTTTACCCACGCTGCCGACAAGCTGCATTTGTCCCAGTCGGCCATCAGCCGCCAGGTCAGCGCACTGGAACAGGATGTCGGCGTCAAGCTGTTCCACCGCCATGCCCGCGGCCTGATCCTCACCGAACAGGGCGAGCTGCTGTATCGCACCGCCCATGACGTGCTGCTGAAGCTCGAAACGGTGAAGATGCAACTGACCGAAACGACGGAGAAGCCGAGCGGCAAGCTGCGCGTGACGACGACGGTTGGTCTCGGCCAGGGCTGGCTGACGGACAAGGTGCAGGAATTCCTGCAACTCTATCCGGAAATGTCGATCCAGCTCATCCTCGACAACGAGGAACTGGACGTGAACATGCGCCATGCCGATTGCGCCATCCGCCTGCGCCAGCCGCAGCAGTCGGACCTTATCCAGCGCAAGCTGTTCACGGTGCACATGCACGTCTATGCCGCACCGTCATATATCAATCGCCATGGCGAGCCGCAATCGGTCGAAGATCTCGACAATCACCGCATCATCTCCTTTGGCGAACCCGCGCCTAACTATCTGCTCGACGTTAACTGGCTGGAGAATGCCGGACGATCGTCCGACAACACGCGCATTCCGCATCTGCAGATCAACAGCCAGACCTCGATCAAGCGCGCGTGCCTGCTGGGGATTGGTATTGCCTGTTTGCCCGACTATATCGTCGGTCGCGATCCCGGCCTCATCCAGCTGTCGCTCGCCGCAGATATTCCGTCCTTCGATACCTATTTCTGCTATCCCGACGAGATGAAAAACGCTGCAAAGCTGAAGGCTTTCCGCGACTTCATCGTCGCCAAGGCGCGGAACTGGAACTTCTGACGTAAAAATAATCGACGTCGAAAGATAATCTTTAAAATTCAAAGCCTTGTAAAGGTAGAAGCAAGAGGGGCGCGCAGGCGCCCTTCTTCAGCTTTGCACATAAAATATACCGGAAATATCGAGGGCTGCGTGCGACGCATGCCTGACCTGCACAAAAAAGAGTTGTTTCGTGCACAAAAAAACACCAAATAGCTCTCAGTTGATGCACACGGTGGCTTTTCCTCCCAGTTCCACCGCATCAGCTGTTCCCCTCTGGAGGTTTTTGACCTTCACACTTAAAGGGCCCTGGATCTATCCGGCGGCCCTCTTTTTTTACCCGCAAGAATTTTCTCCAAATTGGCGAAATATCGCATGATGCAACCTTGTTTTGCATTCTTGCCACTCCCATATTTTAGTTAGCTGTCACGCTTGCCCACGGCACGCGACAGCTGTTCCCCTCTGGAGGTTTTGACCTTCAAACTTGTCAGGCCGCGGAGCAATCCAGCGGCCTTCTTTTTTGGAGCCGCCTGCCCGCTTGCCACGATGCTCACAGAGACGTGACTTGTATATCGACAATTTCCGATATACATATCGGTCATGTCAGATATTAAAGAAGCACAGATGAACCCGGAGGAAGTCCTCAAAGCCCTTTCACACCCGGCAAGGCTGAAATTTCTGGAATGGCTGAAAAACCCTGAAAGTCATTTCTGCCAGGAGCACCCGCTCAGCATGGGTGTGTGCGCCAACCAGTTTCAGATCAGCGGCCTGTCGCAATCCACCGTATCGTCGCATCTGGCGGTGTTGCAGGCAGCCGGCCTCATCCGGTCGAAAAAGGTCGGGCAATGGGTGTTTTTCGAACGCAACGAAGAAACCATCGATGCCTTCCGCCATTATCTGCAAGCCAATCTCTGAGCCTCCCAAGCTTTGAGCCCCGGGGTGCTGGACTGGAAACCACAGCGGTTTTCGTTCCGGCACCCGAAAAACAAAGCGCGCCTGCCGCGCAATTACGCCAACCGACCAGAAAGTGAAGTCGCATGACCAGTCTTTTCGAACCGGCACAGGCCGGCGATATCGCACTCGCCAACCGTATCGTCATGGCTCCCCTCACCCGCAACCGTTCGCCGGGGGCAATTCCCAACAATCTCAACGCCACCTATTACGAGCAGCGCGCCACGGCTGGGCTGATCGTCACCGAAGGTACGCCGATTTCCCAGCAGGGTCAGGGTTACGCTGACGTTCCGGGCCTCTACAAGCAGGAAGCGATCGAGGGCTGGAAAAAGATCACCGACGGCGTGCACTCGGCCGGCGGCAAGATCGTTGCGCAGATCTGGCATGTGGGCCGCATTTCCCATACTTCGCTGCAGCCGCATGGCGGCCAGCCGGTCGCACCATCAGCCATTCCTGCCAAGTCGAAGACCTATATCATCAATGATGACGGCACCGGCGCCTTTGCCGAGACCTCCGAGCCCCGCGCGCTCACCATCGACGATATCGGCCTCATCCTCGAGGATTATCGTAGCGGTGCACGCGCAGCCCTGGAGGCCGGTTTCGACGGCGTCGAAATCCATGCCGCCAACGGTTACCTGATCGAGCAGTTCCTGAAATCCAGCACCAACCAGCGCACGGATGATTACGGCGGCTCGATCGAAAACCGCGCCCGCTTCCTGCTGGAAGTTGTCGACGCGGTTGCGGAAGAGATCGGCGCGGGCCGCACCGGCATCCGCCTCTCCCCCGTCACCCCGGCCAACGATATTTTCGAGGCCGATCCGCAGCCGCTTTATAATTACGTGGTGGAAGAACTCGGCAAGCGCAATCTCGCCTTCATCCATGTGGTCGAAGGCGCAACGGGCGGACCGCGTGATTTCAAACAGGGCGACAAGCCGTTCGATTACGCGACCTTCAAGGGCGCCTATCGCAATGCAGGCGGCAAGGGCCTGTGGATTGCCAATAATGGTTACGACCGCGAGAGCGCCATCGAAGCCGTGGAAAGCGGCAAAGTCGATGCCGTCGCCTTCGGCAAGGCCTTCATCGCCAATCCGGATCTGGTGCGTCGCCTCAAAGACAACGCGCCCTTGAACGAACCGAACCAGCCGACCTTCTATGGCGGCGGAGCCGAAGGTTATACCGACTATCCGGCACTCGGCTGATAAACTGAAACGCCGCACCGCCCTTTGGCTGTGCGGCATTTTTCTTTCAGCGCGGGCCTCTCGCCTGCCGCGCGGCAAAATCTGAAAACGCACCCATGATGAAGGCGTTGGGCACATGCAGCGCCTGCAGGAAACCATTGCCCGTTTCCCGGCCGATGCTCATCAACGCCACCTGCAGGCAATAGAGGGCGAGCAGCACTAGAGAACGGGCAAGATTCGGCCGCAGATCATCATCACGCAGCGCCAGGACCACCAGTGAGATGATGGGAACGGCGATGAAGATGCCAAGCCCTTTGTGCAGCGAAAGCAGCGACCCGTCATAGTAGATCGACAGCCCGGCCAGCAGCACCTGCGCGAAAATCAGCACCGGCACCACAGCCGATACCACGGCAAAGATACCGCGCTGGCGAGATGATCCACCCGTTGCCGTGGCCATCACACCCTCCCCCCGGCATCGACCGGGCGATGAAGGCTGGCCGGCACCCGCGGCTGTTCGATGCAGCCAAGGCTTGTCAATGTCGCCGATACCGCAATATCAACAGGCGTCTTTGGCTCCGCGCCGAGGAAATCCGTAAGCTTGCCATTGCTCATGCGCAGCGGCATATGCCAGAGATATTGCATTTCCAGCACTTCACGGAACAGGGGAACGAAGGGGGCGGCCAATTTGATGGCCAACCAGGACATCCGCCGCATCTTGACCGGACGACCAACGGCCCGCTCGATCGCCCCGACTAATTGCAGACCGTCGAAATCCCAGAAACCCTCCATATGATAGACGGCGAAGGGGGGAAGTTCGCCCGAACGATCCAGCAGCCGTCCGATCGTCTCGGCCACGTCAGGCAGATAGGCCCATTGATGCCCGGCATGCGGTGCGGCGGGGTTCTGGACGCTGCGCACCGGTTTGCCCGGCCGCACCAGCATTTGCGAAAACCAGTTGTTCTTTGCATCCGGCCCGAAAAAGTCCCCGGCGCGGACGATCAGCACCGGTACGCCGCGCATCGATGCCATCTTCAGCCGCCGCTCCATCTCCACGCGAAGCGCGCCCTTGCGGGTGAACGGTTGCTGCGGGCTGTCCTCCTTCAGCAGCGGAAAGGCATCCGGCCCGAAATTATAGACAGTGCCCGGAAGGAGGATCCTTGCTCCGCAGGCTTCGGCGGCGGCGATGGTGTTGTCGAGCATGGGCAGCACCTGCCTCTCCCAATCGCGATAGCCGGGAGGATTGACGGCGTGGACGATGAGCGTGGCGCCTTTCGCGGCGTCCATCACATCCTGCCGGTTCATCACGTCGCCGGTCACGCGCTCGATGCCATCAGACGCGCCGGCCGCCACACGCTGACGCGTCAGCGCCCGCACCTGCCAGCCGCGTTGCAGCAACATCTTCAAGACGTGGCTGCCGACACCGCCATTGGCGCCCAGGACCAGGGCCAGAGGCCCATTATTCTCTGCCGTATTTGCATGGTTTTCATATATCATCGCAGTTACTCCTTCTTCTGAACTGGAGTATCGGCGTGATGTGCGATATACGAAATTGTCGAAATAGGTGGAGCGGCCATACAAAATTTTATGACCAAAAGCCGGGATGTCAGCTGGGATTTTTACCGCACCTTCCTCAGCGTGCTGCGTGACGGCTCGCTTTCCGCCGCCGCGCGCGAGCTCGGTATCACGCAGCCGACGGCGGGGCGGCACATTGGTGCGCTGGAAGAGGCCGTCGGATTTCCGCTGTTCATCCGCTCCCCGCACGGGCTGATGCCGACGGAGGCCGCCCTGGCGCTCAGGCCCTATGCGGAAAATCTGGCGGCGACGGCGGCCGCCCTCATGCGCGCGGCCTCCGGCGAGGTCGGCAAGATCGAAGGCACCGTGCGCATCAGCGCATCGGATATTATCGGCGTGGAAATGCTGCCACCGATCGTCGCCCTGATGCAGGAGGTCCACCCCCGGCTGGAAATTGAGCTTTCTCTCTCCGATACGCTGGAAGACCTGTTGCGGCGTGAGGCCGACATCGCCATCCGCATGACCGAACCGCAGCAGGATGCGATCGTCATGCGCTACATCGGCAATTTCCGCCTCGGATTTCATGCGACGCGCGACTATCTGGCAAAAGCCGGCATTCCAAAAGCCATGGAAGAACTGAACGAGCACCGGATGGTCGGTTTCGACCGCAAGACGCCCTTCATCCGGGCGGCTATCCAGCGGATGCGTTCGCTTGATCCCGACATACCCGATATTGAAGATATTTCCTTCGAAATCCGCGCCGACAGCAACCTCGCCCAGCTTGCCATGATCCGCGCCAGCGCGGGTATCGGCGTCTGCCAGATCGGCCTGGCGCGCAAGGACCCCCGGCTAGTCCACGTTCTTCCAGATATCGATATTCCGCTGCACACCTGGGTGGCGATGCACGAAAACCTCAAGACCTCGCCGCGGTGCCGTGCCGTTTTCAGTGCTCTCGTCGAGGGTCTGAAAGCCCATCTCAAGGAAACCGATCCGAACGCCCCGCCAAAACGGCGTTAGAGTTTGTCCATTCACAGCGGACCGGAGGTGCGTGGAGCTTTACCCCCCTCTGCCCTGCCGGGCATCTCCCCCTCAAGGGGGGAGATCGGCAAGAGGCCCTTTCATCGCTTCATTCTCAAGCGTCCAGAAGTGCGAAACCTTGCCGCAGATCGATCTCCCCCCTTGAGGGGGAGATGCCCGGCAGGGCAGAGGGGGGTAAAGCTCCACGCACCTCCGGTCCGCTGTGAATGGACAAACTCTTGAAAGCCACTACATCAAATGACTGCAGGGCCGCTTCTCCAGAAATCCGCAGCCCACCCGTCAAAACGGTCTGGCCAGATCCGTCGTCTTGTCCACCACCTCGGCTTCCGGCCGGTCGCCGCCCTGGCTATATTCCTCATGCCATTGGCCGCGCTCGTCCTGATAGCTGATTTCCTCGTCATCACCGCCCACCTGCTGTTCGGCGGCGACGATGCGGGCTGCTTCGACGGCATCGGCATAGGTCGGGAAAGTTTCGGAATAGGCGCCGTTCATGCGGTAGGCGAAACCTCCGTCATGTTCGACGATTTCATACACCACTTTGGTCATGCATGGTCCTCCTGTTTCGGTAGGCGACATGGCAACCACAACCGCGCTTCAAGCATTGCACCCGACGGGGACACCGCGGCATGAGCAGCATGTCCTGCGACATCACTATCCTACCAAAAGCATTCAAGCGCAAATCCTGCTTGATCTGAGGGACGATACGTCACAGCCTAAGGCCTGTCAGGGGAAGGGAAATCGATGGTGGGTTCTATTTTGAAACAGGAGCGCATGCTGCTCCTGGCGATACCGGCGGCAATAGCGGCCTATATGGTGGAACATGCGATATTCGAAGCCGGAAAGACGGCGGGGCTGATTGCCGCAATCGTGCTCATCGGGCTCATCGTTCTCGTCTCGATGCGGGTTGCCCATCACGCTGAAATTCTCGCCGCCAAGGTCGGCGATCCCTACGGCACGATGATCCTCACACTCTCGGCGGTCGCCGTGGAAGTGCTGATCCTCGCCATCATCATGAGCGAATCCAGTTCGCCAACGCTGGTGCGCGATACGATCTACTCCGCCGTCATGATCGACATCAATGGCATCCTGGGGTTGGCCGCCCTGATCGGCGGTCTGCGCCACGGCGAGCAGCCCTATAATGACGATTCCGGCAAGACCTATGGTGTGATGATCCTCACCGCCATGGGCATTTCGATGATCGTGCCGGAATTCATTCCGCAACAGAGCTGGCACATCTATTCCGTGTTCACCATCGGGGCGATGATCGCGCTCTATGCGCTCTTCCTCAAGATGCAGGTCGGTCCGCACAGCTATTTCTTCAGCTATACCTATCCCCGCAAGGCGCATCCGGTCGGTCAGGCATCAGACGGGCATGGGCAAGAGGAAGACGAAGGCAGCGTGCCGCTCTCCATCGGCCTCATCATTGCCGGCGTGGTGCTGATCGGCGTGCTGGCGGAATTCATGTCGGCCTTCCTGGGCGAAAGCCTCGAGGGCACGAGCGCCCCGCCCGCGCTGATGGCGGTGGTGGTGGCGACGATCTCGGCATCGCCGGAAATCCTCACCGCGCTCCGGTCCGCCCTGCGCAACCGCATGCAGGCCGTGGTCAACATCGCCATGGGCGCCTCGCTGTCGACGGTGATCCTGACCGTGCCGGTCATGGAGGGCATCGCGCTTTATACCGGCCAGCCCTTCATCATGGCGATGACGCCGGTTCAGACCGTGATGGTCTTCATCACCCTCATCGCTGCGGCCATCAACCTCAACGACGGTGAAACCAATGCGATCGAGGGAATGACACATTTCATTCTCTTCGCCACCTTCATCATGCTGCTGTTTCTCGGGCTCTGACCGAAACGAAAAAAGCCCGGCATCGCTGCCGGGCTTCTTTATACAATATAGCGGGCCGATCAGCGGCAATCGGCGCAGAAACGCTGGATGCGCTTGCAGGCCTCTTCGAGAAGAGTTTCCGACGTGGCGTAGGAAATGCGGAAGTTCGGGCCAAGGCCGAAAGCCGATCCCTGCACGACGGCAACGCCTTCGGCTTCCAGAAGCTCGGAAACGAAATCCGTATCCGTCTCGATGACCTTGCCCGAAGGCGCGGTCTTGCCGATCAGGCCGGCGCAGGACGGGTAGACGTAGAATGCACCTTCCGGTGACGGGCAGCTGATGCCTTTAGCCTGATTGAGCATGGAAACGACGAGATCGCGGCGGCCTTCGAATATCTTCTTGTTTTCCGGAATGAAATCCTGGGTGCCGTTCAGAGCTTCGACAGCTGCCCACTGTGCGATCGAGCTTGCGCCTGAGGTCTGCTGGCCCTGGATCATGTCCATGGCCTTGATCAGCGGCAGCGGGCCGGCAGCGTAACCGATACGCCAGCCAGTCATGGCATAGGCCTTGGAAACGCCGTTCATCGTCAACGTCCGGTCATAGAGCGAAGGCTCGACTTCCACAGGGGTGACGAATTTGAAATCGCCATAGGTCAGGTGCTCATACATGTCGTCCGTCAGCACCCAGACATGCGGATGCTTGACCAGCACGTCCGTCAGCGCCTTCAGCTCGTCATGCGAATAGGCCGCACCCGAGGGGTTGGAAGGCGAGTTGAAGACGAACCACTTGGTCTTCGGCGTGATCGCCTTTTCCAGTGCTTCCGGCTTCAGCTTGAAATTGTCTTCGAGCGTGGCGTTGACGAAAACTGGCGTACCACCGCAGATCGCCACCATTTCCGGGTAGCTGACCCAGTAAGGCGCGGGAATGACAACCTCATCACCGGGGTTCAGCGTCGCCATGAAGGCGTTGAAGAGGATCTGCTTGCCGCCGGTGCCGACGATTGTCTGTTCCGGCTTGTAGTCGAGGCCGTTTTCACGCTTGAACTTGTCGGCAATCGCCTTGCGCAGTTCAGGAATGCCGGAAACCGGCGTGTATTTGGTTTCGCCGCGCTTGATGGCGTCAATGGCCGCTTCCTTGATATTATCGGGCGTATCGAAATCCGGCTCGCCGGCGCCAAGGCTAATCACATCGCGACCCTTGGCTTTCAGCTCACGGGCTTTCTGGGTAACGGCGATGGTGGCGGATGGCTTTACGCGGGAGAGAATGTCGGCAAGGAAGGCCATTTTTAATCGGTCCTATTGGGGTTGACATCGGCAGAGGCTGGAAATCTTGTCTGCTACGGCAATTTCTATGTCGAAAGACGGACATAGTTTCAAGGTCAAAAGCCGGCTTATCTGCACCAGCGGAGAATTTAAACCTTCCTTAACCCGGAAGTAACGCTTGATACGCTACATTGGCGAGCCTAGGGGTCGTGTCTCTATAGCTGGTTGAAAAATGGCGCCCAAAAGCATCTTTTCCAGTCTTGTCCGCGAGGTCGATGGCACATGGTCCACGGCCTATCAAACCTTCAACCTGAAATCGGCCCTGCAGCCGATTTTCCGTCGCACGGCAAGCGGCATGCTGGACATCGATTCCTTCGAAGGTCTGGTTCGGCCCCACCACAATGGCGAGCCGGTGACGCCGGGCGAATTCTTCTCGCTTGTTGCATCTGAAGACATTGAGAATATCGACAGCATCCTGCGCACGATCCATATCCTCAACACCGGCAAGCTCAACCGTTCCCGCGCCCGCATTTTCGTCAATTTCCATCCGGGCCTGTTCCAGACCCCGGCCAAGATGCGGCAGGAAGTGGAGCGCATGCGGCTGACCGCACACGAGGCCGGCATGACAGCGGACCGCATCGTCTGCGAAATCTCGGAGAAAAAGGCCTCCGACACCCAGATGGTCGCCGACTTCGCATATCATATGCACGATATCGGTTTCCGCGTGGCGCTGGACGACTATGGTGCCGGCGATTCCGACATCGACCGCGTCAAGCTCATCAAGCCGGATTACGTGAAATTCGAAGCGGGCTGGGTGCGCGATTTCATGCAGAATTCGGCCGGCGCCGCCCTCCTGCGCGTCATCGTCCGCCAGTTCCGCGAGGACGGCATAGAGCCCGTATTCGAAGGGCTGGAAACCAGTTGGCAGGTCGATCTGTGCGAAGACCTCGGCGTCCTGCTGATGCAGGGTTATGTTCTGGCAAAACCCGAACTCGCACCGACAAGTTTCGATACGCGCTTCCCGGAACTCGGCAGCGAATATTTCTCCCCTTCAAGGACGGAGAGAAACACGGCGGCACCGGCATTTTCCAGGGAAGACCGCGCGCCCGATCCGCATCCGCTACGCCAGGTCAGGACCTTCGGAAAACGCGGCCTCTGACGCCGTTTGCGGGAGAAATAGCCTCGCCAAGTGGCTCTGCCACAATATGGCCGCAATAAATGCCGCGGAACGCCAGAATTCGGTCTCCAAGCCGTCCATTTCGGGGCCTCTTTTATCCTTTAAGAACAGGGACAAGAGGCGACAGCCATGTTTACCAACGATCGGACTTCCGTTGAAAGGTTAAGGGCGCAGAGAACGCTATTTTCCCTCTGGATGGCCGTTGCGGCTTTTCTTGTCATCGTCACCATGGCCGCCGGCATCGCAACCTCGGCCAATGCGGCCACCGAAGCATTCGACACCCTGCACACCTCAGCCATTCCGCAGGTGGCGGCAACCACCAAGGCCGGCCCTCACCTGCTACTCATCGTTCTTTCAGCCGCAGCATTTATCGGTCTCGGCATTGGCGGCCTGACTCTGACCCGGCGCAGCCTGAAGGACGAGGCCCGCCGCTACAAATAAGCCGCTCCCGCCTCGACTTGCGGCACCGGCACGTTGCTGCTAAAGCAACCGGGAAACAGCCATCCGCAACTTTGGATCGGCATTTCAAAAAATCCCTGTTTGCCACGGCCGTGACTGGATGATGTTCCCGGCCCCTGCTGTGCTGGTGCCAACTCATGACGCGTGTTCAGGCCAATATGCTGCTTCTCCTCGCAGCAGCGATCTGGGGAGGTGGCTTTGTCGCCCAATCCTCCGCCATGTCCTCGATAGGCCCATTCTGGTTCGTCGGCCTGCGTTTCGCCATCGCCGCGATCGCGGTTCTGCCCTTCGCGCTGATGGAAACACGCTCGCTGAAATCACCGCCGCGCCGCCGTGAAATCGGCAGCTTCATCCTGGTCGGATTGGCCCTGTTCGGCGGCGCCACCACCCAACAGGTCGGCCTTCTAACCACGACCGTCACCAATTCCAGCTTCCTGACCGGGCTTTACGTCATCTTCGTACCTGTCATCGCCGTCGTGCTTTACCGCCGTCATCCCCATTGGGTCGTCTGGCCCTGCGCGCTGATGATGCTCGGCGGCATATTTCTTCTCTCCGGCGGCGCCTTCGAGACGCTGACGACGGGGGATATTCTCAGCATCATCTGCGCCTTCTTCTGGGCGATCCAGATCACGCTCGCGGGACGCTTCGTCTCCGAAAGCGGACGGCCGCTAGCGCTTTCCTTCACTCAGTTCGCGGTTTGCTCCCTTCTTAGTTGCATGATCGGTGTCGTGTTCGAACCGATCAGCATGGCGGCCATCGAGGCGTCAATGATGGAGATTCTCTACGTCGGCCTCGTCTCTTCCGGCCTCGCCTTCGTGCTGCAGGTCATTGGCCAGCGTTACACCACGGCACCGCAGGCGGCGATTTTCCTGTCCTCGGAGGCGCTTTTCGGCGCCCTGATGGCTTCGATCTTCCTCAAGGAAACCATTTCCAGCGCTGGTTATGTCGGCTGCCTGATCATTTTCGTCGCCATCCTGATCGTTGAACTGGTTCCGGAACTGACGCGCAAACGGCAGAAAACTGTGGCGGAAGCGTCCTGACACGGAGAGAACGGATTTTTCTGTTTTCGCAGGGAATTCCGGTAGTGCGTTCAAAATTTTGCCGGGAAAGCCCGGCGCAAACGACAATTATTTCATCAACTATCGCTTATGCGAAAAAAATGTGCGATTTCGCGGTGTAATTCTACCGGAGGTTTTTTATCTGACAAAAAGCCCGTGAAAACTTTTGCTTGCCAATTTTCGATAAACGCAGCAATCTACCGCGGTTCGGGCAATTTGCGAGCATGGGAAGGCCTATAAATGTGCGCACCGGGGACGCTATAAACCTCGGGCGGTGGGACGAAAAACGTTGGATGAGAACGCCATTACTTCCCGCTGCGAAGGTCCATTTTCTCAATAGTCAAGAACTGCCTGCCAACGCCCACGCGGGGCAAAACTGTAATGCTGCCTGTAGCTGAACGCGGGCAGAGCGAAAAGGACCTGATGCATGGCCGAAACTGGCACCGTAAAATTCTTTAATACCGACAAAGGCTTCGGCTTCATCAAGCCAGACAATGGTGGCGCTGATATCTTTGTTCACATCTCTGCCGTACAGGCTTCTGGCCTGTCCGGACTTTCAGAAAATCAGAAAGTGAGCTTCGACACGGAACCGGATCGTCGCGGCAAGGGCCCGAAGGCAGTCAATCTGCAGATTGCTGGCTGACCCTAAAACGGCTTTCTTTTCTAGTTGAAGCCCGGCAGGAATGCCGGGTTTTTTTATGCGCCCTGCAGGCCTCTATTGGCCAATTCAAAGCCCCTTGAGATAGGGGTTGTTGAGCCGTTCCTCACCCAACCGCCCGCCCGGGCCATGGCCGCAGATGAAACCGACATCGTCGCCCAGCGGCAGCAGCTTGTCGCGAATGGACGCCATCAATTGCTCGTGGTTTCCGCCCGGCAGGTCGGTGCGCCCCACCGATCCCGAAAACAGCACGTCGCCGACATGGGCGAAGTTCTGGTCGCGGTTGTAATAGATGACATGACCGGGCGCATGGCCCGGGCAATGATAGACCTCAAAGACGTGGTCTCCGAAGGAGACCTTGTCACCATCCTTCAACCAGCTGTCCGGCTCGACGTTCTTCAGACCGCTGATGCCGTATTTCTGTGCCTGCACCTCGATCCTCTCCAGCAGCGGCCGGTCATGCTCATGCGGCCCGATGACCGACAGGGAAAGCTTTTCGCGCAGTTCGTCGGCACCGCCGGCATGGTCAAGATGCCCGTGCGTCAGCCATATTGCCTTGAGCGTGATGCCGTTTTCGGCAACGACCTGCAGAATGACGTCCACATCCCCACCGGGATCAACGACGACGCCTTCCTTGGTATCCTGATCGAACAGGATGGTGCAGTTCTGCTCGAATGGCGTGACCGGAATAATGCCCGCCTGCAACTTTCCCATATCCCGTATCTCCTGTCTGAAAGGGTCCGCCTCCTATAGCCCGCGACCGGTTGCGGCACAATGGCGACGGAAAGATGCCAGTTTTCAGCGGCCCGGCCACTCAAAAAATCACTATAAAATACAGATAGATAACAATATTTTCCGGGCTTGCAGCGACAATTTCCGGCGGAAAATGTGGAACGCCCCGTCGGCTGCGACGTTGTAGCACCAGTCTTAAAAGGAGTGAGACACATGGACAAGACGCTTAAAATGCTGATCGCTGGCGGCGCCTTCGCCTTGATGGCGGGTTATGCAAACGCCGCCATGGTCGCCACGACAGCATCGGATATTTCCGTTCGCTCGGGCCCCGGTGAAGACTACCCCGAACTGGGCCTTGCCACCCGCGGCAGCAACGCCGTTCTGGATGGCTGCATGGAAGGCAGCAGCTGGTGCCGCATCGAAGTCAACGGCCTTCGCGGCTGGGCTCATGCCGACTACCTGAATGTCATGTATGAGGGCTCGCCGGTCATTCTCGAACAGCGCCGCTCGGACCTTAGCGTGCCCGTGGTGACCTATGAAAAGACCGCGAGCGTTCAGGCAGAACCGAACCCGGGTGACCCGAACCTTGGCCGCGTCGGTGAAGTTGATCCGCCGCAATCGGTCATCACCTATATGGACGAGCATCCTGCCGAGACCGTCACCTATGACGGCGACATCGCAGTGGGAAGTGTTCTCCCCGCAGATACCCGTATGGTTGAAGTCCCCGACTATCAGTATCGGTATGTTCGGGTGAATGACGTCCCGGTTCTCGTGGAACCCTCGACCCGTCGTATCGTCTACGTTTATCAATAACACCACCATCACGACAAAAAATGAAGGAGAGCGCGGAGTTTCCGCGCTCTTTTCTATTTCCGGTAAAGGCCAATCAGGATTCCAGTTGCACCCGCACCCGCGCCATATTATCCACCGCAACAGAAAATGATCGGCGGCATTCTCCCGAGCGGACGCATTTTCGGCTATGTTTACAGAATATAGGCGCATCGACGCCTGTTAGCCTATGATCAGACAGCCGCAGGATATGAAGGAACCGCAGTGCCACCGCAATCGCTCAAAACCGCCGCCGCGAGGCAGACACCGGCACTCCCGAAGGTTGACGACGGCAAGATCGACTTCGATACGATCGAGGCGTTGTTCTTCGCCTATCGCGATTTCGTCTCCGATCCCGACGTCATTCTGTCGAAGCTGGATTACGGCCGGGCGCATCACCGGGTGGTCTATTTCGTCAGCCGGCAGCCCGGCATGACCGTGGCGGATCTGCTCGACACATTGCAGATTACTAAACAAAGCCTCGCCCGCGTGCTCAAGCAATTGATCGATGATGGTTACATCCGCCAGATGGCCGGCCCTGAAGATCGCCGCCAGCGCAGGCTCTACCCGACACTGACCGGCCGCGAACTGGCGCTGGCGCTCAGCGAACCGCAATCGCGCCGCATCGACCGCGCGCTGGAAGGGCTGGGACCGGATGCCCGCGCCTGCGTGCGCAAGTTCCTGGCGCAGATGCGCAGCCCGACAAGCGTGGAGGGTGAATGACGATGGCACAAGCTCCGACCAACCGCGTGCCGGTGGATGACGATGCGGCCCATCTGCTGATCGTCGACGATGACGCCCGCATTCGCAATCTCCTGCAACGATTCCTTGGCGACAAGGGCTATCGCGTCTCGGTGGCCGGCGACGCGGCCGAAGCACGGCGCAAGATGGTGGGCATCCGTTTCGATCTGCTGATCCTCGACGTGATGATGCCCGGCGAAAACGGGCTTTCGCTGACCCGTTCACTGAACGAGAACAAATCCGTGCCGGTCATTCTCCTGACCGCCCGTTCGGAAGCGGATTCGCGCATTGCCGGATTGGAAGCGGGCGCCGATGACTATCTCGCCAAGCCCTTCGATCCGCGCGAGCTTGTCCTGCGCATCAACAATATCCTGCGGCGCAACACCTCGCCCGATACGCCCAAGATCGAACAGATCATGTTCGGCCCCTACAGCTTCTCCATTCCGAAGAGGGAATTGCGACGCGGTGCCGAAACGATCCGGCTGACGGACCGTGAACAGGAAATCATGCTGCTTTTCGCCCTGCGCGCCGGCGATACCATTCCGCGCCACGAGCTCGTGGAGGCGGAATCGGAAGTGGGTGAAAGAACCATCGACGTGCAAATCAACCGTCTTCGCCGCAAGATCGAGGACGACCCTGCCAATCCTGTCTATCTGCAAACGGTGCGTGGCATCGGTTACCGCCTGAGCGTGGACTGACGGGCACTCAAAGAAGGGCAAACGCACGACCATGGCGAGCCTCGATTTTTTCGACACGTTCAAAAAGAGCCCCGTGGCCAAGGCATGGCGCTCCGCCGGCAGATGGCTGCGCCACTGGCTGCCAACAGGCCTTTACACCCGCTCGCTACTCATCATCATCCTGCCGATGATCCTGCTTCAGGCCGTGGTCGCGGCCGTGTTCATGGAACGTCACTGGCAATTGGTGACGGAGCGCCTGTCCGCGGCCGTGACACGCGATATCTCTGCCGTCATCGAGCTTCTGCAGACGGACCCCGAAGAAGACGATTATCAGCGCGTCATCCGCATCGCGCGAGAGAAACTCGACCTCAGCGTCTACATCGAGCCCAAGACCGATCTGCCGGCCCCCAAACCCGAGCCGCTGTTTTCGATCCTCGACAGGATCCTTGCCGATCAGTTGAAACAGCAAATCGGCAGGCCGTTCTGGATCGACACCTATGGCAACGGCTCGCTGGTGGAAATCCGCGTTCAGCTCGAAGACAAGACGTTGCGCGTCTTCACCAGCCGCAGTTCCGCCTATGCCTCCAATACCCATATCTTCCTCGTCTGGATGGTCGGCGCGTCACTGGTGCTGATTGCCATTTCCATCCTGTTCCTGCGCGGGCAGATCAAACCCATCGAAGCACTTGCCAAGGCGGCCGAAAACTTCGGCAAGGGCCAGAAGATCAGCGGCTATTCCCCACGCGGCGCGGACGAGGTGCGGCGCGCCGGTCTTGCCTTCATCCTGATGCGCGAGCGTATCGAGCGGCAGATGGAACAGCGCACCGCCATGTTGAATGGTGTAAGCCATGACCTGCGCACCATTCTCACCCGCTTCAAGCTGCAACTGGCGCTCGCCGGCGACAATCCTGATCTCGAAGGGCTCGATAAGGATGTGGACGACATGCAGTCGATGCTGGAGGCCTATCTGACCTTCGCCCGCACCGAGGTCGAAGAGGATGTCGGCACGCTGGAGCTTCCGGCGCTTCTGGAGAAGATCGGCCATGATTTCGAGCTGCATGGCAAGAAATTCAGCTACCAACTTTATAATATCGAGAGGATCATCGCCCGGCCGAATGCGCTGTCACGCCTCGTCGCCAATCTGGCCGAAAATGCGCGGCGTTACGCCAGCAATCTCCACGTCGATATCCGCAAGGCGCCACGCTCCATCATCATGACCTTCGACGATGACGGTCCGGGTATTCCGGAAATCTCCCGCGAGGATGTGTTCAAGCCATTCTTCCGGCTGGACGAGGCACGCAACCTCAATGCTTCGGGCACGGGCCTTGGCCTCTCCATCGTGCGCGATATCGCCCGCAGCCATGGCGGCGACGTGTCGCTCGATGAAAGCCCGATGGGCGGATTGCGGGTCATCGTCAAGATTCCGGCTTAACGGCAAACGGCCGTCAGCACATCTTCTCACCGTTCGGCACAGGGCGTTCAACCGCGGCCAACACGATATCGCCGTTTGCATCGGCAAAACCGAGCGTCAGAACTTCGGACCGGAAAGGACCGATCTGGCGCGGCGGAAAATTCACCACGCCCAGAACCTGCCGGCCGACCAGGCTTTCCGGCGTATAATGCACCGTGATCTGCGCAGAGGATTTTTTGATGCCGATCTCGGGTCCGAAATCGATCTTCACCTTGATCGCAGGCTTGCGAGCCTCCGGAAACGGCACCGCCTCCACGATCGTACCGACGCGGATATCGACCTTTTCGAAATCGGCATAGGAAATTTCGCCGCTCATGACCCGCTCCTTCAGCCCGCCAGTTCTTCGGCGCGCGTTTTCGCGGCGGCGACGGCCCTGTCGAACAGGGGCTGCATGCCGTCTTCGGCCATCAGCACGGACAGCGCCGCGGCCGTGGTGCCACCCGGCGAGGTCACGTTCTGGCGCAGCCGCGCGGCCTCCTCGGGGGACTGATGCAGGAGTTCACCGGCACCGGCCACGGTTTCGCGCGCCAGACGCATGGCCACGTCGGCCGGCAGACCGGCCTTGCGGCCAGCTTCCGCCATGCATTCCACCAGATAGAAGACATAGGCCGGGCCGCTTCCCGAAACCGCGGTCACCGCGTCGATGTCGCTTTCGGCCTCAACCCATTCGACCGGACCGCTGACCTTCAGCAACCCGTCCACAACGGTTTTCAGCTCGGCTGTGACAAGATCGTTGGCATAAGCGCCGGTGACGCCACGGCCGACCATGGCAGGCGTATTGGGCATGGCGCGCACGGCAGCGACCGCACCGAAATGCGAAACGAAAGTGGCGATGGTGGTACCGGCCGCGATGGAGACAACGACCGTTTCCGGACCCAGCAGGGGCTTCAGCGACGGCAATATGGCATCCATCATCTGCGGCTTCACCGCCACGAAAAGAATGCCGGCCTTGACGCCCTCAGGCACGCTTTCGCTGTGGGTCGCGCCGGCTTCCGCTATCGTCGTGCGCATGGCGTCGGAGGGGCGAGGGTCGATGACGATGACCTTCGATCCCGGCACACCCTTTTTCAGCCAGCCCGAAAGCATGGCGCCGCCCATATTGCCGGCCCCCACGAGGACGAGCGGACCGGAAGCCTTGTACACCATGCTCAAGCTTCTCCAACGGTCTCGAACATGACCGCTTCGATTGCACTTTTGGCATCCAGCCCCGACCAGACGACGAACTGGAATGCCTGATAATATTGCTCGCAGGCCTCAAGCGCGCTGGAAAGCAGAACTTCCACCTGCTGGTTGTTCGGCTCGGCACCACCGGCCAGAAGCAGCGACTGGCGGAAGATCACCACATCTTCCTGCCGCCACAGATCGAAATGCCCCATCAACACCTGGCCATTGACCTGCGACAACAGGCGAATGACCTCGTTGACGCGCTGATCCGGCACCTTGATGTCGAAAGCGCAGGCCAGATGCAGCGCCTCGAAGTCTTCCATCCACGAGAAGGAAACGTGATAATCGGCCCAGTGACCGGCCACCGTCATGGCGATCTCGTCTTCGCCGGAACGTTCGAACGACCAGTCGTTCGAGGCAGCGACAATCTCGATCATGTCCACGGGATTGGACTGACGCTCAATTTCAAATTCTATCAGACTCATGCGGCACCTTCTCAGCCGGCCAGAATGTCGTGTTTTGAACGCCGGGCACAAAACGCACATACGAACCGGGATAAACATTTGAGACGATTGCCCGACACCACCAGAATTACGCATTCACCCTGTCTGGAGCTTACCAGGTCTTTTCGAATCATCATTTAAAATCAGTGTATAATGGCCGAGTCCTGCTGCCACCCCTCGCCCGCCATTTTTGCCTTTTGAGCAGTGGATATCTTCTCCCCCATCACCTCAGGCGAGAGTCTTAAGCGACTCTGCCGATTGCGTTTTTTGGAAGTGTCCACAGGCCCAAAAAAATCGCGTCAGACGACCGCTTTTAACAACCACAAGTCTTTCGGACGAAACACCCCGAAAACAAAAGACCCCGGAATCGCAGGCGATCCGGGGCCTCTCAAAAAAATGCTGAAAAAATCAGTCCTTGGCGGCGGAAAGCTTTGCTTCCAGGGTCTCGATGCGGGCGCGCAGCGCGTCGTTCTCATCCCGCGCCTGAATGGCCATTTCGCGAACCGCGTCGAACTCCTCGCGCCGGACGACATCCAGGCTGTTCAGCCAACGATCCGCCTGCGCATGAAAAGCAGCCTCGGCTTCCTTGCGCACGCCCTGCGCAGCGCCGGCCGCATCGGTCATCAGCTTGGCGAATTCATCCAGAAAACGATTGGTGCCTGTCGTGCTCATGGCGCTCATCCTTCGTCGGTTCAGGGGCATCGTCTGGCCCACTGTTGCTAGCCTTCAGGTAGGCACTCCACCGCCGGCTTGCAAGCGAAATCGAAAAATCGCAACAGCTTGGCAGGCCCTCGGTATCTTAAGCCGCAGCTTAAAGAATCACCTTGACCGCCGCCATCGCAATCGCCATTTTCCTTGGCGTCAGGAAGCCGGTGAGCATCATCGCCCGGTCCCTTGAGGCAATGGATATCTCCGTTGACCGCCCAGCAACGATGACGGAATATATACGGATTGATAGCCGCTCCCACTCAACTCGCCATCATGCCTTTCCCCAATATCGATCCGATAGCGTTGTCCATCGGTCCTCTGGCGATCCACTGGTACGGCATTGCCTATGTTGCGGGCATCATGCTCGGCTGGTTTTATGCCCGCCGCCTCGCCCGCACGGATCGCCTCTGGCCGAACGACACCTCGCCGATCTCGGCGCAGCATCTCGACGATTTCATCCTCTGGGCGGCCGGCGGCATCGTGCTTGGCGGCCGCATCGGCTACATCCTGTTTTACGATATGGCAGCTGTCGCCGCCAATCCCATCAGGGCGATCGAAATCTGGAATGGCGGCATGTCGTTCCATGGCGGCCTGATCGGCACGACGATCGCCATGATTCTCTTCGCCCGCCGGAACGGCATTCCGGTGTGGAGCATGTTCGACATCATTGCCGCCGTTGCGCCCATCGGCCTGCTGTTCGGCCGCATCGCCAACTTCATCAATGGCGAATTGTGGGGTCGCATCGCCGATGTGCCATGGGCAGTCGTCTTCCCGACCGGTGGCCCCTTTGCGCGGCACCCGAGCCAGCTTTATGAAGCAGGCTTGGAAGGCCTCGTCCTCGTCGTCCTCCTGGCAATCGCAATATACGTTTTCAAGGCTCTGAAAACACCCGGCACCGTGACCGGCATCTTCGTCTGCGGTTACGCCCTGTCGCGAATCTTCGTGGAATTCTTCCGCGAACCGGACGCCCAGATCGGTTATCTCGCGGGTAACTGGCTGACCATGGGCATGGTGCTGTCAACACCGATGTTCCTTTTGGGCCTCTGGGCCGTCCTGCGGGCACGCAGCGCGACGAAAAGCGCCTGAGCGGTATGATCGCCCATGACCACACCGCTCGCGCAACGTATCAAATCCCTTATCCGGCTTAACGGTCCGCTCAGCGTCACCGACTTCTTTTCGCTGTGCCTCGCCGATCCCGAACACGGTTATTACAAGAGCCGCGAGCCGTTCGGCCGTTCGGGTGATTTCATCACCGCGCCTGAAGTCAGCCAGCTTTTCGGCGAAATGCTCGGTGTTTTCGTCGTCCACGCCTGGCAGCGGCATGGCGCCCCGGCACAAACGCAGCTGGTGGAAATCGGCCCCGGCCGCGGCACCATGATGTCGGACATGCTGCGCGTCATCCGCCGCATCGCGCCGCCGCTTTACGAGACGATGCGGGTGCATCTGGTGGAGACAAGCCCCCGCCTTTCCGCCATCCAGAAGGAAACGCTGACAGCACATGCGGACCGGCTGACCTGGCATGATAGTTTTGACGACGTGCCGGAAGGTTTTCTGCTGCTTGTCGCCAACGAGCTGTTCGATGCCATTCCGATCCGGCAATTCGTCAGGACGCCGCAGGGTTTCCGGGAACGTGTCGTCAGCCTCGATGCCAATGGCGAACTCGTTTTCTCGACGGGCCTTGCCGGCATAGACCCTACCCTCCTGCCACCGCAGCCCGAACGGCAACAGCTTGGCACTGTATTCGAGGTTTCCCCTGCCCGCGAAGCCGTGATGACCGCGATCTGCCAGCGCCTCTCGGTCCATGGGGGCACGGCGCTTGCGATCGATTACGGCCATCTGGTCGCCGGTTATGGTGACACGCTGCAGGCCATGCGCAACCACGCCTTCGACCCACCGCTTGCGCATCCCGGCGAGGCCGATCTCACCAGCCATGTGGATTTCGAAAGCCTCGTCAAAACGGCACAAGCGACCGGCGTGCATGTCAACGGCGCCCTGAGGCAGGGCGATTTTCTCCACGGCCTCGGCCTCAAGGAAAGGGCGAGCGCGCTTGCCGCCAAGGCGACACCCGACCAGACGCTTGAAATTGCCGAAGCGGTGAACCGCCTCGCCGGCGAAGGCGCCGGCAAGATGGGGGAACTTTTCAAGGTCATCGCCGTTTCAAGTCCCGCGCTTCATCTTCTGCCGTTTCGTGCGGTGGATTGACAGCGCAATAACCTCTGGGCCAACATCGCCGCGACACACGAAGCAGGCACACTGCATCACACCGCCACGCAATGCCGTGGCAACAGGAAACATCTCGCTTAACCCTGCTCCACTGGCCACCAGCGATATTCTCCAAGGAATTCCCCCACCATGCAGAACGCAACGCTGCCGCTCCCGCTCCAGTCCCCCCTGCTCGCCGCGTCAGGTGAAAACCGTGTCCGCCACGGCTTCTTCACCCGGCAGGGCGGCGTCTCGGAAGGGCTTTATCAGGGCCTCAATGTCGGCCTCGGTTCCCATGACGAACCCGAAAAGGTGCAGGAAAACCGCCGGCGCGTGACGCAATGGTTCGGCCTTTCCGCTGATCGCCTCGCAACGGTGCATCAGGTCCACTCACCCGACGTCGTCGTTGTTGATGACAATTACGACGGCAACCGCCCGCAGGCCGACGCGATGGTCACGGCAACGCCGGGTTTCGTGCTGGGCGTTTTGAGCGCCGATTGCGGACCTATCCTGTTTGCGGATGCACAAGCGGGCGTCGTGGGTGCGGCCCATGCCGGCTGGAAGGGCGCGCTCTTCGGTGTGCTCGAAAACACCATCGAAGCCATGGTGAAGCTTGGCGCCAGCCGCGAGCGCATCGCCGCCTCGCTTGGCCCCTCGATCAGCCAGGATAATTATGAGGTCGGGCCGGAATATGTGGCGCGCTTCACCGATATCGATCCGGCCTATGCGGATTACTTCGCCGCGACGGAAAGGCAAGGCCACGCCTTGTTCGACCTCAAGCAATTCACCATCGACCGGCTGACGAAAGCTGGCGTGAAGGCGGAAAATCTCGGCCTCTGCACCTATCCCGACGAACATCGTTTCTATTCCTACCGCCGCACCACCCACCGCGCCGAACCCGATTACGGCCGGCAGATTTCCGCAATCGCAATTCTGGAGGACTGACATGGCCCTGCATTTCGAGCTTTCGGAATTCGATGCCCGCCGCGAGCGTCTGCTCACGAAAATGGCCGAGGAGAAGCTGGACGCCCTGCTGCTTTTTGCGCAGGAGAGCATGTATTGGCTGACCGGCTACGACACCTTCGGTTACTGCTTCTTCCAGACGCTTGTGGTCAAGTCGGATGGCTCCATGACGCTGCTGACCCGCTCGGCCGATCTGCGGCAGGCCCGCAATACCTCCGTCATCGACAATATCCTCATCTGGGTCGACCGGCCCAATGCGGACCCCACACTCGATCTGAAAAACCTGCTGAGCGATCTCGATCTGCTCGGCGCCAAGATCGGGGTGGAATACGACACCCACGGCATGACCGGCCGTGTCGCCCGCCTGCTGGACAACCAGCTTGCCAGTTTCTGCCAGATGAGCGACGCCTCTTATCTCGTCAGCACCCTCAGGCTCGTCAAAAGCCAGGCCGAGATCGCTTATGCCCGCAAGGCCGGGCAACTGGCCGATGAGGCTCTGGATGCGGCATTGCCGCTCATCAAACCGGGCGCGGACGAAGCTGCGATCCTTGCCGCGATGCAAGGGGCAGTTCTGGCCGGCGGCGGTGATTATCCCGCCAATGAGTTCATCGTCGGTTCCGGCGCGGATGCGCTGCTCTGCCGTTACAAGGCCGGACGCCGCAGGCTCGACACCAAGGATCAGCTGACGCTGGAGTGGGCCGGTGTCAGCGCCCATTACCATGCAGCCATGATGCGCACGGTGGTGATCGGCGAACAGGATTTCCGCCAGAAGGAGCTTTACAGCGCCTGCCTGCAAAATATCACCGCCATCGAGGAAGTGCTGCGGCCGGGCAAGACTTTCGGCGATGTCTTCGATGTGCATGCCCGCGTGATGGACGAACGCGGATTGACCCGCCACCGCCTGAACTCCTGCGGTTATTCGCTGGGCGCCCGTTTCTCGCCTTCCTGGATGGAGCACCAGATGTTCCATGCCGGCAATCCGCAGGAAATCACCGCCGACATGACGCTCTTCGTGCATATGATCGTGATGGATTCCGATTCCGGCACGGCCATGACGCTCGGCCAGACCTATCTGACAACGGAGGGCGCCCCGGAAGCGCTCTCGCGCCATAACCTCGATCTTCTCACAGCTTAAATCGCCACCGGGTTTGACAGAGCGGGAAAACCGCCCTTACATTGCGCCACCTTGGGGCAAGAAGGAGCGGAACATGAGAGGGAAAATCGCATGAGCCGGACGGGGTTCCCCCCCTTTTTTCCGGCCATCATTGTTCCAGTGCTGGTGCTGGCCCTTTCGGGCTGCAACACGACGGAGGCGCTGACACCACAGGTGAATGTCGGCCACAATAATGCCTCGCAATCGACGCCAGTAACGCAGGGCGATCTCGATCAGATGGCCGCCGCCGCCGACCGCGCACCCGCAGGCGCCCCGGCAACGGCAACCTCCGTGCCCGCTTATGCGCCGCAAAACTCGCTGCAGGCGCAGGCACAGGCGATGTCCAGCGGCAACCAGTATGGCGAGCCGCTTAGCCAGACCTCCAACGCGGCCCAACCTCCCGCGGCGCCCCCCTCGCAGCAGACGGCGTCGCTCGCGCCCGCTTCTTCGGCAAATTCCATCCGCTTCCTGCCGATCATCGGCGCGCCCGTTCAGGCCGTCACGCCCCTGTCGCGCCAGCTCGGTGCCGAAGCGCGGGCCAAGGGGCTGACCATCCGCGCCTCCAACGACAATTCGGCCGAAAACATCCTGAAGGGATATTTCTCCGCCTTCGCCGATGGCAACAAGGTCAATATCGTCTACGTCTGGGACGTTCTCGATGCCAATGGTGTGCGGCTGCATCGCCTGCAGGGGCAGGAGACGGTGGCGGCAAAAGGCAGCGATCCATGGGCCGCCGTGACCGACAGGGCCATGCAGGATATCGCCGCAAAAACACTGAACGACTACACGTCCTGGAAGCATTCTCAACGCGGATGAGGTGAAACGGCGGGAGAAGTCATAGAGATTTCACGAAAATCATTGCGAAAGCGCGGAGTCCTCTTGCAATCGGAAGCAACAGCGCTATTAAGGCGCGCATGGCAACAAGGCGTATCCGGCAAAGGCTTTTCGGCCGGATGTTCCTCCCCCTTGAACGACGCTTGGTTACGGTGGATTGAGCCCCGTGGCGCAAGGCGATGGCATGGAAACAGGCGGCCGCAATGAAGGTTTTCGCAGGCAATTCGAACCGGCACCTCGCCGAAGCGATCTGCAAGTATCTGAACGTTCCTCTCGGAAATGCCACTGTAAAGCGGTTTGCTGACCAGGAAATATTCGTAGAAATCAGCGAGAACGTGCGCGGCGAGGACGTTTTTATCGTCCAGTCCACCTCCTTCCCGGCAAATGATCATCTGATGGAACTGCTCATCATGATCGATGCCATGCGCCGCTCTTCGGCAAAACGTATCACCGCGGTGCTTCCCTATTTCGGTTACGCCCGCCAGGACCGCAAAGCCGGTCCCCGCACCCCGATTTCCGCCAAGCTCGTTGCCAACCTGATTACCGAAGCCGGCGCCGACCGCGTTCTAACGCTCGATCTTCATGCCGGCCAGATCCAGGGTTTTTTCGACATCCCCACCGACAACCTCTTCGCAGCGCCCATTCTCGCCCGCGACGTGAAGGACCATTACGACACCAACAATGTCATGGTCGTTTCGCCTGATGTCGGCGGCGTGGTTCGCGCCCGCGCCCTGTCGAAGCGCCTCGACTGTCTGCTGGCAATCGTCGACAAACGCCGTGACCGTCCCGGTGAATCCGAGGTCATGAACGTCATCGGCGATGTCTCCGGCAAGGATTGCATCCTGATCGACGATATCATCGATTCCGGCGGCACGCTCTGCAACGCCGCCGAAGCGCTGCTGAAAAAAGGCGCGACCAGCGTTACCGCCTATATCACCCACGGTGTGCTTTCCGGCGGCGCGGTTGCCCGCGTGGCCTCCTCGAAGCTGCGCGAACTCGTCATCACCGACAGCATCCAGCCGACCACCGGTGTGCAATCCGCGCACAATATCCGCGTGGTCAGCACCGCAGGCCTGCTTGGCGAGGCGATCAACCGCACCGCGCAGGAACAGTCGGTCTCCGGCCTGTTCGACTAACGGCTCCAGAAACCTCAATCGTCACGCTGAGCCGGCCCAACCCCGTCCAGCTTAGATGGCAGACTGCATTTATATCGAGGTCGATTGCAGGAGAGGCATACTCTCCTGGCGTCATCCTCTGGCTAGTCCCGAGGTTTTTAACACGCCAATAAAATCAATATGTTGCAGATCCTCGAGACAAGTCCGGGGATGACGTGGACTATCTGGCGAGCGTCGCCATTCATCTCATTGATGCCGCACTTCAAACGTCCTCTTAGGACGAGGCCGCACCCGCGCCGGGCGGCCGCAGGCGAGAAGCTGCCGCCTTGATTTTCGGCCACCAGCGCCGAACACGGGCAAGGACGGCATGGCGACCATTGCGCCAAAGGCTGATCGTATCGGCCGAGACGGCATCACCGGTGAAGAGGTGACGGTGTCGGCTTATCGCCAGTACCCTGTACAGAAACAGCGTCGTCAGGGCGGAAAACAGGATGGACATCACCACATCGCTGAGGAAATGCCCGCCGGCTGCGATGCGAAGACCGGACATGAGGATGATTGCCCCGGCAGCAAGAACACCCACCATCCATTGCCCCAGGGGACGCAGGCGCGGCCAGACCAGCACGCAGAGTGGCAGGAAAAAGCTCGCGATCAGCGCGGTTTCGCCCGAAGAAAACGAACAGTTCGAATAACATTGCGTGCTGAACTGAAAAGGTGGCGTAAACAGCTGATGCCCACCAAATTCGGTGACGCTGAACGGACGCGCGCGACCGATCATGGCCTTCAGCACGCCATTGACGAGAAGGCCGGCACAGAGGATTACCGGCCCACACAGGAACGCCCAGACCCGCCAGCCGGTTCGCTGCAAAGCGCCCAGCCTGAGATTGCCGACGAGGACCAGGAAAGCCAGAAGCGTGGCAAGCTCCGCACCTTCGCGCAGCGTGTCGCGCAGCCATTCGGGAAACGGCTCCCGGCCGGGCCATGGCTGGCCCGTCGACGAAAAAAACAGGGCGGAAAACCGCAGATCGATGGAGGGGAAGGTTGCAAACAGGATGACGAGCGCGAGTGCCACAAGCGTTACCCAGATGGTGATCCGCATATGGGAGAGATCATTGTCCATGAGCGCCCCCCGGAATGCATTGCGGCGGCAGGCGCCAGAGCCCGATTTCCCGGCCCTCCAAAAAGCCCGGCCCGGCGGTCCAATGCGCAACCGGCGCCTCGCCGGCAAGGCATGCCGGCAAACCATCCACGCCTGCCAGAAACAGCGGATTTTTCGCTTCGCCTGATTTCAGCGGATAAAGAAGCGCATAATGGCTTGATGGCACACCGGTTTCGGGCAAGGCGCGCGTCAACACCTGTTTTTCATCCCGCAACTGGTAAAAAAGCTCGGCCAATATCGAACGATCATTGGCGACGATGGCATCCGCCCCCGCCTCACGCGCCCGCGACAGGCCGGTCGACACCAACTCGGAGCGCCCGAGATAACGCGCCATCGCCAGTTCGCCCTTCGGAAGGCGTAACTCCGTTCCGGCAATCGTCATCAGCGGCAATGCGACGGCGACGACACCGCCGAGCACCAAAGTGGACACGGTGAGCCAGCGCCGTGACGCCAGCACCGGCACCGCCAGAAGCACGCCAGCCGCATAAGCCCCCACCGCCCAGTTGGCGAGTGAGCGCGACATCAGGCCCTGCGCCGTAATCAAAAGCACGATCGGCACCGAAAGCGCGACCAGCGCACGGTCTTCGGCTGTCTTTGCGCGGATTGTTGCGACAATCATGCCGACAAAAACGAAGGGACCGACCACGCCGGCCTGCGAGAAGAAAAATTCCAGCGCGGAACCGACCTTCAGCTGGACGCCATGCCAGTTCGCGTTATCAGCCGTATGGCGCGCGGTCATGAAATCATGCGCGGCGTTCCACCACAGATTGGGGGCGATGACGGCACCGCAGATCAGCACGGCAATCGCCGCGTCGCGCAGCCGGATGCGCCATGCTTCGCAAAGCCAGCCGGCTGCGATGAAGCAGGGCAGAAAATAGATCATCGCATATTTCGACATCAGGCCGAGGCCGAAACAGAGGCCGAGAGCGATGCTCCAGCCCAGCGCACCCCTGCTTTCGGCCCGCGCCTGCGCAAGCTTCCTGACCGAGATCATCGACAGCACGATGAACAGCATCATCGGCGTATCGGTTGAGATCAGCAGGCTGCCGAGTGTCACGGCGGGCAGCGTCAGATAGACAAGGGCGGCCAGCGAGGCCAACCTGATATCATAGACCATCCGGCCCAGCACAAGAATGGCCGCCGCCGCAACGCCATGCACCACCGGTGCGGCCAGCCGCACCTGGAAGGTGCCCTCGCCGCCGCCAAGAATAGTTGCCGCGCGAATGAGCCAGCCGATCAGCGGCGGCTTGGAATAGGCGCCGAGCGCCATCTCCCGGCCCCATAGCCAATATTGCGCCTCATCGACGAAGAGATCGGTACGATTGAAGGCCAGCCCAACAACCCGCAGCACTGTCACGACAATGATCGCCGCGATCGCAAACGTCAGCCACCGATGCTGTTCGCTTGCCTGCGCATGAGGCAAGGCCACGCCGTCATGCATGCTGGCGGCGTTCTGCATGGATCAACCAGAGATTTCGAGCATAGATGAGAAGGCCTGACGCCTGCCCGATAACAAAGACCGGGTCGCGCCGCCACAGTGCATAAGAAAGCAGCACCACACCGCCGAGAATGGAAAAATACCAGAAGGCGACCGGCATGACCGAGCGGCTCGCCCTTTCAGAGGAAATCCATTGAACCAGAAAACGCATGGTGAACAGCATCTGGCCCATGAAGCCGGTCAAGACCCATACGAATTCTTTCCAGCTGTTCACATGCAGCATGGACCATAAAGCCGGTGCATTCACGGCGATGTCTCCGTTTTGAAGGTTTCAGCCCAGCTTGACCGCTTGCGCCGGCGCAATAGCCAGACGACGCCGATCAGATCGTGGATGCCGACGAGCGCGCGGCCAATATTGGTGTAATGGGAATTTCCGTGCAGCCGCGCCCGATGCGTGACGTCGACATGGGCCACCTGCCAGCCGTCGCGATTAAAAAGCGCCGGGAAATAGCGGTGGTGGTGATCGAAATAGGGCAAGGCGAGATAGGCGTCGCGACGGAAGGCTTTAAGCCCGCAGCCGGTATCGCGCGTCCCGTCTTTCAGGATGCGCGCCCGCAAACCGTTGGCAAAGCGCGACGAAAGGCGTTTTCCGAGTGTATCGCGCCGGCCGACGCGCTGGCCGGCCACGAGGCCGAGCCGGCTTGTTGCAGTGGCGGAGAGAAGCGGCGCAAGAAGTGCAGGCAGATTGTCCGGCGGGTTCTGGCCGTCACCGTCAAGCATGCAGATAACAGGTGCGCGCGCTGCCTGCACGCCGCTATGGATCGCTGCCGATTGCCCGCCCTGACGGTCGTGCCGGACAAGCCGCAGCATCGGGTAACGATCACCAAGCGAAAGCACCGCATTCACCGTCCGATCGGAGGAGGCATCGTCCACCACCACAATTTCGAATTGGCCGACCGGCTGGCAGGCCGTCACGATCTCGGCCACGAGCGTTTCAACGCTCGCTTCCTCATTGTGCATCGGCACGATAACCGCGAAATCCGGGATCGATCGCAAAGGGGCTCCGTCATATCCATCTGCTCGGGTTCCGCAGACATCATCGATAGTGGCGAGAGAAGGAGCGCGAAAAGCTTGCATGAACATGAACAGCCGTTGATCTTCGCTGCATATGCGCCTGTTCTATTGCAGTTTTATTACGGCACGTGTCGGTGGAGTGTCGGTGGCGGTCAAAGTTTTTTTCGCGGCATGCGGGAAATAATCGTACAATTTGCAGCCCTTTAACGCGACCGTAAGCAATTTTTGCCACCGTGCGACAACGTTTTTTTGGGGGGAGGAAACAGGATGCCGGGTGTAAATCCGACTGCTGTCAAAGCTAAATCATTGTCAATCAAGGCCAAATTCGCGGCGCTCGTCACGGGCGCGACGCTGGTCTCCTGCCTGTCCGTGGGGTTGTTGTCCTACGAGATGGGCAAGTCGGGCCTTATCGACGCCAGCGAAATCAGGCTCGAAACGGTTGCAAGCAACCAATCCAAGCAGCTTGACGCCTATACTTTGCGTGTCGAACAAAGCATCACCGAACTGTCGCAGAATGCCGCAATCGCCCAGGCGCTGGAAACGATGACCACTGTCGTGCCGACGGAAAAGGATGCCATCATCCAGGCTTTCCGCCGTGAAGGCGTCTCCGAGGAGGAGCGCGCTTCCTTCAACGGCGAAGGGTTGCGACTGCTTTATGCCATTCGCCACGCGACCATCAACGCCGCCATCGCCAGCGTCTGGCGCAATACCCGCGTCAGCGATATCTATGTCATCGACAAGAACGGCCTCATTATCTATTCCGTGACCAAGGGAAAGAACTTCCTGACCAACGTGACGGAACCGCAGAACGCCGCGATCAAGGACCTGTTCCAGCGCATCGAAGCCGGCAAGGATGGTGTCGTCAGCACCACCGGTTTCAGTGGCGGCGATAGTGATTCGGCCATGATCGGCATGCCGCTCGCGGTCTCAAACTGGGGCCAGCTGCAGCGCAAGGGCGCCGTCATCATGCGCGTTGCCGCCGACCGTATCGGCGCAGTCGTCACACCCGAAGAAACCGGCAAGACCATTGATGACGCCGTTCTTCTGAGCGCGGAGGGCAAACGCCGCGCCGGCGTGCTCTCGGGCGGCGCGGATGCTGCCATTTCCGAAAATCTCGCGGCCCTTTCGGGCGCAAGCGACCCTGGAATGGTGCTGGCACAGACGCCTGCCGGCAACATCTTCTATGCCTATCGCCCGGTCACCGTGTTTGGCCAGAAGCATCTTCTGGCCATCGGCCAGCAGGAGAGCAAGGTGCTGGCCGCCGCCAACGATCTTGCCTTCTGGGCGGCCGTTGCGACCCTTGCCGTTCTTGCGATCATGACGCTGATCGGCATCTTTGTATCCGCAAGCCTCACCAAGCCGTTGACCGGTCTTGCCGGATTGATGGAGCGCCTCAACGGCGGTGACAACAATATCGAGATCAAGGCGGTTTCCCGCGGCGATGAGATCGGCACCATGGCGCGCGCGCTGGAATCCTTCCGCCAGGGCATTCTGGACAAGCAGCGCATGGAAGCCGAATCCCATCGCAAGGGCGAGGAACTGGATGAGGAACGCGCCCAGCGTGAAATGGAAAAGGCCAGAAGCGCCAAGGAACTGGAAGAGGCCGTCGATGCACTCGCGACCGGTCTTGCCAATCTGGCCGCCGGCAGACTTGATCGTCGCATCGAAAAATCCTTCGTGCCGTCGCTCGATCATCTGCGCGTCGACTTCAACAACTCCATGGCCGGGCTGGAAGCGACGATCTCCAATATCGGCGAAAGCGCCAATGCCATCCGCTCCGGCTCCGGCGAACTGAAGAGCGCATCGGAAGACCTGTCGCGGCGCACCGAACGTCAGGCCGCAGCCCTTGAGGAAGCGGCTGCAGCGCTCGGAGAGATGACGCAGGCCGTCGATCTCTCCCTGTCGCGCTGCAATGTTGCTGTCGAGGCGACGGCAGGCACGATGCAGGACGCCCACAAGTCTACGGCTGTGGTGAAAGAAGCGATCGTCGCCATGGAACGCATCGAGACCTCTTCGTCCAAGATCCGCCAGATCATCGACGTCATCGACCAGATCGCCTTCCAGACCAACCTGCTGGCCCTGAATGCCGGCGTGGAAGCCGCACGCGCCGGTGAAGCCGGAAAGGGCTTTGCCGTTGTGGCGCAGGAAGTCCGCGAACTGGCCCAGAAATCGGCCGCCGCCGCGCGTGACATCACGACGCTGATCGCCACCTCGGCGGGCGATGTGGAAAGCGGTGTCGCGCTGGTGCTGAAGACTGGCGAAAGCCTGGAGCAGATCCAGAAACGCATCCAGTCGGTCAACGACCAGATCGGCGAAATCGCCACCGCATCGCGCGAACAGTCCGGCCGCCTCAGCGAAATCAACGCCTCCGTCAACGAACTCGACCATGTCACGCAGCAGAATGCGGCGATGGTGGAACAAACCACGGCTTCGGCCTTCTCATTGGCAAGTGAGGCGGATGGCCTGACCGAACAGGTCGGGCAGTTCTCAGTGGGCGAGACCCGGCACGCGGACCAGCGTTACGCGGCATAAGCCACAAGGAAAAAAGGCCGGAGACAAAACCTCCGGCCTTTTATTTTGCTTAAAACTCCGATCCGGGCTCCCAGGGGCCGAAGCCCCTGGGAACACGCCGGCGACCTGGCACCGTTGCCCTCGCCGGCTTCCGGGGAGGAACCTCAGAAGAAACCGACCTTGTTCGGGCTGTAGGAAACCAGCAGGTTCTTGGTCTGCTGGTAATGATCGAGCATCATCTTGTGGGTCTCGCGACCGATGCCCGACTGCTTGTAACCACCAAAGGCAGCACCCGCCGGATAGACGTGGTAGCAGTTCGTCCACACGCGGCCCGCCTCGATGCCGCGGCCGGCGCGGTAGGCGATATTCGTGTCGCGGCTCCAGACGCCCGCGCCCAGACCGTAAACCGTGTCATTGGCAATTTCGAGCGCTTCTTCCACCGTCTTGAAGGTGGTGACGGAAACGACAGGACCGAAGATTTCCTCCTGGAAAATCCGCATCTTGTTGTTGCCCTCGAATACGGTCGGCTGGATGTAGTAGCCGTCCTTCAGGTCGCCCGTCAGCGTCTTGCGGTCGCCGCCGGTCAGGACCTTCGCGCCTTCCTTCTTGCCGATCTCCAGATAGCTCATGATCTTGTCGAACTGTTCCTGCGAGGCCTGTGCGCCCAGCATGGTCGACGGGTTGAGCGGATCGTCCTGGCTGATGGCCTGAACGCGCTTGATCGCCTTTTCCATGAAGCGGTCATAGATCGATTCATGCACCAGCGCACGCGAGGGGCAGGTGCAGACCTCGCCCTGGTTCAGCGCAAAGAAGGCGAAACCTTCGAGCGCCTTGTCGAGGAAGGCATCGTCCTCGTTCATCACATCGGCAAAGAAGATGTTCGGCGACTTGCCGCCGAGCTCCAGCGAGATGTTGGTGACATTGTCAGCCGCATAACGCATGATTTCCTTGCCGACCGAGGTGGAACCGGTGAAGGCGATCTTGGCGATGCGGTTGCTCTGAGCCAGCGGCTTGCCGGCTTCAAGCCCCGTGCCGTTGACGATGTTGAGGACGCCGGGCGGCAGAAGGTCTTCGATCAGTTCCATCACGATGAGAATGGAGGCAGGCGTCTGTTCCGCCGGCTTCAGCACCACGCAATTCCCAGCGGCAAGCGCAGGTGCCAGTTTCCACGCAGCCATCAGGATCGGGAAGTTCCACGGAATGATCTGGCCGACGACACCGAGCGGTTCATGGAAATGATAGGCGACCGTGTCATTATCGATTTCGCCGATCGTGCCTTCCTGAGCGCGGATGCAGCCTGCGAAATAACGGAAATGGTCAATCGTCAGCGGAATATCCGCATTGGTAGTTTCGCGCAGCGGCTTGCCATTGTCCCAGGTTTCAGCCCGGGCGATGAGGTCGAGATTGTCTTCGATCCGCTGGGCAATCCTGAGCAGGATGTTGGAGCGTTCCGTGATGCTCGTCTTGCCCCATTTTTCGCGCGCCTTGTGGGCAGCGTCGAGCGCGAACTCGATGTCGGATGCATCCGAGCGCGGTACTTCGCAGATCTTGTGGCCCGTCACCGGTGAGAGATTGTCCATATAGCGGCCGGACTTCGGCTCCACCCATTTGCCGCCGATGTAATTGCCGTATTTCAGCTTGAAGGGCGCTTCGCCCGCTTTCTGCTGAACCTGAATGTTCATGATTTCATCCTCCCTGATGAAAACGATCCTGAGCGGACCGCATGGGAGGAAGGTGGGCCTAGATGGCGCGGTTCGGTAGAGGGGCGGCGCGGTTCCGCAGCGCACATTGTCTCACATCTGCGACAAAGCCACCGCGATCCGGCGTAATCGGCCGGATCGCACACTTACGGGCCTTAATGCACGTCGAATTTCTTCATCTTGCGATGAAGCGTGGCGCGGCTGATGCCAAGCAGCGAAGCGGCCTGCGTGACATTGCCGTTGGTGCGCGACAGGACGCGCCGGAGTGCGGAACGTTCCGCTTCCGCAAGGTCGGAGCCGCCATCGTGGCGCTGTTCCTGCAGAATATCCGCCGCCGGCAGACCCTGCGCGATCCTGATATCATCGAGCTTCAATGCGAGGCGGGCGGCCCGCGTCGCACCGAGCACCAGATCGTCCTGATCCACGGCCAGCAGTGACATCGCCGCGCCGAACCCGGTCGGCACGACGACGATGCGCGCGCCGGGAAAGGCGCGGCGGAAAAGATTGCCTTCGATACGCTGCGCCGCATCCTTCACCGCCTGGGTGACGAAGGAGAAGGTCATCTCATTGATATCGTCGCGGCAGGTGGAAATATCGAGCGCGCCCGTCACCCGGCCGGTATGGTCGCGGATGGGCGCGGTAGTGCAGCAGAGTTCAGTGTTCGACGTGAAGAAATGCTGGTCGCGATAGACCACTACCGAGCGCTCATCCACCAGCGCCGTGCCGATGCCGTTGGTGCCCACGCTCTCTTCGCTCCAGACGGCCCCGTTCCAGAGGCCGAGCGCCCGGAAATCGCGGTCATCACCGGAAGCACCACGTCGCTCCAGCGCAACGCCCTGCGCGTCGGTCAGAAGCAGGCAGCAACCGGATTTGCCGACGCTGTGAAAAATGCGGTCCAGTTCGTCCGTGCTCTCGGCGATCAGGCCGGCGGCACTTTCGCGGGCGCGGCGAAACTCAATCTCGCTGAGAAAGATCGGCTTGCGGTTTTCCTCCGGCGCAAGACGGTGCTTGACCATGCAGCGCCGCCATGAGGCAATAATCGGAGAACTTGCGGCCGCGGAACGATGGCGTGCTGTTTCATACACGCGTTCCGCATGGGCGATGTCTGTCGGCATACGCTCCTCCCAAAGCTTTTATGCGATGGTGCGCTGGAAGCGTGCATGTTTCAACAAAAAACTTCGCGACCGGTCCTGCCGGGGCACCCGCTGGCTGCGCCGGACTAACGAACCACCTTGATATAACGCCGGCCGGAGGCCTCTTCCGTTTCATCCTCCGCCGAGAGGAACGTGTCGTCCACGAGATTGGCGATGGAGGTCAGCGGACCGGGCTTGCCGAAAAAGAAGCCCTGCACCTGCAAGCAGCCTTCACGCCGCAGGAATTCAATATGGGCCTTCGTCTCCACTCCCTCTGCAAGCACCGGAATATTCAGGCTGTGCGCCAGAATGAGCGTCGAGCGAACAATCGCCTCCGACTGCACATTGGTGGACAGGCCATCGATGAAGGCGCGGTCGATCTTGATCTTGTCGAAGGGGAAGCTCTGCAGGGTCGAAAGCGAGGAATAACCCGTACCGTAGTCGTCCATGGCGATCTTGACGCCGAGCGACTTGAGCTTGCGGATGGTGACGAGCGCGTGGCGATGATCGGCGATGATGCTGCCTTCGGTAATTTCAAGCTCGAGCCTTTCCGGCGCAAGTCCCGTCTCTGCAAGAATTCTCTCAACCTTGTCGGGGAAATCATTATCCGCAAGCTGCTGCGGCGCGACGTTGACGGCAATGGCGAGTGACTTTTTCCACCGCGCAGCCTGCGCGCATGCTTCTCTCAGAACCCATTCGCCCAGTTCGACGATGAAGCCGGTCTGTTCGGCAATCGGAATGAATTCGACGGGAGATACCATGCCGCGTTCGGGATGTTTCCAGCGCAGAAGCGCCTCGAAACCGACAATGCTGCCGCTTTTGGTGTCGTTCTGCTGCTGGTAATAAAGCTCGAACTCGTTATTGGCGAGGCCGCTGCGCATGGCGATGGCAAGCGCATTGCGCGCGCGCGCGGCCTCGTCCATGGATTTGTCATAAAAGCAGATCGTGTCAGACGTCGCGCTTTTCGCCCGGTACATGGCAACATCGGCCTGCGCCATCAGGGTATCGGCATCGATGGAGCCGGTGTTGCGGACCGATATGCCGACACTTGCGCCGACCGAAAATGTCTGGCCGTTCCATTCGACTGGCTTGCTGATCTGCTCGATCAGTCGCTGCGCGAATTCTGCACCATCGGCCCGGGTGTAATAGGAATGGGTCATCGCCACGAATTCATCGCCGCCCATGCGCGCCAGGAATTCACCGGCCTTCAGCACGGAACTCGCCCGATCGGCGATGGCGCGCAGCACGGCGTCACCGGCCGCGTGGCCATGCACGTCGTTGATTTCCTTGAAACGGTCGAGATCGATCGACAGAAGCGCGGTATGCGCACCCATGGAGATATGGCGCGTGCGGCGGTTGAGATGTTCGATGAATGCCGCGCGGTTGGGAATACCCGTCAGCGGATCGTGCAATGAAAGATGGCGATAGCGGGCAACCGCCTGCTGGGTGGACTGGGCGTCGATGACATAGGTGGAAAGTCCGAGCGCCAGAAGCAGCAGCGTCACCGCGATTGCGCCTCCGCCCATGATGGCCGGCGGCAGCAGATTTTCCGGAATGATGATGCGCGGATCGAAGGCGAACGACATGGAGGCCATGCCGGTATAGTGCATCGAGGCAATGGCGAGGATGAGAAACGCCACCGCACTATATTGGCAGAAACGGTTGAGAGGCCGGGCAATGCGATTGACCGCAATGGCGCCGAGCACCGATCCCAGCACCAGCGAAGCGATGACATAGGCCTGATCCCAGAAGATCATGCCCTGCACATTATAGGCCGCCATGCCGGTATAATGCATGGCCGCAATGCCGAGGCCGAGGATGGTACCGCCGGCTTCCACCAGCACGCTGCGGCCGCCATAGGCGGAAATGCCGAAACCGGCGGTCGTCGTCGTAATGGCGATAAGAAGAGAAAGTCCGGTCAGATAGGGATCGTAACCCACATCGCCCGCCGCGACATAGCCCAGCATCGCCACGAAATGGGTGGTCCAAATCGCCGCGCCGCCATTGACGCCCGCCAGAAACAGCCAGTTGACCTTCTGCAATCCCGTCGCCAGACGCGCTTTCGAAAAAAGACGCATCGTGACGAAGCTTCCGAGCATGCACACGACAACCGCCGCAGCGGTGTATCGATAGTCGTGATCGATGGTGAGGCACTGGAGAACTTTGAACATTGTCATCTACGCAATTGGAATTCTGCGTAGCCTTACCATTCGCCAAGTTTTCACCCGGTTTATGTGCATGGATAAGCATATATTAAAAGTTGCAACACCCGAGTGAATTAGTAATTACTAATAAAATTATAAAGTGGCATCCGCGAAAACGGGGCCACTCTTGTCTTTAGCTTCGGTTTGTATTATAGCGCCCGCACCCGTGTAGACACCCTTGGAGGCAACGCGGGTGGGATGGCGCTTGCGCCTCCCCAGTTCAGTGTCCGCGGGCATGAACTCTCCATATAACCTCGAAAGGAATTGCCATGAGCAAAGAATCGTATGAGCTCAAGGCCGAGGCGCGCGAACGAGTTGGTAAGGGGTCCTCTCGTGAACTTCGCCGCAACGGTTTGATTCCCGCTGTCATCTATGGTGACAAGCAGGCCCCTATTTCTATCGCCCTGTCGACCAACGAAGTCACCAAGCGTATCCACGCTGGCGGTTTCATGACGACGGTTGGGACGATCGACGTCGACGGCAAGAAGATCAAGGTTCTCCCGAAGGATTACCAGCTTGATCCGGTCCGCGACTTCACCATGCATGTCGACTTCCTGCGCGTTTCGGGCAACACGCTCGTCAACGTTGAAATTCCGGTTCACTTCGAAAACGAAGAAAAGTCGGACATCAAGATCGGCGGCGTTCTGAACATCGTTCGCCACACGGTGGAATTCCACTGCCCGGCCAACGACATTCCGGAAGCCATCACGGTTGACCTCTCCGGCCTGAAGATCGGCGACAGCGTTCACATCTCGAACGTCAAGCTGCCGAAGAACATCACGCCCGTCATCGCCGACCGCGACTTCACGATCGCAACGATCGTTGCTCCGGCAGCAGGCGTTGAAGAAGAAACGACCGAAGAAGCTTCCGAGGAATAATCGGCGGCCGCAAGGCCTGACAGCTTTGAAGAATGAGGCCCGTTCCGTTTTCGGAACGGGCTTTTTAGTTTTTATGAACTTTAAAACCAGAAAGCTTGGCCTCCGCAGCTGAGATGGGAAGCGTTTCAGTGTCGATTAACACTTCCATGAAACGATACCCTTGCGCTGTCGTGGAAACATCGGACGGTCTGGGAAATTGCACGAGGGAACGCGGCCTTTGCCGAAAACCCCTCGCAAACCCCATCCGGATGGGCAAAAACGCAGCGCAGCAAGTCTGGGGCAAAGGGTAGCTGCAATTCAACATGGCTCATTCCGTCGAAAGCCGCTTTATCGCGATTGTTTCCGGCGCACTTCTTACAGTGGTCGCACCGCTTTTCACGCTTTTGCTGACGCTTTCCTATAACGAGGCAATCCGCAGCCAGCGCAACCATATCGAAATTCTGCTGTCGACGAATACGCAGGCGCTGGCCCGCCCCCTGTGGGACCTTGATGACGACACCATAAATCAGATTACCGGAACCCTTGTTTCCGATCCCATGATCCGCATGGTCGAGGTCAAGGATACATCCGGCCAGCTCGATGTCGTCCAGACTGCCGGCAGCGACATCATCCAGGACGCCGCCTCGACGACACGCGAGGTGATCTACAAGACCACCAAGGGACCAGTCACCGTTGGGCAGCTGACGGTCTATTACGATGATGTCGGCCTTCTGACCTCGCTCAGCCGGACCGAACTGGCCTTTATCACGATTTTCATCCTCGCCGTCCTCACCATCGTTCTTGCCGCCATCGTCGGCAACCGCTTCATGGTCATCCGCCCGCTGATGCGACTGGCGGCGGCGATAGAGGCGACACGCCGCCTCGGCTCACGCCACCATGTCGACTGGCGCTCGAAGGATGAAATCGGCCGGCTGGCAAAAAGCTTCAACGAAATGCAGACCCAGCTCGAAAAGGAAGAGCTGGAGATCAAGAATGCCCACGAACGCAAGACGGAGATCTACAACCGTACACCCGCCATGCTGTTCTCGCTCGACAGGCACGACCGGATTGCCGCCGTCAGCGACTATTGGGTGCAGGCGACCGGTTACGACCGCACCAGGATACTCGGCCTGAACTTCGCCGATCTCATCCATCCCGACGACAGGTCCCTGTTTCAGCAGCGCAAGACGGCGCACCCCTCGCCCGACGCTTCACACAACGGCATCACCGTGCGTTTCCATTGCATGGATGGCGGTGTCATGGACGCGCTCATCCTTGAAAAGCCCCTTGATTCCGGCGATACCACGCAGCAAAGCACGTGTCTTTGCGTCATGACCGATGTGACCGAACTGAGCCAGTCGGAAAAACGCAACCGGCAGCAGGCCATTTCCGACCATCTGACCGGCCTCTTCAACCGTCAGGGCTTCGAGGCGATCCTCGACCTGCAGATCCGCGATGCGGACCGGAACGGCAGCGAACTGGCCTGCCTGTTCATCGACCTCGACCGTTTCAAGGCCATCAACGACAATCTCGGCCATGCGGCGGGTGACGCCGTTCTCAAGCAATTCACGCTGAAACTCGAACCCCTGCTCACGCCGCTCGACAGCGCTTCGCGGCTTGGCGGCGACGAATTCGCCATTCTGCTGGCCGGCGACAAAGTGGAAGAACGCGCCCTGGAATTTTGCGAGCGGGTCTGCGCCATGCTGGACATGCCCTTCGAGATCGAGAACAACAGCATCCGCCTCAGCGCCAGCATCGGCATGGCTGTCTATCCACTGCACGCCTCCAGCGCGTCGGAGCTTTTGCAGAATGCCGACATGGCGATGTATAGCCGCAAGAGAACCGGCAAAAACGGCTCGCAGGTCTTCGACAGCTCGATCATGGACCGCGCGCGCGAACATGCGGAGCTGGAGCGGGATATCGCCCAAGCGCTCTCCGAGGACTGGTTCGAAGCTTATTTCCAACCCATTCAAGACCTCGCAACCGGCCAGACGGCGGGTTTCGAAGCACTGCTGCGTCTCAACCATCCCGACAAGGGATTGCTTTCCCCCGCCGCGATCGTCAGCCTTGCCGAAGAAAACGGCACCATTCAACGCATCGGCAATCTCATTCTCGATCAGTCGATCGCCAATCTCGCCAGGCTGTCGCGCCTGCCCGGGATGGATCAGACCTATGTGGCAGTCAATTTTTCGCCGCTGCAATTCGAACCGGGATTGCCGACTCGCATCGCCGGCGTGCTGCACCGGCACGGTATTCTCCCCGCACGTCTGGTCATTGAGATCACCGAAGCCGTCATCATGAAGGACGATCCGCAAATCCGGGCGATCCTCAATGCCATTCACCAGCTCGGCTGCCGCATCGCGCTGGATGATTTCGGCACGGGTTATTCCTCGCTCAGCTATCTCAGCCGTTTTCCGGTCGATATCGTCAAGATCGACCAGTCCTTCACCCGCTCGATCTGCGACGACACCGTGGACATCAGGCAGCGGAGCCGTATGCTTGTCGAAGGCATCGCCGCCATCTCGCACAAGATGAACTGCACCGTTATTGCCGAGGGCGTGGAGACGGAAGAGCAGAAGGACCTTCTGACCGATATGGGCGCGGATTTCGGACAGGGTTATTATTTTGCGCGCCCGCAGCCGGTCCAAAGGCTGATCGCCGCGTTCGATGCGACGTCCGGACAAAGCCGCTTTGCGGCGCGACAAGCGTGAAGCCGATGGAGGCAGCGATGGGATTGATCCGCTTTTGTCTGCTCTTTCTTGCTCTCGCCACACCAGTCAACGCGGCGAAGCTCTTCCTGACGACCGAGGTCTATCCGCCTTATAATCTGCAGGCCAGTGACGGCAGCGTGCACGGCGTCTATTTCGACCAGCTCAAGATCGTGCTCCAGGACACCGATACGGATTACGAAGTCGCCGTCATGCCCTGGGCGCGGGCCATTGCACTGGCCACAACACAGGCCATGCACTGCGTCTTCGCCACGGCACGAACGCCCGAGCGGGAAAAGCTCTTCAAATGGGTTGCGCCAATCCATACCGACCGCAACATTCTCGTGGCCCGCCGCGAGGCGAATATCGAGGCTTCCAGCCTCGAGGACGCCAGAAGATACCGGGTGGGAACCCAGCGGGGCGACTATACCGAAGCACTGTTGGAAAAACTCGGTTTCCCGCAGGTGGATGTCGGCGCGGATTTCGAGATCACGCTCAACAAGCTGAAACTCGGGCGCATCGACCTCATGCCCATGTCGGAAAGCACCCTCAAGAGCCTGCCTGCGAACAGTTTCAAGGAGGTGATAACGCTGAGCCGGCAACAGCTCGGCCTCGCCTGCAACAAAACCGTTCCTGACCAGATCATCGCGAAATTGCAGGCCCGGCTGGACAAGCTGATCGCCGATGGAACGCAGCAGCAGATATTCGATCGTTACAGTCTGGTCAGCCCCTGAGCAATCGGCCGATCCGCCCGCGAACCCATAAAAAGATTGACATCAGGCACTTTTCGGGGTGGTGACAACAGCATCATCAGGCAAAACGCGGACATGCCCCATGAAGATCATCGCAGGACTTGGTAATCCCGGCGCACAATATGCGGGAAACCGTCACAATATCGGCTTCATGGCCGTGGATGCGCTGCAGCGCCTGCCCTCTTTTGCGCCCTGGTCGAAGAAGTTCAAGGCGGAGATTTCCGAAGGTGAGATCGGCGGCGAGAAGGTTCTGCTGATGAAACCGCTCACCTATATGAACCTGTCAGGCGAATCCGTCGGCGAGGCCATGCGTTTCTTCAAACTGACGCCGGCCGACATCATCGCCATCCATGACGAACTCGATTTGCTGGCCGGCCGCACACGCATCAAGATCGGCGGCGGCCACGGCGGTCATAACGGCCTTAAATCGCTCGACGCCCATTGCGGCAAGGAATACCGCCGTCTGCGCCTCGGCATCGGCCATCCCGGTGACAAGGAGCGGGTGCACGGCCATGTGCTCGGCGATTTCGCCAAGTCGGACCGCGTCTGGCTCGATCCGCTGCTGGACGCCATTGCCGACAACGCCGCCATGCTGGTGAAGGGTGACGATTCGCAGCTGATGAACAAGCTGGCGCTGGCGACGGGCAGCAAACCGGAAGCGGAAAAACCGGTAAAGGTCGCCAAGCCGGCCGCGCAGTCCCACATCCACCAGGCGCGCAACAGCGCCCAGCCGAAAAAGCTGCCGGAAACCGGACCAATGGCCGAGATGCTGAAGCGAATGTTCGGCAAGAAGGACTAAAACTCGCATGTCTTCCGACGCTATTTCCCTGCGGGCGGCCGGCCCCGGCGATCTACCCGGTTTGCTTGAACTCTACCAGGTACTAAACCCATCAGACCCGGAATTAACGACGCAGGAAGCAGGTGCGGTTTTCGCCGCCATGCTCGCCCAACCCGGCCTGACCATATTTGTGGCGACAGAGAATGGCAAACCCGTCGCGACTGCCACGCTTCTGATCGTTCCGAACCTGACCCGCGCCGCCCGCCCCTATGCCTTCATTGAAAACGTGGTGACACTGGAGGCGCGCCGCGGTCGGGGATATGGCCGCACGGTGGTGCGCCACGCCATTGAGACAGCCTTCGGCGCGAACTGCTACAAGGTGATGCTCCTGACAGGCCGCCACGACCCGGCGGTTCATGCCTTCTACGAAAGCTGCGGCTTCGTGCAGAACAAGACAGGTTTCCAGATCCGGCAGGATTAGTGACAACTCGTCAATCTCGGCAACCCCAGAGCCGCCGTAAAAGCGCTCACTCCTCCGGCTCGGTCGTGAACATCAGCGGGAAGCCCGCTTCCTTGCCGAGATCGGTCGCCTCCTTGGCCTTCGTCTCGGCAATATCGCGCTCGCAGACAACCACCACCGCGCTGCCGAAGCGATGCGCCGTCATCATCACCCGGCGTCCGGTATCCTCGCTCATGCGAAAGACGGCCTTCAGCACCACGGTGACAAATTCGCGCGGCGTATAGTCGTCATTCAGCAGCATGACCTTGTAGAGCTTAGGCCGCTCCAGCTTCGGTTTGACCTTCGGTTTTGGTTTGAGATCGACAGGACTGTCACTCATGATTGTCGCTCGTCATGGTGGTTCATCATCGTGGTTCGGGGGAAAATCCCGCTGGATGGCGAAAGATCGCGCCTTGAACCCACTTATACTGCACCGCAACCGCGCTATCGGCAAGCCTGCCCGGAAATCCGCACCTTTCGCAGGGCTTTGCCGGCACAAATCGGCTCGCGGGCTTGACCTTGCCCTGCCCATTCCGCAAAAGGCTCCTCAACGAATTCTTTCAAACGGACAGGTTTCAAGCCATGGGCTTCAAATGCGGTATCGTTGGATTGCCAAATGTCGGCAAGTCCACCCTCTTCAACGCGCTGACGAAAACGGCCGCCGCACAGGCTGCCAACTATCCCTTCTGCACCATCGAGCCGAATACCGGCGAAGTTGCCGTGCCGGATCCGCGTATGCAGCAGCTTGCGGCCATCGCCGGTTCGAAGGAAATCATTCCGACCCGCATTTCCTTCGTGGACATTGCCGGCCTGGTGCGCGGCGCGTCAAAGGGTGAAGGCCTCGGCAACAAGTTCCTCGCCAACATCCGCGAAGTCGATGCCGTCGTGCATGTGCTGCGCTGCTTCGAAGACGACGATATCACCCATGTGGAAGGCCGCATCAATCCGGTTGGCGACGCCGAAACGATCGAGACCGAACTGATGCTCGCCGACCTCGAAAGCCTGGAGCGCCGTGTCGAGCAGACGCGCAAGCGCGCCACCAGCAAGGACAAGGAATCCCTGGCTCAACTGCCGGTCATGGAAGCGGTCATCGCGCTGCTCAACGACGGAAAGCCGGCACGCCTGCTGTTGAAGACGCTGGCGGACGAGGAAATCGAAATCCTCAAAGGCCTCAATCTCCTGACGTCGCACCCGGTGCTGTATGTCTGCAACGTCTCGGAAGCCGACGCATCGTCCGGCAACGAGCACACCGCAGCCGTCGCAGAGATGGCAAAGCAGCAGGGTGCTGAATGCGTGATCATCTCGGCGGCGATCGAGGCCGAAGTTGCACAGCTTCCGGCCGATGAAGCCGAGGAATTCCTCTCGGCCCTCGGCCTTAACGAAGCTGGTCTCGACCGGCTCATCCGTGCCGGTTATCACCTGCTCGACCTCATCACCTATTTCACCGTCGGCCCGAAGGAAACGCGCGCCTGGACGATCGTGCGCGGCACCAAAGCCCCCGCCGCCGCCGGCGTCATCCATACCGATTTCGAACGCGGCTTCATCCGCGCCTTCACCATCGGTTTTGACGACTACATCGCCTATAAGGGCGAAGTCGGCGCCAAGGAAGCGGGTAAGGGACGTGACGAAGGCAAGGAATATGTCGTTCAGGACGGCGACGTCATCCACTTCCGCTTTAACACCTGATCTGGTTTGAACGACGGTTCGAATGAAGCCACCCGGACAATGCGGCACATTTCTTCTCCCCGCCGGGGAGAAGATGTCCGAAGGGACAGATGAGGGGGCCACCTCTCTGGATATCTCTGCCCCAGCACCCTCATCCCGCCGCCGCGACCTTCTCCCCGGCGGGGAGAAGGCGATAGAAGCACCCGCTCGACCCCCAGAGCATTATCAGTCAACAGCCGCACCTTCAATTTGACCTTTACGTAAAAGGAAAAATCCTCTTAGATGCGCACAACACTGACTGTGCGAAGGGAGGAAACCATGGTGCCGGTCGCGACATACACCTATGAGGATTTTGCCGTAGGGCGGGAATTTCCCCTTGGACCACAATCGATTTCCGCAGCGCAGATCATCGAATTTGCCAGCGAGTTCGACCCCCAGCCCATGCATCTGTCGGAAGAGGCTGGCCGCCGGAGCATTCTTGGCGGGCTGGCGGCTTCCGGCTGGCACACCTGCAGCCTGCTGATGCGGATGATGGCAGACAGCTACATCTCCAACTCCACCTCGCAGGGCAGCCCCGGCATCGATTATGTCGACTGGAAAAAGCCGGTTCTGGCCGGAGACACGCTTTCGGGAAAATCCATCGTGCTGGAACAGCGCCCTTCCGCGTCGCGCCCCGGCATCGGCCTCGTAAAATTGCGCCACGAGCTTTATAACCAGCGCGGCATTCTGGTCTCACAGGGAGAAAACACCGTCATGTTCCTGATGGGTGGCGATGGAGGCGTTGCGGCATGAGACTGGCAGAACTTTCCCCGATCGGCGAACGCGTCACCCTCGATACGCTGCATTTTTCCGCCGAAGACATTATTCGCTTCGCTCGCGATTTCGACCCGCAGCCCTTTCATCTCGATGCCGAGGCGGCCAGGAACAGTGTTTTCGGCGGGCTCTGTGCCTCCGGCTGGCACACCGGCGCGGGCTGGATGAAATCCTTCCTGTCCCATTGGGCAAAGGAAGTGAAGCGGTTGAAGCTACAGGGGCTGGAACCGCCGAAACTCGGCCCCTCCCCGGGCTTCCGCGAACTTAAATGGAAAAAGCCGGTTTTTGCCGGTGACGACGTGACCTATTTCGTCACCCTGCTCGACGCTCGCCCGCTGGAATCGAGGCCCGGCATCTGGCTGAACATCACCTTCAACGAGGGCGTCAATCAGTCGGGAGAAACGGTACTGACCTTCCAGAGCGGGGTTCTGGAATTCGATTAATACGAGCCCTGGGGCAAACCATCGCGACTTGCCCCGGTTACCGCCTCAATGGCCAGAAAATTCTACCAGCGTGCGCACGTCGACGCCAAGATCTTCCAGCTTCTTGCGGCCGCCGAGATCAGGCAGGTCGATGACGAAGCAGGCGGATACGATTTCCGCACCCATCTGTCGCAAGAGCTTCACGGCACCTTCGGCGGTGCCGCCGGTGGCGATCAGGTCGTCGACAAGAATGACCTTCTCGCCCGGCTGTACGGCATCCACATGCATCTCCATTTCGTCGACACCATATTCCAGGCTGTAGGCGACCCGCACGGTGGTGTGCGGCAGCTTGCCCTTCTTGCGGATCGGCACGAAACCGGCCGAAAGCTGATGCGCCACCGCCCCGCCCAGAATGAAGCCGCGCGCTTCCATGCCGGCGATCTTGTCGATCTTCGTTCCCGCATAGGGCTGCACGAGTTCATCGACGGCGCGGCGAAATGCGCGCGGGTTGCCGAGCAGCGTCGTGATGTCCCGGAAGATGATGCCCGGCTTCGGATAGTCGGGAATGGAACGGATGGCAGCGGAAAGCTCCGAAGCGATAACGGTCATGGTATTTCCAGTTAAAATGGGAAATGGATCAGGAAGTTCGGGCCACCCTATCAATTTGACGGCTGTGGACCAACTAAAAAGGCAACGGCACTCATTCCACCGGCGACATTCCCTCGATCCGCGCCCAGACCGGGCGGATAGCCTCGAAGGAACGCTCATGAAAAAGCCTCCGCGGACGACCGCGGAGGCTGATGATCGCAGGCATCGAGATGACGCTCAATGTTCCTTGTTGGCGTAAACCGATTTCTTGGTGAGATAGATCAGTGCCGTGAAGATGAACAGGAAGACCATGACCATGAAGCCGGTGCGCTTGCGCGCTTCCAGATGCGGTTCCGCAGCCCACATCAGGAAGGCAGCGACGTCCTTGGAATATTGATCAACCGTCTGCGGTGCACCATCGTCATAGGTCACCTGATCGGCGCTGATCGGCGGCGCCATCTTCAGTGCCGCAGCGCTGACGAAGTACGGGTTGAAATGCGTACCTTCCGATATCTCAACACCGGCCGGCGGTTCCTGATAGCCGGTCAGCAGCGCATGGATATAATCCGGGCCGCCTTCCT